>JBCCDT010000011.1:0-48600 GCA_039030635.1 Pseudomonadota bacterium
CATCACATCCGCGCCGAGCCGCTTGCCCGCCAGTTCAAAACTGGCCTGCGTGCGGGTGGAGTTTTCAAAGAACATGTTGATCTGGGTAAGGCCGGCCAGCGCCTCGCCATGCTTCATCGCAGAGCGGTTCAGCGTGACATATTGATCGGCCAGATCGAGAATGGTGGTAATGTCGGTCGCGCTGAGGGGCTCGATCCCCAGAAGATGGGATTGTGAAAAGCGCATCCGCCACTCCGACCTGAGGTTTTCGCGCTTATAAGAAGGGCGCGCCCTGTGGGCAAGTCGAGATCCTTTGAGTATTTTTGGCAAGATGAAACCGTGGACCTCTTCCACCCTTTGGGTTTCATCTTGCTAAAAATACTCAGATCCCATGCCTGATGCCGCTCCGACCTGATCTCATGGGGGCGCGATTGCGCGGCACGGGGCACCTTTACCCCGGTCAAGCAGGCCCTACTATGACAGCATGGAATCGCACATGGATCATGCCACCGCGCTGGCCCTTCTGGAATGGCAGATGGAGCTGGGCGCGGATGAGGCGATCGGTGATGCACCGATCAACCGCTATGAATTGGCGGCCAAGGTGGCACCGGCCAAAGCGGCGCCGTCGGATGCGCCTGTGTCGGGCGCGCCCATGTCGGGCGCCCCTGCCCTGTCGGTTGACCCGGTTGGTGTGGCCAAGGCAGCGGCGGGCGGCGCGGCTGATCTTGATGCGCTCAAGGCGGCCCTTGGGGCGTTTGAGCATTGCGAGCTGCGCCGCGGCGCGCGCAACCTGGTGTTTGCCGATGGGCAGCCCGGTGCGCGCGTGATGATTGTCGGCGAAGCGCCGGGCCGGGACGAAGACCGGGTGGGCAAACCGTTTGTCGGCCGGGCGGGGCAACTGCTGGATCTGATGCTGGATGCGATCGGGATTGGCCGTGACAGCGCAGCAGAAAAGGATGCGGTTTACATCACCAATGTTTTGCCGTGGCGCCCGCCGCAAAACCGGGATCCCAAGCCCGATGAGATCGCGATGATGCTGCCATTTGTACAGCGCCATGTGGATTTGGTGGCCCCCGATGTGGTGGTCTTGATGGGCAATATCAGTTGTCAGGCGGGCCTGGGCAAACGCGGGATCACGCGGCTGCGCGGCACGTGGACCGACGCCTATGGCAAGCCCGCTTTGCCGATGTTTCACCCCGCCTACCTGTTGCGCAATCCGCAGGCCAAACGCGAGGCTTGGGCGGATTTGTTGACGCTCAAGGCGCGGTTGGACAGCCCATGAAGGTTCTGGCGTTTTCAGATCTGCACCTGTCGCGCGGCCGGGCGGCGGATTTGGTGGAGGCCAGCGCGCAGGCCGATCTGGTGATCGGGGCCGGCGATTTTTGTAATATGCGCGAAGGGCTGGCAGAGGCGATGGCGCTGGTTGCAGGGATCACTGCGCCCTTTGTTGTGGTGCCGGGCAATTGTGAAAGCGCCGATGAGCTGCGCGCGGCGGCCAATCCGGGGATGATCGTGCTGCATGGGGATGGGGCCGAGGTGGCAGGTTTGAAGCTTTACGGCTTGGGCTATGGCGTGCCGGTGACGCCTTTTGGCGATTGGAGCTGTGACCTGCCTGAGGAGACCGCGGCCGAGATGTTGGCCCCGTGTGAACGCGCCGACATCATGGTGTTTCATTCCCCGCCCAAGGGCATTGCGGATATGACATCGACGGGCCTGTCTGTGGGGTCCACCGCGATCCGGGAGGCCATCGCGCGGGTGCAGCCGCAGCTGGCCTTGTGCGGACACATCCATGATGCCTGGGGGGAACGCGGCCGGATCGACGAGACCGAGGTTGTCAATCTGGGGCCCACGGTCAATTGGTTTGACATAGACCCGTCAATGTAAGAAAGCGCCGGATTCATGTCCAGAATAGACGAAAACATCGATTTTATCCCGGTTCGCATTGCAATTTTGACGGTCAGCGACACCCGCAGCCTTGACGAAGACCGCTCTGGCAAAGTGCTTATCGACCGGTTGGAGGCGGCGGGGCACAGCCTGGCCGCGCGGGCGGTCCTGCCCGATGAGCGGGAACAGCTTGCCGCGCAATTGCGCGCCTGGATTGCCGATGACGGGATTGATGTGGTGATCTCAACCGGGGGGACCGGGCTGACCGGCCGGGATGTGACGGTTGAGGCGCATCGCGATGTCTACGAGAAGGAAATTGATGCGTTCGGCACCGTGTTTACCATGGTGTCGATGCAAAAGATCGGCACCAGCGCCGTACAATCACGCGCCACGGCAGGGGTGGCAGGGGGCACGTATCTTTTTGCCCTGCCGGGCAGCCCAGGGGCCTGCAAGGATGCTTGGGATGAGATCCTGGTCCGGCAGCTTGATTTTCGGCACAAGCCCTGCAACTTCGTTGAGATCATGCCACGGCTGGATGAACATCTGCGACGGAAATAGCCAATTGGCGCGTTAAACCGTGCAGAGAGTTGATTTTGGGGGCTTTTACCTCCATTTCAATATGACCCAAAGAGTGTACACGAAGGGTGTAAACCTAGATGCGCTTTCTTAGGCAAAGCCTTAGCGGATTGTTCATGCTGGCCCTGTCGCTGGGCCTGTTGGCCTATGCGGGCAACGGGGTGCGGACCGCCATGCAAGAGCGGATGGCCGAAGAGAGCAAAACGCCCGATCGGCAGGAACGGGAATTTGTGGCCTCGATGATCGCGGCTGAGGCGCGGACGATCACGCCCGTTCTAACCGCCTATGGCGAGGTTCAAAGCCGCCGGATGCTGGAGATCCGGGCGAAATCGTCGGGCACCTTGATGGAGCTGTCCGACAGTTTCGAAAACGGAGGCGTGGTGGACGCAGGCGACCTGTTGGCCGTGGTGGACCCGAGCGGTGCGGAGTTTGCGCTGAGCCGGGCCGAAAGTGAATTGACCGATGCCCAAGCCGAAGAGCGCGAGGCCGAACGGGCCCTGACCCTGGCCAAGGATGAGACAGCGGCGTCAGCTGATCAGGCCGCCTTGCGCGAAAAAGCGTTTCAAAGACAGGTGGATTTGGAAACGCGCGGCGTGGGCACCGCCGCCGCCGTGGAGGCCGCAGAGCTGGCCGCGAGCCAGGCGCGCCAATCCGTGATCATTGCGCGCAAGGCAGAGGCGGCAGCAGAGGCGCGGCTGGATCAGGCGGTCACGCGGATCATGCGGGCGCAGATTGCCTTTGACGAGGCCCAAAAGGCGCTGAACGACACCCGGATTTTTGCCAAATTCCCCGGCACGCTGAGCGATGTGACGGTCGTGGAAGGCGGGCTTGTGTCGGTCAATGAACGCTTGGGCATGGTGGTGGATGGCAGCGCTTTGGAAGTGTCCTTTCGCGTCTCAACCGCGCAGTTCAGCCGATTGACGGATGACACAGGGCGGCTGCTGAACGCGCCGGTCAAGGTGATCCTGTCGACCTTTGGCGAAGATTTTGAATATACCGGGCAGATCAGCCGCGACAGTGCCGCGGTGGGCGATGGCCAGATCGGTCGGGTGATTTTTGCACGCCTCGATGCGGCACCTGCGCTGAAGCCCGGGGATTTTGTCACCGTGGAGGTGGAAGAGCCCGCGCTGAGCAATGTTGTGCGTCTGCCTGCCTCCTCTTTGGGGAGCACGGGGGATGTGCTGATCCTGGGCGAAGGCAGCCGCCTGCAGCCTGTACCGGTGAGCCTTTTGCGCCGTCAGGGCGATGATGTGCTGGTGCGCGGTGACGGGCTTGAGGGCGCGCAGGTGCTGACCGATCGCACGCCGCTTTTGGGGTCGGGCGTGAAAGTGGTGCCGCGTCTGGTGGAGCCGGAGGTGACAGACGAGACAGCGCAGGACCTGATGGAGATTACCCAGGACCGGCGCGCGCGGCTGATTGCCTTTGTCCAGACCGGCCTCGACGCCAGCGAAGAGATCAAGGCGCGGCTTTTGGGCCAGTTGCAAGAGGCGCAGGTGCCGACCGAGTTGGTGGAACGGCTCGAACGGCGGATTGGCGGCTAGGCCATGGCGCGCGCGACCCCTGTCAGCGCCTCGTGGCTGATTTCCTATTTCACGCGGCATCGCACGGCGGCCAACCTTCTTTTGGTGGTGATGATCGTGCTGGGCGCGATTTCCATTCCCAATCTGCGTGCGCAGTTTTTGCCGCAAGTGGTGGTCAACTCGATCACCGTCACCACCACGTGGGAGGGGGCGAGTGCCGAGGATATTGACGAAGGAATTGTCCAACTTCTCAACCCCGCCTTGCTGACGGTCGATGGCGTGGAGGAATCCTTTTCAACCAGTGTGGAAGGGCGATCCTTTGTCTGGCTGGAATTTGAACCCGGCTGGGATATGAGCCGGGCGGCTGAGGATGTTCTGTCGACTGTGAATGCGGTGACCGACCTGCCGGAAGAGGCCGATGAACCCGTGGTCACCCGAGATGCCTGGCGGGATCGGGTGACAGATGTGGTCATTTCCGGCCTTGTGGATGCCGAGCAACTTGCCAATCTGGCCGATGAATTGGTGCTGCGGTTGTTTGATGTGGGCGTGACGCGCACGACCATTCAAGGCGTGGCGGCCCCTTTGACGACGGTGGAGGTGCCATCGGTCAACCTGTTGGCCCATGACATCTCAATCGCGGATATCGCGCGCGCCGTGAATGCGCAGGTGGAGGCGAGCCCGGCGGGCGATCTGGACGGTTCAAACCTGCGGGTGCGCACGGGCACGCGTGATCGCGATGCGGCCTCGATTGAGGATATTGTCCTGCGGTCCAATCAGGATGGGACGAACCTGACGGTGGGCGATGTGGCCTTTGTCACGGTCGAAAGCGTGTCGCGCAACGAACAGTATTTCATCGACGATGACCCCACCATGGTGATCCGGGTGGATCGCTCTGCGGCGGGCGATGCGCTGGAGGTGCAGGCGGTGGTCGAAGACACGATTGCCGAGATGGCCTCCACCGCGCCAGAAGGCATTCGGATTGAGCTGGCGCGCACGCGCTCGGCCGTAATTTCGGATCGTTTGAACCTGCTGGTGGACAATGGCCTCGTCGGGCTCGGTCTGGTCCTGCTTTTGCTGTTTCTGTTTCTTAATGCGCGGACGGCGTTTTGGGTCGCGGCGGGGATCCCCGTGGCGATTATGGGCGCAATCTCGGCCATGTATCTGCTGGGGCTGACGATCAACATGATCTCACTTTTCGCACTGATCATCACGCTGGGGATCATTGTGGATGACGCCATCGTGGTGGGCGAACATGCCGATGCCCGCGCCCGCAAACTGCGCGAAGTCCCCGAAGAGGCCGCAGAACGCGCCGCCCATCGCATGGCGTTGCCTGTCTTTTGTGCGGCGCTGACCACGATGATCGCGTTTTTCGGGCTGGTCTTTATCGGCGGTGAATTTGGCGATTTCATCTCGGATATTCCGTGGACGGTGGTGGCCGTGCTGATCGCCTCTTTGATTGAGTGCTTTTTCATCCTGCCGCATCACATGTCCCAGGCGATTGCGAAATCGGCCAAAGAGCGGTGGTATGACCTGCCCAGCAAATACGTGAACCAGGGCTTTGTGTGGTTTCGCGACACGGCCTTTCGCCCGTTTATGCGGTGGGTGATCACCTTCCGCTATCCGGTGCTGGCGGCGGTGATTGCGTTGCTGATCGGGCAGATCACGATGATCATTTCGCGCGATGTGTCTTGGCGGTTCTTCGCGGCACCTGAGATCAGCCATATCAACGGCAGTTTTTCGATGGTCTCTGGCACGGACCGCGACGACACAAACGACATGACGCGCGAGATACAGCGCGCCACTGAGGTTGTGGCAGCCCAGTACGAAGAGAAATATGGCCGCAATCCCGTCATCCTCGCCATCGCCGAGGCCGGCGGAAGCCCGAGCGGCAGGGGTGGTCGGGTCAGTGTCAAATCCCCCGACGAGCTGGGCGGGATTTCCATCGAGCTGATCGATGCGGATGCCCGGCCCTATAGCTCCTCTGCCTTTGCCCGTGATCTGGAAGACGAGGTGCAGCGCCACGCGAAGGTGGAAACGCTGAGCTTTAGATCCGTGTTTGGCGGGCCGGGGCGCGACAGCCTTGAGATTGAGCTTTATGGCGCCTCCTCTGAGACGCTGAAACAGGCCTCCGAAGCGGTGCAGGCAGAGCTGACGCGCTTTTCAGACGTGACCGGGGTGCAGGACAACCTGTCTTATGACAAGGAAGAGCTGGTGCTGACACTCACCCCGCAAGGTCAGGCGCTTGGGTTCAGCATTGATGAGCTGGGCCGCGTGGTGCGTCACAGGTTGTCAGGGATGGAGGCCGCCACCTATCCCGATGGACGCCGCAGCGCGGAAATCCGCGTGGAACTTCCCAGCCGCGAGGCCACCGCCGATTTCATCGAACGCACGCAGTTGCGCGCGCCCTCTGGCGTTTATGTGCCGCTGGCGGATATCGTGAATGTCGACCGGCGCACCGGGTTTGCCACCGTGCGGCGCGAAAACGGCGCGCGAGTACTCGATATCAATGGCCAGATTGATGATGGCGATGCCGATCGTGCGATTGAGATCATCGAGACGATTGAAGACACGATCCTGCCGCAGATCGAAGCCACCTATCAGGTCGAAAGCCGGGTGACCGGGTTGGTCCTGCAAGAGCGTGAGTTTCTCAGCGATGCGCAATTTGCATGGATCCTGACGATCATCGGCATTTACACCGTGCTGGCCTGGGTCTTTGCCAGTTGGACACGGCCCGCGGTGGTGATGGCGGTCATTCCCTTTGGCCTGACCGGCGCGATTTACGGGCATTACATGTGGGATGTGCCCCTGTCGATGTTCACGATCATCGGGCTTTTGGGGGTCACGGGGATTATCATCAACGATTCCATCGTTCTGGTCTCAACGATTGATGAACACGCCAAGGAGCGTGGGATTTATCAGGCGATTGTGGAAGGTGCCGCAGACCGGCTCAGGCCGGTGATCCTGACCACGCTGACGACGGTTTTAGGGCTGACACCGCTTTTGTTTGAAGGCTCGCAAGCGGCGGAGTTCCTCAAGCCATCGGTGATCACGCTGGTCTATGGGCTGGGCTTTGGCATGGTGTTGGTGCTGATGCTGGTGCCCGCCTTAATCGCCATTCAGCATGATCTGAGCCGCCGCCGCACCGCGCTGCGCCGGGCATTGGCGGCGCGGACGGGGGCGATCCGGTGGCCGGTGATGGTCAGCCTTGGGGCCGTGGTGGCCTGGCTCGGGGCGACCTTGGGTGCAACAGCGGTGACAGGGGCCTTGCCGGCCTGGCTTTATCAGATGGCAGGCCCGATGGCAGATTGGTCGCCCATGGCGGCGGCACTGGCGCTATACGCTGTGGGGGTGCTGGTGCTGATCACGGCCTGTGCGGCGATGGTTCTGATCGCCCATAGCCGGGCTCAACCCGCCGGGCAGCCCTGAATATCCACCGCCTCGCCGCCCGCCAGAACCGTCACACGAATGCCGGAGCGGTCGAGCGCAAAGGACCGGCCTTCGACGTGATGCAAGCTGGTTTCGGCCACGAGACGGCCCCCGCTGCGGGTGGTCTTGGGCTTGGCCACCCAAATGCGCGGATCGCCCACTTCGATTATCGCGGTCTCATTGCTGCCCAAGCGCGGCATGTCAATTTCCGCCCGTAGGCCAAGACCATCCTGGACCACCGATACACGGCAGGCCACGCGCCTCACGCCAGCCTCGGACGCGGAATAGGGTTGATTGGCCAAGGAGGCCGCAATGCGCGGGTCGCGCTGCGCGGCATCACGGGGCAAGAGCGCGGTCACGCGCAGTTCCGCTGGGATGCAGACCTCACGACAGACACCAATCTCAACCGTACCCTTCAACGTCACATCTCGACCTGACCGCGCGGGCGTCAGGCGCATGGGCAAAACCAGCTGTTTGGAATAGCCGACCGTGTACATGCCATGATCGACGGTGATGCGCGGTGTGGGCCAGATCATCTCAACCCCCGCCACGTTCTTGGACCCGCGCCAGTCAAAACGTGGCGGGATGCCCACATCGCCGGGAGAGCGCCAATAGGTTTTCCACCCATCCGCCATTTCCACATGCAGCGCCGCCATATGCGTGCCGTCAGAGGCGCGCCAGCCGGGCAGCACCTGAACCTTTACAATGTCACTGAGCGTTTGCGCCGCCACAGGGGCCGCGAAACACAGTGCGCTGAGCATTATGGCGAGTGTCTTGCGTAACATGACCCTTATGTGCGTGATAAACCGATCAAAGCCAACTCACATTCCATAGACATTTTCGCGAGAATTCCCGCCCATGGCCGCGCCTGTCGCTTGCACATAAGCCGATCTGCCCCCATCATCGGGGTATCCAAAGGAAAGGGCACGCAGTGCAGGAGATGGATCTCAACGGCAAGGTTTTGATCGCCATGCCCGAAATGGGGGATCCACGCTTTTCCATGAGCGTGATTTTCATGTGCGCCTATTCGCCAGAGGGCGCGATGGGGCTGATCATCAACAAACCCACCGATGAGCTGCGCCTGACCAACCTGCTGGATCAGTTGGAGATCACCACCACCAAGGATGCCCGCGACCTGCCCGTGCATTTCGGCGGCCCGGTGGAGCATGGGCGGGGGTTTGTCCTGCACAGTTACGGCTATCATTCCTCGCTCTCGACGCTGGATGTGAACGATGATTTCGCCATGACGGCCACGCTGGATATCCTTGAGGATCTCGCCAATGGGCGCGGGCCGGAACATGCGTTGATCACGCTGGGATATGCGGGATGGGGGCCGGGGCAGTTGGAAAGTGAGATCGCGCAGAATGCCTGGCTGATCTGCGATGCTGATGCCGATCTTGTGTTTGGCACCGGGGACGCGGCCAAGTGGGAGGCGGCGCTGGCCAAGCTGGGCGTCAGCGCCTTGACCCTGTCGGCGGATGCCGGGCGCGCCTGAGACACGCAAACCCCGAGAATGCGCCCAACACGTTGACCTTGGGACACGTTGCCCTTACGCCTAGCCGAAACACTGACCATGGGGATGGATGAATGGCGGGCAAGAAGAAAGCGGAGACACCGGCAAAAGAGGCAACAGCCCAGCAGGGTGAGACCGCACCGGACAAGGCAGACGCCGCAGCACAGGCAGAGCAGAAGAACAAAGTCGACTATTCCGTCTCCAACGGGATGGCGGCGCGGCTCAAGAACATGGGCGCGTCTCTTGCCTTTACCTCTTACCAGTCGAACCTGCTGTATATGGTGGGGGTCAAACCCCAGGGCGGGATCAACATCCACCAGACCGCGATCCCGCGCCCAATGGGTATTGTCCATGACGGCCAGCATGGGCTGACCTTGGTAGCGGGGCCTCAGATCCTGGAATTTCAGAATGTTCTGAACCCCGAAGAGAAGATCAACAATCTGTTTGACGCGGGCTTTGCCCCCCGTCGTGCGCATATCACCGGCGCGCTGGATGCCCATGATCTGGGTGTGCAAACCGATGGCCGCCCGATTTTCGTGAACACGCGGTTCAACTGCCTCGCGCGGCCGCATCATCGCCACAGCTTTGAAGAGGTCTGGCGCCCGCCGTTTATCTCGGCGCTGGTGGATGAGGATCGTTGCCACCTCAACGGATTGGCGATGCAGGACGGCGCGCCGAAATACGTGAGCGCGGTCAGCCGGTCCGATACGATCGATGGCTGGCGTGATCGCCGCGCCGATGGCGGCATCATCATGGAAGTGGCCACCGGCGAGGTCGTGTGCGAAGGCCTGTCGATGCCGCACAGCCCGCGCATCATCAACGGCAAGCTTTGGGTGCTGAACTCCGGCTCGGGTGAGCTGGGCGAGGTTGTGTTTGACAAAAACGGCAAAGGCACGTTTGAGCCGCGCGTTTTCTGCCCCGGTTTTGTGCGGGGTCTGACCATCGTGGGCAAATTTGCCTTCGTGGGCCTGTCAAAGCCGCGCTACAAGCGGTTTGAGGGGCTCGCACTGGACCAAAAACTGAAAGATGCGGACAGCGAACCGTGGTGCGGCGTGCAGGTGATTGACCTCGAAAAAGGATCCTGTGTGGATTGGCTCCGGATCGACGGCGCGATTGCGGAACTCTATGATCTTACACTTATTTCGGGATTCCGTTGCCCAATGGCCATTGCCCCTGGAACAAGCGATGCGGCGACCCTGATCACGCTTGACAAGCCCACTGACGCGGCGTCAAACGATGGGTAGGTTTCAATTTATCGTACCGATAGCTTAATTTTTTGGCATAACAAGAAAGCATCGGTCTCATTGGGGAGTACGAGCCGATGCGCACGTCCACACGTAAAATCCGTAAAATTGCGTCTATTGCAGAGCGGGATCAAACACCACATTACCTGACCCTGCGCGGCGGTCGCATGACAAAGGTGGCGGGCGTTGCGGCAAGTTTTGCACCCACGCTGGGGTCACTGGGCGCAGGCGTCTCGGCCATCGCACTGGGCGCGGCGCTGATGCTGGGCGGTGAAGCACACGCGCAGGCCAACGTTGTCGAGACGCTCGTCAACACCGAAGATCCCGCCGGGAACGACACACCGATTGAGCTGGAGGCACCTCTTGGTGATTTTAGCCTCACCGCATCGACGGCCCCAGGATTTGGGATCAATACGTCGAACTCCAGCAGCCCGGCCATCGCGCTCTATTCCTTTGATGGCTACGGCGACGTCAATTTGATTGACGAAAACAATTCCAACATCACGGGCGGCCCTGTCGGCATTTACGGGCGTACCGATGGCGACGGGAACATCTCGATCTCCGTGTCTGGTAACGTGACCGGCAACGAAAATGGTATTCAAGTCAGGACAGGTAGGTTTGAAGATGAACCCGACGATGAGTGGGAAGCAGATTTTGCTGAGCGGTTCATCCTTATTGGCGGTGAACCAACGGGTGATCTCTACGTTTCGGTTCAGAATGCTGACGGCACTGCGCAAGCCTCTGGCTACTACGCGGGCATTTCGGGCTATCAGAGCGGCTCTGGTTCGCTGACGATCAAGGCTGACAACGCCATATCGACCAACGGGAATGGCGTGAACGCGGAAAACACAACCGGTGGTGGGATTGAGATTTCAGTCATCAACGCGTCCGGCCAAAACAATGGTATCTTTGCAAGAAACACCTACGACAACGATGAGATAGGCCACGGCGGCGGGATCGACCTTAATTTCCTGACCACCCCGAGCGAGGCGGCACCCAACTCCATCACGATTTCTGCTTCCGGTGACGTGACCGGCAGCGACGGCTACGGCATCTACGCGCGCAACGAAACCTACGGGGACGTCACAATCGATGCCACCAATGAAGCCGGCGATGCGAGCGTTTACGGTGAATACGTGGGTATCTACGCCCAAAACTCAGGGCCTGGCAGCCTGGTTGTGTCGGCCAACGACGTGTCGTCTGCCTACGGCCCCGCCATTCGCGTCCGCAACGGTTACCGCGATTATGATCGTTATGAAGTGCAATTTGCAGTTTCTGCAGCATCCGAGCCGCAGTTCAATGGCATGCCGATCTCTTCCGGTGAGGTGACCGTTACAGCAACTGGGAACGTCACAAGCGAATATGGTGGCGGCATCTATGCCTACAATTATGGATATGGCGACCTGACAGTTGATGCCACCAACGAAGAAGGCACCGCGGTCGTGCGCTCGGACGAAAGAGGCATCCTTGCGGATAATTACGGCGGCGGGGATGTCTTTGTTTACGCCAACAACGTGTATGCCAGTGACGGTGACGCGATCAATGCAAGCAACAACCGAAGCTATTTTATGGACCGTCGCGTGGGGCTGCTCACGGTATCTGAGGGCGAAAAACCGAGCTCTATCGGCTATTACATACCCAGCGGCGACGTGACCGTCCGGACGACGGGAAATATCATCAGCGAATACAGTGATGGCATTGAAGCAACCAACGAGCTGATTGGTGACATTACGATCGACGCCAGCAACGAAGACGGCACTGGCCAGGTGACTGCTGCCGACAACGGCATGGAAGTCGAAAACAATGGCGGCGGGGACATCACCATCACCGCCAACAACGTGACCGGGCAATTTGGCAACGGGATCGAAGTGGATAGCCGCAACCGTTACTACGATGGCCCGTGCTTCCTGTGCGTAACACGCGAAAGCCTGAGCACACCGTCAGAGAGCATCGGCCCGATCGGGTATTATGGGCAATCCGGCGACGTGACGATCACCGTGAGCGGCCTTGTCAGCGGCGGCTTGGCTGAACCAAGAGAGTACGAAGAAGGTCAAAAGCGGCGCATCCGTGAGCGTGGCTATGGAAGCGGCATCAATGTCGAAAACCAGACCGGTGGGTCCATCTTTATCACGTCTGAGAATGAGGACGGCACAGCCGTCGTTGAAGGCCAATACAGTGGTATCATTGCACGCAACTATTCCTACGGTGGTCGGTTCATGGTGCCAGGCATCGAGACAGACTATGCTGGCCCGACCCCTCAGGTGATCGACATCCACGCGCAAACCGTGACCGGCGGCTACAGCTCCGGTATTGCGGCCTATAATTTCGGGTATGGCCGCATTCTTACGGCTCGGCATCCGTCAGAGGATGGCGGCACGGACGCAGGTGGCATCTTTATCGAGGTGACCAACGGTGTGACCGGCGGCCTGTCCCTTCCGGATCGCGATGAGGAAGATGGTGAGTTCGACCTGGAAATCCGCGAGGTTCGAATGGGCCCGATTTTCCTTGGCGGCAGTGGTGACAATGGCATCACAGCGGTCCAGATGGGCCCGGGCAACATCGATATCGATGTGACCAATGAAGACGGCTCTGCCTATGCGATCGGCCACGACAACGGTATTATGGCCTTTAACAGCTACGGCAACATCACCATCGATGTGGACAACGCCGAAGGTCAGTACCAGGCCGGTGTGTCGGCCTTTACCGCAGGGTTCTACGGGCTGATTATTGGCGTGCCAAACTCCCCTGCGGCGGCGCCCTTGGCCACCGAAGAGGTGCTTGAGCCCTTCACACCGCCTGCAAACGATATCACGATCACCTCGACCGGTATCATCTCGGGCGGGACGGAAGAGACATCTGATCTGCTGCGGCCTTATCGCGGACCCTTCTCCTTCTTTGGCGGAGCGGACGGGATCAATGCTGTCAACCTGACAGCGGGCGACATCACGATCACATCCGCCAACGAAGAGGGCACGGCCGAGGTCAATGGTCATCGCACCGGGATTTTGGCGATCAAAGGCAATGAAGGTGATATCAGCATCACCGCCAACACTGTCGAAGGGGAGAACTTCCACGGCATCCTCGCCGCCAACTCGCCGATCTTTGGGTACTACTATGGTCCGGGCCGCTACTATTTTGACAGCCCTGCCCTTGCCATTGATGCCGAAACCGACGGGCCGAAAATCCCCGAGGGCGACATCACGGTCAGCGTGTCCGGCACGGTCACCGGCGGGCTCTATGCGGGTCTGGCTGAGTACGAGATCGACGATGGCCCGGGCGTTCCTTTGCCAACCGAGGCCGAAGAAGAAGAGCGCGGGAACTTTAACTACAACCCACAGCTTCAGTATGGCGGCGTCGGCGTCTTTGTGTACCAATCCTTCATCGGTGATGTGAATGTGACCGTCGCCAATGAAGACGGCACAGCCAGCGCCAATGGCGCGCTTTACGGCGTGGCCGCGGGTACCCGGTATGGCGGCGGCGACACCAATATCACGGTCGACAATGCCAACGGTGACGAAGGCTCCGGTGTGGCGGTCTATCACGCCGAAGAGGCTGGCGACATCACTGTCACCACCAACGGCGAAGTGACCGGCGGCAGAAACGGTATCTGGACAGTCAACGAAGGCACCGGCAACACAACGATCTCTGTCGGTGGTGTCACCGAAGGCGGTAGCAACACCGGTATCCTGGCCATCGGTCAGGACGGTACGCTGGCCACCATCACCCTGCGCGACGGTGCGGATGTGTCAGGCGGCGACTACGCCATCTTCAACAATGGCTCCGACAGCGAAACCACGCTGGAGGCGGGCTCCAAACTGTCTGGTGACAGCAAGTTTGGCGACGGCGACGACAACCTGACAATTGAGGGTGACGCCGATATCGCCGATGTGACCTTGCTCGACGCGGATGGCGATGACGAACCGGTGGTCGAAGGCGACCCCGAGGTTGTCGCGCTGGCCACGGAAGAGGCCGATGACTTTGTCGACATCCTGACCTTCGACGGTTTCACAGGCACAGTGGCCGCGACCACCGCGCTTGAGAACTGGGAAGAGGGTGTGTTCAAAGGCGGCGATGCCACACTGGCCCTTGCTGAGCTGAACATCCCCGAGGTGACACTTCTGGAAGATGCGCAGGTCAGCGTGACAGACCCCAGCTTTACCCTCAACGGTGATCTGGCGGTTCAAAGCGGCACGTTCAACGCAGGTGTCGGTGGCACCGGTGACGTGATGGTCATGGGTGACGTCAACAACGAGGGTCTGATCTCTCTGGCCAATGACAACCCCGGCGACATGCTGACGATCTCGGGTCACTTCAGCGGCAACGGTGATCTGGCCTTTGACGTGGACTTTGCCGGCACCACGAACGACATGGTCGACGTGGGTGGTGATGTCACCGGTCAGAAAAGCGTGGATATCAACGGCATCGGCAACGCGACCGAAGCCAATGAATACACGCTGGTCAATGTGGGTGGGTCCAGCGCCGATGACAGCTTTGACCTGGCCAACCCCAACGCGGTCAACAGCGATGGGGACGACGCGATTGCCAATGGCGCCTTCCTTTACACGCTGGATCGTCGCGCGGCCACGAACACCTTTGTTCTGACGCCGTTCGACAGCGCCGGGGCGACGCAGTTCAACCCGTCCGTTCCGATCTTTGAGGCCGTGCCAAGCGTCTTCACCGATCTGGCCGGGCTGGATGACTTCCTCAGCCGGTTCCAGTCCCAAGGGGGCAACTCTGGCACTGGTGGTGTCAGCCAGGCGCTTCTGGACTTCTCGACCAAGAGCGACATGACCTTCTACACCCGCATCACCGGTCAGCAGAGCGATCGTGACCTCACGAACATCCTGCGGACCAATGTCGACACCACATCGACCGAACTGTCGATGGGCTTTGACATACCGATGTATGAAGGCAGCACGGGCACACTCTTTGGTGGGTTCAACTTTGCCTATCTCGACAGCGACAGCTCGATCACATCCTTCGCGGGTGTGGGCTCTGTGGACAGTGAAACCTTCGGCTACACGTTCAGCGCCTTCTACCTGACGGATGCGGGCTTCTATGTTGATGGTCGCTACCGCTTCAGCTTCTTTGACAGCTCCATCGTCGTGGCCAGCGGCCTCGGCGCCCTGGGCCTGGTCACAGAAGGCACGGCCAACTCGGCCTCGCTGGAAGTGGGTAAGCTGATTGGCCTGTCCAACGGTCTGACGCTCATCCCGCAGCTGCAGGTGCAGCACGTGGATGTGGGCAGCGATCCTCTGGTGGATCCGCTGACCGGGACAGCCGTGGGCGTGATCACCGATGGCGAAACCACAACCGGTCGTGTCGGCCTCTGGGTGGAGCGGGCTTCGGCTCAGAACTCGGTCTTCGGGTCGGTCAGCATCTTCCACGATTTCGACGGCACAACGACCACGAACTTCGCGGGCATCCCGTTCTCCTCCAAGCGTGAAGAGACGCGGCTGGAGCTGGGTGTCGGTGGTGAACTGGCCGTGGGCACAAACAGCACGGTCTTTGGCCGGGTGTTTGCCGCCGGTGGCCTGGGCGACTGGACCGCGGATGAGACCTACACCGCCACGGCAGGGTTCCGCCTGAACTTCTGATCCGGGCGATAATAAAAAATATGGGGAAAGAGCGCTTCGGCGCTCTTTTTCTTTGGCGGGAGAGTCCGTATGCCATGCGCAACAGCACCTTGGCCTACCCGGTAGTTCGGAACGCTAGGACGGTGTGGACGGCGAGGAATACGGGTCTGCGGACGAGCATCTGTCGTCAGGGGAGGCATTCAGTTGCGCGATTTGCGCTGTGGCCGCTTCCATATCCGGGAAACCCAGATCGCAATCTGCATCCCTGAGTGCCGGGTAAAACACCCCGTAGAAAATCTTTGCGTAGGGCTCAAAGGCGTTTTCAATGCTGGCCCGGCTGCATCTGCCGTCATCTGCGCAAGAATTCAGGGTTCTGTAGAATTCTGAGACGGCGAACACCGATGCCGACAGATCCGAATTTTGCCGCACCTCATTTGTGATCCAGTCGGCATATTCCTGGCGGGTGAGAGCGCCGGACGTTTTTTCCCGCGCCTCAGGTGACACGAAAAACGCATGCAGATTGTCTCGGTGATCTCCGTAATAGGCGCCATTGAATGTCACCACGAAACTTTGCGTGTTTTCACGAAGCTGGCGCTGAAAATCCAAATATTCCTGGACGAGCAAACCCACGACCGTGCCAAGGAAAAGGTAAAACAGCTTGGCGCGCCACGTATCTCGTTTCTCTTCAATCTCCAAAGCAGTCGGTCTCACTCAAAAGGATCGTAGAACTGTCGCCCGCAGCGCCGAGATCTGTCCACCCTTTCAAACAGCTTGCCTGATCAAGGGACAACACGAAAAGTTCCCGTTCACTGGTCACGTCGTCTTTGAATTTCACCGCGCCGAGGCTTTGATTCACCGACCCTTCGAGCCTTTGCAGGATGGCGGCAAAAACGCTCTCATCATCCGGCAAAACCGGGCAGCGTTCGAAATCCACGACCATGAAATCCCTCACCTTGGTGCCCGCCTCATACTGATCGTAGTTGTCTTGAAAACATTTCAGGTTTTCGATGTTGATACGGGTTTGCGTATCCGTGGCCCCGGTTTGCGACGCCCAGGACCACAGCAAACAGGCGATCAAGACCGGGTTTGTCACCTTCTGACGCAGCGAACCTGTCATGACGATCTTCCCTTGGGCCAACAGGATAGGGGCCCCGCCCCCATAAGCACAGGGGCAGGAACGGGGCGGAATACCAAGCGCATCTGCATCAAAACGCGTCCCTTTCTTGACCCAGCACAAGATCCAGAAAATGTGTTGGACCCGGCAACCTGACCCAGGATGGATAAGACAACTTCAAACTTGGGTCAGTCAGCGATGGAAGCTCTGATTGCACCACGAGATCCATCCAACCCGCGCCCAACTCAATCGTCTGCAACTGGCAATACATTTCACCATCAAAGGGCACAAAGGAAACGGTGCCCTCGCGTTCAGAAAAGTGGCTCACATCGAAATTAGCCAAGGTTTCGCGATCCTCGTCGGGGGTAAAGTGCCACCGAAACGCATTGGCGCATGCCGAAAACCTCGCAGACTGCGTGTTCGGTGGTGCCTGATAGCCGTAGAGTTGGATGTCGTGATCTGCCAGGTCATCCAGCGTTTCGACAAAAAAGAAGTCCCGGCCCGAGTTTCGGAGCATTTCGCGCAACAGCCTCGGGCTCAGTTTCAGCTGGTTCGCGCTTTCGGCCAGAAAACTGATCGACAGCAGCGCGACGGAATAGGCCTGCGCGACAGAATCACGGTCAAACACCTCCCCCTGGAGGTCGAGAGACGGTGCATGAAAGCCCAGCTTTGACGTCGGATGCAGGTATCTGCTGGAATAGTACCCTTCCCCAGACCGGGAGTTTAACCGCCCGCCCATGAACGCCACGGCGCAGGCAGACAGACAGGTGTCGCCCGGGTTCACGCGGGTGGTGAGATCCAGCTTTTGAAACAGGCGCGCGAGCCTAAGACCTTCCAGGAAATTACCGCCGGTGCTGGACAGACATAAAACAACCTGTTCCTCCCGAAGATGCGAAGGGTAGTTGAAGATGGGCTTGATAAGCTCTCGGAGAACGGTTTCAGCGTCTTTTGCCGTCCCGGGCCCAATGGCGCCCGAGAATTGCAGGCTGCAGCCCTGTCCGGGGTCCGTTTGTAAAGGGCCAACAACCTCAAGCGTGGCCGCGCTTGCCCCTGTGTTGCAGGCAAAGCAAAACACCAATAGCACCGCTCTGAACATGTTCCGATCGACCCGCGAAAAACAAACACAACCTATTGGAAACAGGCCACGGCATGTCGCGCAACAAGAAAATGTAAGGATTGGGATGGGTGGTAGCGGAGGAGGGACTTGAACCCCCGACACGCGGATTATGATTCCGCTGCTCTAACCAACTGAGCTACTCCGCCAGACCGTGGCGCTAGATACGGGGGGGCGGGCCATGCGTCAAGCGCCTTTTGCGGTCACGGGCCGGTTACAGCATCGCCTCAATCGCGCGACGGATATCGCGGGAGTTGGGCGCGGTGGTCGACCGCCATGTTCCGGCGACCCGGCCATCCGGGGCAATCAGCACTTTGTTGAAGTTCCAGTTGGGCACCCACCCATTGGTGCGTCTGAGCCAGGCATAAAAGGGATGTGCGTTTGCGCCCTTCACAGAGGTGATCGTGGACATCGGCATGGTCAGGTTGAAATTGACCTCGCAGAACTCTTTGACGTCCTCGTTGCTGGCCAGCTCCTGACGGAAATCCCCGGACGGGACGGCCAAGACAACAAGGCCCTTTGCTTTGTATTGTTCATAAAGGGCCTGAAGGGCGTCATATTGCGGGGTAAAGCCACAGCGAGAGGCGGTGTTGACCACCAAAACCGGGCGGCCCGTCCAATCGCCAAAGGACATGGTGCCGCCATCGATGGAGGGAAACGTCCAATTTTGCGGGGCCGCCTCAGAGCGAGAGCCAGCAGACCCCAGCACAATGGCCATCATGGCCGTCATAAAACAGCGTCGGTGCAGCATTGGCATGATCCTTTCCTGCGATGTCCCGTTGCACTGAGAGATAGGGACACAAAACGTTTTGACCAGACCGCCCTTGCCCCCGCGCCGATAGTGCCGCAGGTTGCGGCCCATGACAGACATGTGTCTTGATCCTTTGCGCGAAGAAATCGGCAGCGCCTATGTCTTGACCGGCGAAGACGCCACCCCGTTTTCGCAGGATTGGTCCGGGCAAGTGCGCTGGACCCCGCTGGCGGTGTTGCGCCCGGCCGACACCGCGCAGGTCGCCGCGATTGTGCGCTTGGCCAATGCCACCAAGACCCCGATCGTGCCGGTCTCTGGCAACACCGGTCTGGCCAAGGGGACATCGGCGGAGGGTGCGCTGATGCTCTCACTTGATCGGATGAATGCGATCCGGGAGGTCAACCCGGCGCGTCGGACCGCGACGGTGGAGGCCGGTGTGATACTCTCACGCCTTCATGAGGCGGCGGATGCGCAGGGTCTGATCTTTCCACTGACCTTTGGCGCGCGCGGATCGGCGATGATTGGCGGGGCGCTTTCGACCAATGCGGGCGGGTCCAACGTGGTGCGCTATGGCAGCACGCGGGGGCTTTGCCTTGGGATCGAAGCGGTGACGCCCACCGGGGAGGTGATGAACCTGATGAGCGCGCTGCACAAAGACAATTCCGGCTATGATCTGCGCGATCTGCTTATCGGGGCAGAGGGCACGCTGGGCGTGATCACGGCGGCGGTGGTGAAGCTTTTCCCCAAGCCGCGTGCCTATGCCACGGCGATGGTCGCGGTCCCCAGTGTCAATGCCGCACTTGACCTGCTCTATCGGTTGCAAGCTGAAACAGGCGGCGCGGTGGAGGCGTTTGAATACATGCCCGGGGCCTATATTGACGCGCATCTGCAGCGCTTTCCCGAGGCGCGCGCACCGTTTGAGACACGCCATGAGGTCAATATCTTGGTGGAGGTGGGGGCACTGGCCGATCGCGATGCAGTGCCGGGTGAGGATGGCCAGGTGCCCATCGTGGCCCATTTGGAGGCCGTGCTGATGCAGCTCTTTGAGACAGGCGCGGTTCTGGATGCGGTTGTGGCCAAGTCTGACGGGCAACGCGCAGAGATGTGGGCGCGCCGGGAAGCCGCCGCAGAGGTGTCGCGCCTGCATTCCCCGATTGTGGACAATGATATCGCGGTTCCCACGGACAAGGTGCAAACGCTGGTCGAACGCATCCACGCACGGACCAAGGCACTGGACCCGCAGGCGGGCATTCTGAATGTGGGCCATCTGGGGGATGGCAACCTGCACTTTGCGGCCTGGCCATCGACCGAGGATGCGGATCTGCATCGTGAGATTGGTCTGGCGGTTGAGGAAGAGACGATGGCCCTGGGCGGATCGTTTTCCGCAGAACATGGGATCGGGTTGTCGAAAAGACCGGCCATGATGCGCCATAAAGATCCGGTGGCGCTGGCCGTGATGCGGCAGATCAAATCAGCGCTGGATCCCAACGGAATTATGAATCCGGGGAAGGTGTTGCCCGATCTTTGAGGCGGGCATTTTCTTCTAAGAAAATGCGTAGATAATTCGAATTTTCTGCGCAGAATTTTTTAAATTCTGTGGCGCTAAACGTCAGGAGCGCCAGTCGAAAAAGCCTGGCCCCGCTTGCTCCAAAAGCTTATGCGCCATGTCTTTGCCCAGGGCGGCCCCGTCTTCAACCGGCGCGCTGGCGTCATCCTTGAGGCTTTCGCTGCCATCGGGGCGAAGGACTTCTCCGCGCAAGCGCAATGTGCCATCTGTCACCTCTGCCAACCCCGCGATCGGGGTCTCACAAGAGCCGTCCAAAGCGGCCAGAAACGCGCGTTCAGCGGCCAGCCGTTCACCGGTGGCATGATCGTGGATCGCGGCCAGCATATCGGCCACGCGGCTGTCATCGGCGCGCCGTTCGATGCCGATGGCTCCTTGCGCCACGGCCGGCAACATCTCGTCTGGTTCAATCGCGGCGCGTGCCACGTGGGTCTGGCCCAGCCGGTTGAGGCCAGCCATCGCCAGAAACGTACAGGCCGCGACGCCATCATCGAGTTTTTTCAGCCGGGTCTGCACATTGCCGCGAAACTCCACCACCTTGAGATGGGGATAGGCCACCAGCACCTGCGCCTTGCGCCGCAGCGATGAGGTGCCAACCTCGGCCCCCTCAGGCAGGTCAGACAGGCCACCCGCCGTGGGCGACACAAACGCATCACGCACATCTTCGCGCGGCAAATAGGTATCAAGGACAAGGCCGCCGGGTTGCGCGACGGGCATGTCCTTCATGGAATGCACCGCGATGTCGATCTCATCTGAGAGCATCGCATCTTCGATCTCACGGGTGAAAAGACCTTTGCCGCCGATCTCTTTCAACGGGCGGTCGAGCACGCGATCGCCGGTGGTTTTGATCACCTGGATTTCAAAAGCGTCATGGGGCAAGTCAAACGCGGTGGCCAGCCGTTCGCGGGTCTCATGCGCCTGCGCCAGTGCCAGCGGCGAGCCGCGTGTGCCAATCCGCAACGGGCGCGAAGGATCGGGTAACATCTTATTCATAATCAAGGTTTAGCGGTGTAAACTTTTCCTGACAAGTATACTATCTTGACAAATTGACGCCCGCTTGGGACGACACATAAGAACGGAGACCCAAATGGCTGAAAAGAAGACGATCCTTGCGGCACTGGCCGGCGAAACCCAAAGCACGCCACCGATCTGGATGATGCGCCAAGCCGGGCGATATTTGCCGGAATATCGCGCGACACGGGCCGAGGCCGGGGATTTTCTATCGCTGTGCTATAACAGCGATTTGGCGACCGAAGTCACGCTGCAACCCATTCGGCGCTATGGCTTTGATGCCGCAATCTTGTTTGCAGATATTCTGCTGTTGCCGCAGGCTTTGGGCGCGGATCTGTGGTTTGTCACGGGCGAAGGGCCGCGGCTCTCGACCATCACCGAACAGGCGGATTTCGACAAGTTGAAACCGGCCTCGGATATCCATGAGACCCTGTCACCCATCTATCAAACGGTGCGCAACCTGTCGCGGGATCTGCCGTCAGAGACGACGCTGATTGGCTTTGCCGGGGCGCCGTGGACTGTGGCCACCTATATGATCGCAGGGCGCGGCACACCCGATCAAGGGCCGGCGCATGCGCTGAAGGCGGAGAACCGGGCGCTCTTTGAACAGGTGATGGAACGGTTGACCGAAGGCACGATTGATTATCTGTCGATGCAGATTGACGCCGGGGCCGAGGTGGTCAAGCTGTTTGACAGCTGGGCCGGGTCGCTGAAAGGCGAGGATTTTGACCGCTACGCGACGGCACCGGCCAAGCGCATCATTTCCGCGCTGAAAGACCGCCACCCGGATGTGCCGGTTATCGCCTTCCCACGAGAGGCGGGCGACGGCTATATCGGATTTCACGCGGCCACAGGCGCGGATTGTG
This sequence comes from Pseudomonadota bacterium, assembly GCA_039030635.1. Classification (GTDB taxonomy): domain Bacteria; phylum Pseudomonadota; class Alphaproteobacteria; order Rhodobacterales; family Rhodobacteraceae; genus Roseovarius. The sequence goes on from JBCCDT010000011.1 coordinate 22,139, forward strand.
TGGCGCTAGACGATTCTGTCACGCCGGAATGGGGTGCGGAACATGTGCAGCCCGGCGGCTGTGTACAGGGCAACCTCGCCTCATCGCATATGGTGACGGGCGGGGAGGATCTGATGCGCGAAACCCGCCGGATCGTGGAGGCGTTCAAGGGTGGGCCGCATATTTTCAATCTGGGCCATGGGATCACGCCGGATGCGGATCCTGAGAACGTGCACGCGATGATTGAGGCGGTGCGGGGCGGATAGATCAGGCTACGCATTCTTTTAAAGACAGCGGGCAAAGTCTTTGAAAGACTTCGTTTTCCCGTGCCCTGCATGTCGGATTCCGCCCAATTCTCTGACAAAAAATGTCGCATCTGGGCGCGTTTGCAATGGTTTCCGACCGCACACTGGCAGGATCAGGGAGGCCTGCCATGAACACCCATTTTCGCGACAGCCGCAAGATTGACCCCACCAAAGGGGCCGTCACCGGCGACAACACCCCCAATGATCAAAACCGGGTGGAGATCGGCCCGACGCAACTGGCCTTTGGGGAATGGAAGGCGGCGGGGCTGCAACTCCCGGATTTGCAGGCGATGCGGCGCTACCGCTGGGAGCGGCTGACACAGTTCATTCAGGATCGTGACTATGCCGGGTTGCTGGTCTTTGATCCGCTCAATATCCGCTACGCCACCGACAGCACCAATATGCAGCTGTGGAACACGCATAACCCCTTTCGCGCGCTGCTGGTCTGTGCGGATGGCTACATGGTGATGTGGGACTACAAGAACTCGCCCTTCCTGAGCGAATTCAACCCGCTGGTGCGCGAACAGCGCTCTGGCGCGGACCTATTTTACTTTGATCGCGGCGACAAGGTGGATGTGGCGGCGGATGTTTTTGCCAATGAGGTGCGTGTCCTGCTCGAAGAGCATGCGCCGGGGCATAAGCGCCTTGCCGTGGACAAGATCATGCTGCACGGGCTGCGTGCGCTTGAGGCGCAGGGCTTTGAGGTGATGGAAGGTGAGGAGCTGACCGAGAAATGCCGCGCCGTGAAAGGCCCGGATGAGATCCTCGCCATGCGCTGCGCCAGCCACGCCTGTGAGACCGCCGTTTTCGAGATGGAGCGCTTTGCCCGGGAGGCCGTGCCACAGGGCAACACCAGCGAAGATGACATCTGGGCCATTCTACACGCCGAAAACATCCGGCGCGGGGGGGAATGGATTGAAACACGTCTTCTGACCAGCGGGCCGCGCACCAACCCGTGGTTTCAGGAATGCGGCGGGCGGATTGTGCAGAATAATGAGATCGTGGCCTTTGATACCGATCTGGTGGGCAGCTACGGCATTTGCGTCGACATCTCGCGCACATGGTGGATCGGCGATGAAAAGCCCCGGCCCGACATGATTTACGCCATGCAGCACGCGGTGGAGCATATTCAGACCAATATGGAAATGCTCAAACCCGGCGTCATGATCCCGGAGCTGTCGGCCAATACACACACGCTCGACCCGATTTACCAGAAAGGCAAATACGGGTGCCTGATGCATGGGGTGGGTCTATGTGATGAATGGCCTTTGGTGGCCTATCCCGATCATGCGGTGGAGGGCGCGTATGATTATCCGCTGGTGCCGGGCATGGTGCTGTGCGTTGAGGTGTTGGCCAGCCCGGAGGGCGGCGATTTCTCGATCAAGCTGGAAGATCAGGTGCTGATCACCGAAGACGGGTATGAAAACCTGACGACCTATCCGTTTGACCCCGCGCTGATGGGGGCCGCCTGACAGATACCGGTCTTGCGCGGTGCGTCACACCTGTCGCGCCCGATTTGCACGGCCCTAGGGGGCGGCACTGACGCGGTTTCGACCCAGATGTTTGGATTCGTAAAGCGCGGTGTCGGCCTGGTCGATCACCTCTTCGATCTGCGTGGTTTGGTCCAGCACCGCGACGCCAAAACTTGCGGTTATCTTGAGCGATTGGCCCTCATGGGCTATCGGATCCCGTCCGAGCCTTTTGCGCAGCCGTTCGGCCACGGCGATCCCGTCTTCGCGGCTGGTGTCGGGCAGGAAAATCATGAACTCCTCCCCGCCGAACCGCGCGGCGAAATCTTCGGCCCGGCAAAAGGACCGGAACACGCGCGCCACCGCTTTGAGCACGGCATCACCGGTTGCATGGCCATACTGGTCATTGAACGCTTTGAAATGGTCAATGTCGGCCATGATCAGCACACCTGGATGTTGCGTCATGTCCTTGACCTGCTCCACAAATGCATGTCGGTTCAAAAGACCGGTCAGGCCATCATGCGCAGCCGCCCGTTTGACATCCACGTTCAGCCGATGGATTTCATACATCCGCAACCCAATGAAATAGGTGATCGGGGCCGCAAGGATGTAGGAAATCAACATGCCGGGCCAACGGATTTCATAGGCGATGTCGGGTTCAATCAACAGGTTCTGCAATCCCAGACTGCAGATCATGACAAACGTGGTCAGCGTGACCGAAAACGCCCTGACATCCCAAATGGTTCGCAACCGAATGGTCATCCCGCACACTCCTTTTTCCCACGCAAAGGCTTAGCGAATTGCGCTTAACGAATGGCAAGCGCGGGCCGGGCAAAAACCTCAAAATTGGCTCTAATTCTTCGGACCGGCAGTGTCGCTTTGCGGGGTCACGCGGGCCAAAAGGCCAAAGTGATCCCCTCCCAAAAGCGGCCGAGCCTCCGCATGGCCGCCCCCGGGGGCAAAAACGTGATCAATGGAGATCGGCACAGAGCCAATAAGAAAGGTTGTGCGCGCGGGTCCGGCGTGTTGCGTGCCCGAGGCGCGGGCAATCCGCGACAAGGCGCTGGACCAAGGCACCATGTTGAAATCCCCGCCGATCAGGACAGGGTGATCAAATGCGTCCAGATCGTTCAAAAGGCGGCGCAGTTGGTTCGGCTGTTGCCCCGGAAAGGGCCAGGACAGGTGCAGCGCCACCACGTAATGGCGACCGTCCGGCAGATCGACAAGGATGCGCGCCATGCCGTACCTGCGCTCACAATGGCCGGTCTCGACCGGGGCGAGACGGCTGAGCACGGCAACACCGCTTCGATCCGTGTAGCGGCACAAAAGCTGATGGGGATAGACCTCTGACAGCATTTCGAGCAACGCCTGATTGGCGATCGACACCTCTTGCAGCGTGACGAAATCCGGATCCGCCGCCAGGATATCCTGGGCCAGGCCGGGCAGGTCGGTGTTCGAATGGAACACGTTCTTTTGGTAGATGGAGATCGGGCCGGGCGTGTCCAAGGGCAGTTTGTGCCACAGCATCGTCGCCATCCCGGACAGGGCCATAGCCACCACGCAGAGCCGCGCCTTGCGATGCGATCTGAGCGCCAAGGTGAGGGCCAGAAGGGCGACGCACAACCCCACGCGAAACACCGCGAGACTGTCCCCAATCCCGTGCAGCGCGCCCAGAAAACTTAGGCCAAGCGCGGCCACAATGACCGCGATGAGCCCCCAAATCACTTGCATGTCACATCTCTCACCTTGCCGTGACAATCGCGTCACATGACTGGTGCAGCCTTGCACGGTTCCCTACCTTCGATCACGAGAAAGGGAAAGGAGCCCGCCCATGCCTACAGAACGCATCACCTTCACCGGTCATAGCGGTGATGAGCTGGCAGCGCGGCTGGATCTTCCCGATGGGCCAATTCTGGCCACGGCCCTGTTTGCCCATTGTTTCACCTGTTCCAAGGATATCCCGGCCGCGCGGCGCATCTCCGCCCGGCTGGCGGGCGCGGGCATTGCGGTTCTGCGCTTTGATTTCACCGGGCTGGGCCATTCGGGTGGCGAGTTCGAAAACACCACCTTTCGCACCAATATTGCCGACCTCCTAGAGGCCGCGAACGCCCTGAAGGCGCGCGGGATGGGGCCGCATATGCTGATCGGGCATTCGCTCGGCGGTGCGGCGGTTCTGGGCGCGGCCCGGCAGATCGACAGCGTGCGCGCCGTGGTCACCATTGGTGCGCCGTTTGATCCCGGTCACGTGACCCACAATTTTGATGGCGCGCTGGCCACGATTGAGGCCGATGGCGTGTCCGAGGTGATGCTGGGCGGACGGCCCGTGCGCATCGGCAAGAATTTCGTCGAGAACGTCAAGGCCGAGCGGCTGGAAGGTGAAATTGCCAACCTCAAACGTGCGCTTTTGGTGTTGCATGCGCCGCGCGACACCACCGTGGGGATCGAGAATGCCAGCGAAATCTTTCGCACGGCCAAACACCCCAAATCCTTTATCACGCTGGACAATGCCGACCACCTTGTCTCTGACCCCAAGGATGCTGAATACGCCGCGGAGCTGATCGCCACATGGGCCACGCGGTACCTTGATCTGCGGCCCCCTGCCCCGCCACCGGGTGCGCCGGAAGGCATCGTGCGGGTGCGTGAGGCCGATCCGAACGGGTTTTTGCAAGACGTGAATGCCGGGCCCAAACACCACGTGCTGGCGGATGAGCCTGTGGCCTATGGCGGCACCGATCAGGGCCTGTCGCCCTATGGCTTTCTGTCGGCGGGGCTGGGATCGTGCACCTCCATGACCATCCGCATGTATGCGCGCCGCAAGGGCTGGCCATTGGCGCATGTGCAGGTCGATGTGAGCCACGACAAGGTTCATGCCCAAGATGCCGGTCAACAAACCGGGGCCAAGGCCGATACGTTTCGCCGCCGGATCAAGCTGGAGGGTAACCTCAGCGAGGAACAGCGCCAACGGCTGCTGGAAGTGGCGGATCGTTGCCCGGTGCACAAGACGCTCGAAAGCAGCGCAGTGATCGAGACGCAGCTGGTCTGACTTGTAAGCGCCGCGCAAATCCGCTTTTACACGCCTCGGATAGAATGAGGCGCGCGTGACCCCAAGTTCACTAGAATATGCAGTTCAATCATGAGCACCGGGTTGATCCTGGCGGCTGCCATGGCGCTGGACGGTGCCTTGGGGGAGCCGAAATGGCTGTGGGATCGCCTGCCTCACCCCGCCGTGGTGATGGGGCGTGCGGTTGGGTATCTTGACCGGACGCTCAACACCGGGGCCGGTCGGCGCGGCAAAGGTGCCTTGGCATTGCTGGTGTTGGTGCTTGGGGCCGGTGTGATCGGTTTTGCCTTGGCCGAGCTGGGCTGGATGGTGGAAATCGTCATCGCGGCCATCCTGCTGGCGCAGAAATCCCTGGCGCAGCATGTGAGGGCGGTGGCGGATGCGCTGCGGATTTCGGTGCATGACGGACGGCTCAGCGTGGCCATGATCGTGGGGCGGGACACGTCCGCCATGGATGGGCCCGCCATTTCCCGGGCCGCCATCGAATCGGCGTCTGAGAACTTTTCCGACGGGGTGGTCGCGCCGGCGTTTTGGTTTTTGGTGGCCGGGCTGCCGGGTATGTTGATCTACAAGATCACCAATACGGCTGACAGCATGGTGGGGTACCGCACCCCGCGCCATGAAGCGTTCGGCTGGGCCTCAGCCCGGTTTGATGATCTGCTCAACCTGATCCCGGCCCGTCTGACCGCCCTGGGCATTGCCGCGCTCTATGGTCAGTTGGGTCGTATGGGCGAGATTGCAAAGAGCGCGCGCCAGCACCGATCCCCCAATGCCGGTTGGCCAGAGGCGGCTGTGGCGCGGGTTCTGAACCTGGCGCTGTCGGGTCCGCGCTCTTATGAAGGTGAGATGCGCGACTTTCCTTTTGTGAACCCGGGCGGCAAACATGATGTCGGCGCGGATGAGATTGACGCCTCTGTGCGGCTGATCTGGACGGTTTGGGCGGCGGGGCTGGCTCTGTGCGTCATTGTGGGGGCGGTACTCGCCTGAAACGTGACCGATTACCCGGTTCCCACACTCTGATTTGGCGATTACACTCGCGCCCAAGCAACAGGTTAAAGAGGCTCCCATGAAGCTATTTTCCACCACCATCACCGCCGTCATTCTGTCCGCGACCAGTGTTTTTGCACAGCAATGCGGCGGGAATTTTTCCGCTTTCGTGAACGATATGAAGGCCGAGGCCGTGTCACGTGGGCACAACCAGCAAACGGTGAACACTTTCTTTGCGTCCGTGCGCCAAGACGGTGCGGTTCTGCGCGCAGACCGGGGACAGGGCTTTTTTCAAAAACCCTTTACCGACTTTGCCCGCCAGCTCATTTCGGCCAATCGTCTGAACACCGGGATCGCCAAGGGGCGGCAGTTTTCCAACGTATTCAACCAGGTTGAAGGACAGTATGGCGTCAGCCGTGGTGTGCTTTTGGCATTTTGGGCGTTTGAGACGGATTTCGGCGGATTCCAGGGTGATTTCAACACGCTGAACGCGTTGGTCACGTTGAGCCATGATTGCCGCCGACCGGCGCTGTTCCGGCCGCAGGTTTTTGCGGCACTGAAGCTTTATGAGAAGGGCGAATTTGACCCGCAGCGCACGACCGGGGCCTGGGCGGGTGAGATCGGTATGGTGCAGATGCTGCCGCAGGATATCCTTGATAACGGCGTGGATGGCGATGGCGATGGCAAGGTGGACCTGAAACGCTCTGCGCCCGATGCGCTGTTGTCAGGCGGCAAGATGCTGCAACATCTCGGCTGGCGCGCGGGCGAGCCGTGGTTGCAGGAAGTGGTGCTGCCGGCCAATCTGGATTGGTCCAAGACCGGGCTGCGCACACAAATGACCGGCTCTCAATGGGCCGCGCTTGGTGTGCAGGCGCGACAGGGCCAGCTGACCAACTTGCCCGCCAGCATCATCATTCCGCAAGGGCGCAAAGGCCCGGCCTTTATCGCCTATCCCAATTTCCGGGTGTATTTCGAATGGAATCAATCCTTTACCTACGTGCTGACGGCGGCCTATTTCGCCAACCGGCTGGAAGGCGGCCCGGTGTTCAACGCGGGCAGTCCAGAGCCGGGGCTTGGCAGTGGTCAGATGAAAGCGCTGCAGCAAAAACTGGCGGCGCGCGGCTATAACGTAGGCAAGATCGACGGGATCCTCGGCGCGGGCACCCGTGCGGCGGTGCAGGACGTGCAGCAAGAGCTGGGCATGCCTGCGGATGCGTGGCCGACAGCGGCACTTCTCAACCGGCTTTGACTGGGGGCCAGCCCCCAAACCCCCGAGGTATTTTCAACAAGAAAGAAGCCGGGGCGTGAGGGATCAAGCGTTTGAGATATTCCTGACGGTTCAGCCAGGGCTGGAGGAGGTTCTGGCGAGTGAGGCGCGCGAGGCCGGGTTCAATGTGACTGGACAAGTGTCTGGTGGTGTTTTGATCGCGGGCCTGTGGCCAGAGGTCTGGCGCGCCAATCTGACCTTGCGGGGCGCCGGGCGCGTGTTGGTGAGGGTGGCTGAGTTTCGCGCGATGCATCTGGCGCAGCTCGACAAACGCGCGCGCAAGGTGGATTGGGGGGCGGTGCTGCGACCGGATGTGGCCGTGCGGGTTGAGGCCACCTGTCGCGGGTCGAGGATCTATCACAACAAGGCCGCCGGTCAGCGCGTGGCGCGGGCCATCACCGAAGAGCTGGGCGCGCCGATTGAGGCCAAGGCAGGCCTGCGCGTGATGGTTCGGATTGAAGATGATCTTTGCACCATCAGCCTCGACAGTTCTGGCGCGCCTTTGCATCAACGCGGGTTGAAACAGGCAGTGAGCAAGGCCCCCATGCGTGAGACGCTGGCCGCGTTGTTTTTGCGGCAATGCGGGTATCAAACGGGGGAAGCTCTGGTTGATCCCATGTGTGGATCCGGCACCTTTGTGTTGGAAGCGGCAGAACGAACTGCGGGGTTGCATCCGGGCCGGGCGCGGCCGTTTGCCTTTGAACAAATGGCCAGCTTTGACGCAGAGCGCTGGGCGCAGATGAAGCGAGGCGCGGCAGCGACGAGCGGCTGCGTGGGCTTTGGCAGTGATCGCGATCAGGGTGCTGTGCAAAAGGCAGTGGCCAATGCCGACCGGGCCGGTGTGGCAGAGCTATGTCATTTCGCCACAAAGCCCATCAGTGAGGCCAGGCCACCCGACACGCCACCGGGGCTGATCATGGTCAACCCGCCCTATGGCACCCGGATCGGCAACAAGAAACTGCTTTACGGGCTTTATGCCGCCTTGGGAGAGACCGCGCGCACGCATTTCCGAGGCTGGCGCCTGGGCCTGGTCACGTCTGACGCCGGGCTGGCGCGGGCCACAGGATTGCCCTTTGATCCGCCCGGTCCGTATATCGACCATGGCGGGGTCAAAATCCGGCTGCATCAGACAGGCCCGCTTTAGCGGCGTTTCACAAGATCATCACAAATTTGTAACCTGTGTGATCCAGCGGCCAAACTGGCGCAAACGCCTAAAACATTGGCGTTTTGCCAGATGTGCGCCCGGCTTTGGCACCCTTTACCGCGTCATTGAAACACAAGTCACCTGTTTGGTCGCGCCCCCTCACGGCGGATTTATTCGGTTTGACCTCCGGCCTCATGGATACAGGCCGATTTGCGGCTTAAGTCCTATCAAATACTACGCGCGACACGAGTGGACAGAACCATGCGGCAAGCCGCCGAATTGAGAAAAATCACCGCCTATCACACGCCACCTCAGATGCAGGGGGCGCTTTGGGGTGTGCTCGCGGCCTGGGCGGCGGTGCTGATCTATGCGGCGGCCAATCCGATTGTTGTCAGCCTAGTTGATTTGGGGGCGACGATGCCGGTGGGTGATGGTCGCAATGCGCTGACATATTCCAACCTCTATATCCTGGGCACGCTGATCTCCGTGGTGCCGCTGGCCTATATCTTTCGCCGGGATCTGCGGCCCGCGCGGGCGGCGCGTCTGCGGCGCAAAGACTGGGGCCTTCTGACCTTGTCGGCGTTTCTGTCATCGGCCCTGACGCCGGCGCTTTTCTTTGTGGCGCTGGCCAATACGAGCGTGAGCAACGTGGCGCTGATCAGCCGAATTGAGCCGCCCTTGTTTCTCTTGGGCGCGCTGTTCCTGTTGGGGGAACGGTTTGAGCCGCGCACCTTGATTGCCGCTGTGCTGGCGCTGACGGGGGCCATTTTGATCATCTCTGCGCAGGACGCGGGCTCTTTGGCGGGTTTTGGCCTGGGCGAAATGGCCGCGGTCGCCGCCACGCTGTCTTATGTCGCGTCAACCTTGGTGTCGCGCGCCGGGTTGAGGCGGGTGCCGCTTGGGCTCTTCTCCGTGTATCGCGCGGTGGCGGGTGCTGCGATTTACATGACGGGCGCGGTTCTTTTATTTGGTCCGGCGGCGTTCCAAGATCTGTTTGCCCCCATTTTGTGGCAATGGGTTTGGATCTATGCCGGCATCGTTTTGGTGTTGGGTCAGTTGGTTTGGGCCATCGCCCTGAAGACCGCAAAGAGCGGGACGATCTCTTTGGCAGCGTCATTCGCACCTTTGGCCAGCGTGCTGATCGCCATGGTGTTTCTGGGGGAGGATCCCGGGCCAGGCCTTTTGCCCGGTGCGGCGCTCATGCTGATCTCGATTGCCTGGGCGCAGGGGCTTTTTGACCGCGATCCGCTGAGGGGTGCGCCCCTCAACGTCACCGTCAAGCGACCATCGCCTCGGCCTTCTTGAGGTCCACGGACACCAGTTGAGACACGCCCTGTTCGCCCATGGTGACACCAAAGAGGCGATCCATGCGGCTCATGGTGACCGCGTGGTGGGTGATGATCAAAAAGCGCGTCTCCGTGCGGCGACACATTTCATCGAGCAGATCACAAAAACGGCCCACATTGGCATCATCGAGCGGGGCGTCCACCTCATCCAGCACACAGATTGGCGCGGGATTGGCCAGGAACACGGCAAAGATCAGCGCCAGCGCAGTGAGCGTCTGTTCGCCGCCCGAGAGGAGCGACAGCGTGGCCAGTTTTTTGCCCGGCGGTTGGCACATGATCTCAAGCCCGGCTTCGAGCGGGTCATCGCTTTCGACCATGACAAGGTTGGCATCGCCGCCGCCGAAGAGATGTTTGAAGAGCATGTTGAAATTGGAGTTCACCTGTTCGAACGCCGTCAAAAGGCGTTCGCGGCCTTCGCGGTTCAGCGAGGCGATGCCATTGCGGAGCGTGCGAATGGCCTCTTCTAGATCTTCTTTTTCAGCGACCAAGGCGTCATGCTCTTCCTGCACTTCGCGGGCGTCTTCTTCGGCGCGCAGGTTCACGGCGCCGAGCGCGTCGCGTTGACGTTTGAGGCGGTTCACATCGGCCTCCACCGCATCGGCGGCGGGCATGTTGTCGGGGTCCGCCTCAAGCCGGTTGAGCAAGGCCTCGGGCGTGGTGTCCTGTTCTTCGGAAATCCGGTCCCGCGCGAGGGTTTGGGTTTCGCGCGCGGCCTCTGCCCGGGCTTCGCTGGCGGCGCGCATTTCGCGGGCTTCTGAGGCGGCGCGTTCTGCGTCACGCTCGGCGGTGACCGCCTCGCGCAGTGCGGCTTCGGCCTTGGTCAGGGCATCGGTGGCCTCGGCCTTGCAGGCCTCGGCGGTTTTGATTTGCGATGTCAGATCTGTGCGCTGATCCACGATCTCACCTGGTTTTGCGCGGGCGGCTTCCAGCTCTGACTGGGACTGCGTTTTGCGGTCCTGCAATTCCGCGCTGCGGGCCTCAGCGGTTTCAAGACGGGTGCGCCAGCCTTTGATTTCCTTGACGATGTCGGCTGCTCGTCGCTGACGCGCCTCGCCTTCGCGGCGCAGCTCATCATGGGTGGAGCGCTTGGTCATCATGGTCAGGCGCGCGGCCTCGACCGTCATTTTGACATCCTCGACCCGGGTGCGCGCCTCATCGAGATCTTCGAGCCCATCAAGGCCCTTTTCCGCCTCGGTCAAGGTCTGGCGCGCGGCCATCGCCTCTTCTTCGTGTCGGGTGACAGACAGGCCCAACGCCTCAAGGCGAGAACCTGCGAGGTTGCGATCCGCCTCAGCGCGGGACAGCGCGCGATTGGCATCGTTGACCGCCGTGTCAGCCGCGCGGCGGGCATCGCGGGCCTGTTGATCGGCCTCGGCCAATTCCTTGAGGCGCGCGCGCAAGGTGTCATGCGCCTTTGCCGCCCCTTCGGCGCGGGCCGTGGCGTGGCTGAGCTGTTGTTTGAGCTCTTCGAGGCGGTTGAGCTGTTGCAGGCGCAGCGCGGCGGCAGATGGCGCATCCTCGGCCCAGGCGCGGAAGCCATCCCAGCGCCAGAGATCCCCCTCAAGACTGACCAGACGCTGCCCGGGATGCAGACCGGCTTGCAGGTTCGGGCCGACTTCTGCGTCCACCACGCCGATCTGCGACAGGCGACGCGCCAGCACCTCGGGCGCTTTCACGAACTCCGTGAGGGGCGTGACACCTTCAGGCAGGGCTTGCGCATGGGTGTAATCGGGCAATGCGGTCCAGCCGGAGGGGCCATCCGCCTCCACCTGTGGGGCGCGCAAATCGTCGGCCAGCGCCGCGCCCAAGGCTTTCTCATAGCCCTGAGCCACGGTGAGCACATCCAGGATTTGGCCCCCTTCGGCGGTGTCGCGTTCCACCAGTCGGGCCAGCGCTGTGACCTCGGCCGAGAGGGCATTGACCTCACCCTCGGCAGAGGACCGTTCGGCGCGGGCATCGGCCTCTCGCGCCTGGGCATTGGCGCGCGCCTCATCGGCCATGGCCAAGGTTTCTTCGGCAGACAGGGCGGTTTTCACGGCCACAGATTCGGCCACTTGTGCGGCCTCGAACGCGTCGCTGGCGGTTGTGACGGCTGTTTCGGCCGCTGATGCCGCGTCACGGGCGCGGGCGGCTTCGCTTTCGCTTTTCTCGAGCGTCTTGCGGCTGTCCTCTAGCAAACGTTGTGCTGATTGGTGGCGCGCGGCCAGCCGGGCCACGTCTTCGGTCAACTGGCTCAATTCGGTTTCGCGTTGCTGAAGAATGGCGGCGGCATCCTTGGCTTCGGCATCCGCAGACGCCAGCGCCTCGGCATGGCCATCTTCGGCGGCGTTGAGATCTTTGGCTTCGGCGTCAAGCCGCGCGATGGTTTCGCCGGCATCGCGGTTGAGATTGGCCTCGCGGTCTATGTCGAGGCCCAGCTGCGCGATGCGGCTGTCCAGCGTGTCAATGCGCGCCAACGCGCTTTCTTCTTGTTCGGTGAGCGCGTCGAAGGCCACTTGCAAGCGCTGCAAAAGGGCGGCTGCAATGGCGTCTTCTTCGCGCAGCGGGGGCAGAGCGCCCTCGTCCGCTGCGCGTTGCTTCGCAGTCTCGCGCGCGGCGGCTTCGGCCTGGGCGGTGGCGGTGGTGCGGGCGCGCAGATCCTCTTCGGCGCGCAGCCGGGCCTCTTCCGCTTCTTTCCAGCGTTGGTAGAGCAACAGGCCTTCGGCGTGGCGCAGCTCTTCCCCGATCTGGCGATAGCGCGCGGCCTGTTTGGCCTGGCGGGCCAGTTGCGCCAGTTGCGCGGCCAATTGTTCGATCACATCATCGACGCGGGTCAGGTTCGTCTCGGCGCCATTGAGTTTCAGCTCCGCCTCATGACGGCGCTGATAGAGCCCGGAAATGCCCGCGGCCTCCTCAAGAATGCGGCGGCGCGCCTTGGGCTTGGCGTTGATCAGCTCGGAAATCTGGCCTTGGCGCACTAGCGCCGGAGAATGCGCGCCGGTGGAGGCGTCTGCAAAGAGCATCTGCACGTCACGGGCGCGCACATCCTTGCCATTGACCTTGTAGGCCGAGCCCACATCGCGGGTAATCCGGCGCACGATCTCAAGGTGATCGGCGTCATTGAACGCGGCAGGGGCCAAGCGATCGGCATTGTCGATATGCACCGAAACCTCGGCAAAGCCGCGGGCGGGACGCGTGGCCGCCCCGGCAAAAATCACGTCCTCCATCCCGGAGCCGCGCATGGAGGTGGGCCGGTTTTCGCCCATGACCCAGCGCAGAGCCTCAAGCAGGTTGGATTTGCCGCAGCCATTGGGGCCGACCACACCTGTCAATCCGTTCTGAATGAACAGGTCGGTCGGGTCGACGAAGCTTTTGAAGCCGGTCAGTCTGAGCTTTGAAAACTGCACGCTTTCCTCTGCACGCTTTCCTTGGGCGGTCGGTGATTCCGATCTTGAGCACATATGTGAGAGGGGCAGAGAGAGGGAGTCAATGCCTAACCCCATCATGTGGCAAGCAACGCAGGGTTATCCACAAGATATTGCGAAACTGTGCGGGGTATGATCGGCGTCACGACCAGGCATCACCCGCCCCGGACTTGATCCGGGGCCTCTGGGTTTAGACGAGGGAAAGAGGTCCCGGATCAAGCCCGGGACAGGGTTTCGCGACAAATACCAAGCGCTTAATGCCCGCTGTCGATCCAGCGGAACACATCGCCATCCGCTTCAACCCGACCCATGGATGGCAAAACGAAATGCGTCCCGATCACGGTCCACGCGTGTTTAGCGCAGGTCGTCATCAGCGCGCGGCGCGAGGTTTCGGCCACGTCAGCATCCCAGTCATATTTGAAATGCCACTGCGGGTGCTGACACTGCGCGGTCGTGTGGAAAGCATCCCCAATCAAGACGGCCTCCTCGCCCTTGCTTTGCAACAATACTGAGACATGCCCCGGCGTATGACCCGGGGTGGCGATCAGGGAGAGAGCGTCGCCCAGCCGGTATTCTGCATCGATGAACTCGGCCAGTCCGGCCTCAATCACCGGGGCGATGCTTTCGTCATAAGCAGCAAACCCGCGTCCGCGCATGCTTTGCTCATCGGCGGCAGGCATCAGGTAGGTCGCATTGGGAAACGTCGGAACCCACTCCCCCTCCACACGCCGTGTGTTCCAACCGATGTGATCAATGTGCATATGCGTGAAAAGCACGTAGTCCACCTCGTCGGGCGTCACGCCCGCCTCTGCCAAGCCTGACATAAACTTGGTATCGGTCAGACCATCCCAGAAGGGCTGACTGCCGGAAGTCTTATCGTTGCCAATGCAGGTGTCGACCACGATCACATGGTCGGGCGTCTTCACCACAAAACCCTGCACGGGCAGATCAATGCGACCACTGTCCGCATCCACCGTGCCGGGCGCGAGCGCCTCTATCGTGTCCGCCACACCGGGCGGGGCATTGATAAAAAGCTCGTCCGGCGGCCAAAACAGGCCCTGCCAGTCGAGACTGCGCCAAATCTCAATCTCTCCCACGCGGGTGAGCATGTCAGATGTCCTTTCCATGATGGTCATGCGCAGAGTGACCTATTCAAGGGGCCTTTGCCAAGCGCCGAATATCTCGGCCGCGCCGCTGGCGAGCGGGAAGAGGTCGGAATCCAACTTGACGCCCCTCAGGCCCAACTTCATACACATCCCTGCAAGGTTCCCATTGGTCGGAAAAACCGCCTGGGACGAAATGGGAATGACGTGACCGCGGACCCAAATCGGGCGCACATTCGTCAGCCGCCCCCGCGACTGTGAGCGGAGAGCCCCTGCCACACGCCACTGGGATGCACCCGGGAAGGCGGCAGATCAGGCCAGGACCCGCAAGCCAGGAGACCAGCCCTGCACCTATGAACCCGCCTCGGGTGTGAGGCGCATGAGGAGTTGAACTATGGTCCCTGACGTCCCGCACCGGACTGATCTCACATGCCTCGCGGCTGTGCTGTCCTGAAGGTCCCATGCCCAAGACGCTCACCTTTTTGCTGATTGGATTGTTCTTCGGGACCGGGCTTGGCTTTCTGTTTGCGGCCACCGGCTCCGGCCAGATGCATGATCATGCAATGGGCCCAACCGACAGCGCAGTGCATGACCATTCCGCCCATGATCATGCCGCGATGGACCATGACCATTCCAAACTGACCGAGGTCACGGGCCCCGCGCCCTCCGTGACGCTTATCTTTCATCCAGACGGCAAGCAAAGCCGCAATCTTGAGATGCAGGTGGAGAACTTCACCTTTGACCCGGTCGCGGTGAACGCTGCGCATGTTGACGGGCGCGGGCATGCCCATGTCTATATCAACGACATCAAGATCGGCCGCGCCTATGGGCCCTGGATGCATCTTGAGGCCTTGCCCCTCGGCACCCACGAGGTGCGCGTGACACTCAACGCCAATGATCATTCTCAACTCGCCGTGGAGGGTCAGCCGATTGAGACCACCGCCACGCTCGTCATCGAATAAGGAGGGCGGTTCATGCCTGAAAGAATCCCGACAACCGTCGTGACCGGTTTCCTGGGCGCCGGGAAAACCACGCTGATCCGGCACATGCTGGAGAATGCGAATGGCAAGCGCATCGCGCTTATCATCAATGAATTTGGTGATCTGGGTGTGGATGGTGGCATCCTCAAGGGCTGCAACATCGAAGGCTGCGCCGAAGAGGACGTGATGGAGCTGTCGAACGGGTGCATCTGCTGCACCGTGGCAGAAGATTTCGTGCCGACCCTGGAAAAACTGCTGGACCGGCCAGAGGCGCCCGATCACATCGTGATTGAAACCTCTGGTCTTGCGCTGCCCCAGCCACTGGTGCGGGCTTTCAACTGGCCTGAGATTTCCACCAGGGTGACGGTGGATGGGGTGGTGACGGTGGTCGATGGCAAAGCTGTCACCGAGGGTCGGTTTGCCCATGATGTCGCCGCCGTGGACGCCCAGCGCGCGCAGGATGAAAACCTCGACCATGACACGCCGCTCAGTGAATTGTTCGACGATCAGGTGGCCTGTGCGGATATGATCGTGGTGAACAAGGCCGATCTGCTGGGTGAGGCAGAGACGGGCACATTGGTGACCCAACTCAAATCTGACGCCCGCGATGGGGTGCAGGTGGTGCGCGCGACAATGGGGGCGCTGCCTTTGGATGTGCTGCTTGGCCAAGGGACGAGCGCGGAGACCGATATGGAGGCCCGCCACGAGGTGCATCATCATCACCACGATCATGATCATCACGATCACGACCATCATCACGATGAGCATCATCATCATGACCATCATGATCACCATCATGAAGACCATCATCATGACCACGACCATGACGCATTCGAAAGCTTCGTGGTCACTCTTGGCGAGGTGACCGACCCAACCGCGTTTGTCGAACAGGTGGCCCAGGTCATTCGCACCCACGATATCCTCCGCCTCAAAGGCTTTGTGGCGGTCGCCGGTCGGCCGATGCGCATGACCTTGCAGGCGGTGGGCCCACGCGTGGACACCTATTATGATCGCCCCTTCGGCGATGATCCCCGCGAAACGCGTCTTGTGGTCATCGGTCAGGCCGGCCTCAACCGGGCCGAGATTGAGGCCGCGCTGGCATGACCCTCACCATCGCGCAGGAATCCCCTCTGACACCTGATGCCGCCATGCTGCTAAGCGGCAGTGAGGACGCCCTGCGCGAAGCCTATGACATCACCGAATGCTCCAGCTATGACGCCGCGCAGTTGGATCACGAACGGGTCCAATTTTTCGTGGCGCGCCTGTCGGGCAAGCCTGTCGGCTGCGTCGCCCTTTGCGCCGAGGATGGCTTTGCAGAGATCAAGCGCCTCTTTACCCTGCCCGAGGCCCACGGCCACGGCGTGGCCAAAGCGCTGGTCGCCCATCTCGAAGGAGCCGCCCGCGCCAATGGACAGCCGCGCATCTTGCTTGAATCGGGCGCAAAACTCGCCGCCGCGGTCGGGCTCTATGAGGCGCTCGGCTACATCAGGCGCGGCCCGTTCGCGGATTATGCGCAAGGTGACACCACCGTTTTCATGGAAAAGGCGCTTTAACCGGATGCTGATCGTCGAAGAGGCCGATCCCCGCGCCCCCGGCCCGCGCGCCCTGTTGGAGGCCAGCCACGCCCTGATGCAGGCCACCTTCCCGCCCGAAGAAAACTATTTCCTCGACATTGACGCGCTTTGCGCCCCGGATGTGGTGTTTTTCGCCGCCCGCGACGGTGACACCACGCTGGGCACAGGCGCGCTCGCGCTCAAGGACAGCTATGCCGAAGTGAAATCCATGTTCACCGCACCCAAGGCCCGCGGCACAGGCGTCGCCGCCGCCATCCTGCGCGCGCTTGAGGATACCGCGCGCGCCCGCAACATTACCATGCTCAAGCTCGAAACCGGCGACCCGCTCAAATCCGCGGTCCGCCTCTACGACCGCGCGGGCTTCACCCGCTGTGCCATTTTCGGCGATTACGCGCCCAACAGCTCATCGGTCTACATGGAAAAGCCCCTGACATGACGCGCGGTCCCCTGTTTCATCTTTCCAAAAATACTCCCGCCGGAGGCTCCAACCGCAGCCCCGGGCGCAGGGCATGGGCATAATGCACCTTCTCGCCGCCACCCCCGGCCGTGTTGACGACGGCAAGGAACCGGTCGATCTGGGCCAATCCCCCGCCGACATCGTGGTGCTCTCGGCCGCCGATACCGAACTGGCCGCGCTGAGTGAGGCGCGGGCCGAAATGGACGCAAGCCCTTCGTTGCGCTTGGCCAATATCACGCAGCTTGGACACCCGATGTCGGTGGACCTGCATCTCGACACATGCGCCACCAAATGCCGTCTGGTGATCGCGCGCGTGCTGGGCGGTGTCGGCTACTGGAAATACGGCTGTGAACAATACGCCGCGCGCTGCCATGAGGCGGGCGTGCCGCTGGTGCTTTTGCCCGGCGATGACAAACCCGATGCCGATCTGCGCGCGCTCTCGACGGTCTCGGATGCCGATTACGATGCGCTTTGGGCCTACCTGGTCGAAGGCGGTCCGGAAAACGCCACCAATTTCCTGCGCCACGCACGCGCCATGCTGGGCAACGGCGAGCCGCCTCCAGCGGCGAGCCCGCTCTTGCGCGCCGGTGTCTACTGGCCCGGCACAGGCATCGCCGATCTGGCGGCGGCACAAGCGGTTTGGAACACCGCCAACCCCGTTGTCCCGATCATTTTTTACCGCGCGCTGGTCCAGGGTGCGGGCCTCAACCCCATCAACCGCCTGGTCCGCGCCCTCCTGCGCCAGGGGCTGAACCCGCTGCCGGTGTTCGTGGCCTCGCTCAAGGATCCGGTCTCGGTCGCCACCCTGACACAGCTTTTCACAGCCGCCCCGCCCGGCGTGATCCTCAACGCAACCTCCTTTGCCGTGGGCTCGCCTCACACGGGCGATGCCAACCCTGAAAACCCTCTGACCTTGCCCGAGGCCAACGGCGCGCCTGTGTTTCAGGTTGTTCTGGCCGGCAGCTCGGAAGAGGCTTGGGCCGAGGGTCTGACCGGTTTGTCCGCGCGCGACATCGCCATGAACGTGGCCTTGCCCGAGGTCGATGGGCGCGTCCTGTCCCGCGCTGTCAGTTTCAAAGGCGAGGCGTTCTTTGACGAGGCCACCCAATGCCCCATCGCCACCTATCGCGCCCAAGGCGACCGGATCGAGTTTGTGGCCGAGCTTGCCGCCAATTGGGCCAGGTTGCGCGCCACCAAGGAAGCCGACCGCAAGACCGCGCTGATCTTGGCCAATTACCCCAACAAGGACGGGCGCTTGGCCAATGGGGTCGGGCTCGACACGCCCGCAGGCACGGTGCACGTGCTCAACGCGATGGCGCAGGCCGGGTACCGTGTCACCGACCCACCAAAGGATGGCGATGCGCTGATGCAGGCGATCCTGGAAGGTCCCACCAATTGGCTCACCGATCGCGCGCAAAAGGACGGCGGGGAAACCCTGTCTCTTGCCGAATACATGACGGTTTTTCAGGCTCTGCCGTGGGAGCTCAAAGACCAGGTCACCACCCGGTGGGGTGCCCCAGAAGACGATCCGTTCTTCGTGCCAGACATGTCGCCATCCGGGGCAACCGGCCAAGGCGGTTTCAAGCTTTCGATCCTGCGCTACGGCAACGTGGTCGTCGGTGTGCAGCCCGCGCGCGGCTATAACATTGATCCCACCGACAGCTACCACGCCCCCGACCTTGTGCCACCGCATAACTACCTGGCGTTCTACGCCTGGATACGGCACCGTTTCGAGGCCGACGCGATCGTGCATATGGGCAAACATGGCAATCTCGAATGGCTGCCCGGCAAGGCGCTGGCGCTGAGCCAGACCTGCTGGCCTGAGGCGACCTTAGGCCCGATGCCCCATGTCTACCCTTTCATCGTCAACGACCCCGGCGAAGGCACACAAGCCAAACGCCGCGCACAGGCTGTGATCATCGACCACCTGACCCCGCCTCTGACCCGAGCGGAAACCTATGGCCCCTTGCGCGATCTTGAGGCGCTGGTGGATGAATATTACGAGGCCGCAGGCGTCGATCCCCGCCGGATCGACCATTTGCGTCGCGAAATCCTGTCCCTCACCGCCACCACGGGACTGGACCGCGATATCGGGCTCAAAGGGGACGATGAAGACCGCGACCTGGCCAAGCTTGACGCCTATCTCTGCGAGTTGAAAGAGGCACAGATCCGCGACGGTCTGCATGTCTTTGGTGTCTCGCCTCAGGGCGATCAACTGCGCGATCTTACCATTGCCATGGCCCGTATCCCGCGCGGCGACGGCACAGGCGGTGACGCCTCCCTCATCCGCGCCTTGGCCGATGACCTAAACCTGGAATTTGACCCGCTCGATTGCGATATGTCCGCCCCCTGGACCGGGCCACGCCCTGCCCAACTCGCAGATCTGGTGTCCGCGCCTTGGCGCAGCACGGGCGACACGGTTGAACGGCTCGAAACCTTCGCCCAACGCCTTTGGGATGGCGGGTGGGGCGATGCGGGCCTTGGTCCGCGAGCGTCAGACGTCATCCAAACCATAAAATCACAGATTGACCCGTCGATCCGCAGCTGCGGCCCGGCGGAAAGCTCGGGCCTGCTGAGGGCGCTCAACGGTCAGTTCGTGCCCCCCGCCCCGTCGGGTGCACCCACGCGCGGACGGCTTGATGTGCTGCCGACAGGGCGCAATTTCTTTTCCGTCGACAGCCGCGCCGTTCCGACCCCCACCGCCTGGGCCCTGGGCTGGAAATCGGCCAACCTGCTGATTGAAAAACACCTGCAAACCCATGGCGACTGGCCTCGGGCCATGCTGCTCACGGCCTGGGGCACCGCCAATATGCGCACCGGCGGCGATGACATTGCACAAGCCCTGGCCTTGATGGGCGTCAAACCGAATTGGGACAGCGCGAACCGGCGTGTCACCGGCTTTGACATTCTGCCGCAAGGCGTGCTCGGGCGCCCTCGGGTTGATGTCACCTTGCGCATCTCGGGCTTTTTCCGCGATGCCTTCCCGCAGCTCATCTCGCTTTTCGACAGCGCTGCACAGGCTGTTATGGCACTGGATGAACCAGAGGATCTGAATCCGGCAGCCGCCCGCGCCAAAACCGAAGGCGCCGGGCCGCGCATCTATGGCTCGAAACCCGGCGCTTACGGGGCGGGGTTGCAGGCCATGATCGATGAACGCCTGTGGAAAAGTAAGGCCGATCTCGCAGAGGCCTATCTAACCTGGGGCAGCTATGCCTATGGGGCGCGGGAGGCGGGCACCGCCGACCGTGCGGGCTTTGAAATCCGGCTCAGCCAGACCGAAGCCATTGTCCAAAATCAGGACAACCGAGAGCACGACATCCTCGACAGCGATGATTACTACCAGTTTGAAGGCGGCGCTGCGGCCGCTGTGGCGACGCTGCAGGGTCAAGCGCGCCCGATCTATCACAATGATCATTCCCGGCCCGAACGCCCGCTCATTCGCACGCTGGATGATGAGATCGCCCGCGTGGTCAGGTCCCGCGTGGTGAACCCAAAATGGATCGACGGGGTCAAACGGCACGGCTACAAGGGCGCTTTTGAGATTGCCGCGACGGTGGATTATCTCTTTGCCTTTGCCGCCACGACAGGCGCGGTTCAGGATCATCACTTTGACATGGTAGAGGCCGCGTTTTTGGAAGATGACGCCACCCGCCAATTCATCGAAGACCACAACGCGCCCGCGCTCCATGAGATCGCCGAGCGGCTGCAAGAGGCCATCGACCGAGAGCTTTGGGTGCCGCGGTCCAACTCCGCACGGGCCCGGATCGAGGCTTTGGTGCGATGATAAAATCTGTGCAAGACCGGGCCACGCAGGGCATGAGTACTTTTGGAAAGATGAAACCGGGGGACGCCCGAGATGGGTGATGACAGAGGAGAGACACAATGAGTGATGACGCAGACCGCCACGCCGAGAAAATGGCCAAGAAGAAGGCCGCGCGCGATAAGATCATGGCCACCAAGACCGACAAGAAAGGTCTGATTATGATCCACACCGGCAAGGGCAAGGGCAAATCCTCTGCCGCGTTTGGCATGATCTTTCGCCACATCGCCCATGATATGAAATGCGCGGTGGTGCAGTTCATCAAAGGCGGCATGTCGACGGGTGAGCGGGATCTGATCACGGGTAAGTTTTCCGACATCTGCGCGTTCCACACGATGGGCGAAGGCTTCACCTGGGAAACTCAGGACAAAGAACGCGATATCGAAATGGCGCAGGCCGCCTGGGCCAAGGCCAAAGAGCTTATTCGCGACCCGAGTAATCACATGGTGCTCTTGGATGAGATCAACATCGCGCTGCGCTACGACTATATCGATGTGAACGATGTGGCGGCCTTTCTTACGGCTGAAAAGCCCGAGATGACCCATGTTGTGCTGACCGGGCGCAATGCCAAAGACGAGTTGATCGAGATTGCCGATCTGGTGACCGAAATGGAACTAATCAAGCATCCATTCCGGTCCGGGATCAAGGCACAGATCGGGGTGGAGTTCTAAGCAAATACGCGCCAGGCATAGACGCCGCTTAAGGCAAAACCGAACAGGATCACGGCCCCGCGCAAAAGGCGGGGATTGGCGTATTTGGCAAGTCGGCCACCGAGGTAGCCGCCCACCGTGCTGCCGGCCATCATGGTGAACGCCTGCGGCCAGGCAATCAGGCCACCGACGCCAAACACCACGATCGACAGAATAGAAAAGCTGGTGGCCAACAGGTTCTTGATCGCGTTTGCGACGTGAAAATCGCTGTAGCCCATGATTTGCGCCACAGCGAGGAGGATGATCCCCAGCCCCGCACCAAAATAGCCGCCATAGATCGAGGCGAGAAACAGCCCAGCATAGACCAACAGCCCGGTGCGGGTGCCGCCCGCGAGCGCCAGAAGCTTGGCACGCACCGCCTCGCCACCGGCAAAGAGCAGCGTAGCAACCAAGATCAAGCCCGGGATCAATCGCTCAAACAAAGCAGGGTCTGAAAAGATCAGCAAAACCGACCCTAAAATGGCCCCAAGACCTGAGATCACGGCCAAGGGCACCAGCGCGGGGCCCACCTGTCGAAGCTCTTTTGCGTAGGCGGGCAAGGCCGCAGCGTTGGACGGCAAGAGCGCGAGAAAATTGGTGGCGTTGGCCACCAGGGGCGGCAAACCGGCCGCCATTAGCGCAGGAAAGGTGAAGAGCGTCGCGCCGCCGGCCACCGCATTCCAAACCCCACCAAGCACTCCGATGCCCAAAAGCAGAAAGATATCATAGACCGTCATCGCGCCCTCCCCGTTCTTGCAGGGACGGTAGGGGCGGCGTATCATTCTTGAAATCGAATTTATTAGATCGTTGCCATGAACAAAATCGAACAACCGCCTCTCAACAGTGACCTCCTCCGCAGCTTTGTTGTGATCGCGCAGACGGGCAACCTGACCCATGCCGCGGATCGCCTTGGCCGCACGCAATCGGCCATCAGCGTGCAATTGCGCAATCTCGAAGAGAGCCTAGGTGCGGTGCTTTTTGACCGATCTGTGAAAGGCATGGCCCTGACGGATGCGGGTGAGCGGCTCCTCCCCAAAGCGGAGGCGGCTGTGGCAGAGCTCCAGGAGATGCGGGGGATGTTTGAGGCGCCTCTGACAGGGACACTCAGCATTGGCATCCCCGATGATTACGAAGGACATATCCTGACCGATGCCTTGGCCAGGTTCGCGCGCGTTCACCCGGGCGTTGAGGTCACGGCGAGGTCTGGGTGCACCGCGAGCTACGCGGATGAGGTCCGCGCAGGCCGCTTGGACATGGCCATTTGTTCGGGACCGAAGCCTCTTGGGACAAGCCCCATGTCCAAAGAACCCGCCGTGTGGGCCACCAGCCAGCTTTCGCACGTTCACCCTGACGAGCCGGTGCCTTTGGCCATGCTCGACAGGAGCTGTTGGTGGAAATCGATCCCGACGGATGCCTTGCGGGCCGCTGGGCGCGCCTACCGGGTGAGTTTTCGCACCGAAAGCTTTGGCAGCCTCGTGTCGGCATTGCGGTCTGATTTCGCCATAGGGGTTTTGCCCGCCTCTTGTGTCGATGAGGGATTGCAGGTTTTGGGCACCGCAGAAGGTTTGCCCGTTTTGCCCGATATCCACCGTTCGGTTCTGTTTTCAGAGGCGGCAGATACCGCTCTCACCCAAGCCATGGCGGAGGCCATCAACGCGACTTTGCCAGGACGCCATGCAAGAGGCCGTTCGGGACGCTAAGACGCAGGCCGCAAAAAATCAATTGTCAGACAATTAAACTCGTGAGACCATCCACCCACAAGGCCAGACAATAATCCGGCCGAAATCGCGCTATGCGAGGGAGGAGAAACCATGAATTTAAGACCTGATCCAACATTTTACCCCACGGCCACAATGGCCATGGAAGCGCCCGCTGAGACGCTGGCCTTTACCCTGATGCTCAGCCCGGACGGCTCACAACCCGATGGTTTGGCCGTTGTGGATGTCGATCCCAATTCGAAAACCTATGGCGAAATTGTCCATCAGTTGATCATGCCCAACAAGGGCGATGAATTTCACCACTTTGGATGGAACGCTTGTTCGGCAGCGCTGTCGCCTCTATCGGGCCATGCGTTCCTTGAGCGTCGGTATCTGATCATTCCCGGCATCCGGTCGTCGCGCATCTACGTGATCGACGTCAAAGAACCGCTCAAGGCCAAGATCCACAAGATCATCGAACCCGAAGAGCTTTTTGCCAAAACCGGGTATTCCCGCCCGCACACCATTCATTGCGGCCCCGAAGGCATCTATGTGTCCACCCTGGGAGGCGGTGGCGAAGATGGCACCGATGGCCCGCCCGGCATCTTCATCATGGATTGCGAGACCTTTGAGATCCTGGGACGCTATGAGATGGATCGCGGCAAGCAGGAAAAGCACTATGATTTCTGGTGGAACCTGCCGCGCGATTACATGGTCAGCTCTGAATGGGGCCTGCCGCCGCAATTTGAAAACGGCGTGGTGGCCGAAGACCTGCTCAGCAACAAATACGGCCATGTGATCCATTTCTGGAACCTGCGCGAGCGCAAGAACGTGCAGACGATTGATCTGGGTGAAAACCATCAGATGGCGCTGGAAATCCGGCCTGCGCATGACCCGGCCAAGGATTACGGCTTTGTCGGTGTGGTGGTTGATACGACCAACCTGCAAGGCTCGATCTTTACCTGGTGGCAGAAGGAAGATGGCACGTTTGACGCCAAGAAGGTGATCACCATCGACCCGCGCCCGGAAAAGCCGGAAAACCTGCCGCCGCTTTTGCAAGGGTTTGAAGCCGTGCCGCCGCTGGTGACGGATATCGACCTGAGCCTCGATGACAAATACCTCTACGTGGCCTGCTGGGGCCTGGGCGAGATGCATCAATATGATGTGTCCGACCCGTTCAACCCGGTGCTGGCCGGCAAAGTAGAGCTGGGCGGCATTGCTCGCGGGGCCAATCACCCCAATGGCAAGCCGTTTGTCTACGGGCCGCAGATGGTGGAGATCAGCCGCGATGGCAAGCGCGTCTACTGGACCAACTCGCTGTACTCGACATGGGATGATCAGTTCTATCCCGATGATGAAGGCGGACAGATGGTCATGGCCAATGTCGGCGAAAACGGCGGGCTGGAACTGGATCCGAACTTCTACGTGGAGTTCCCGGATGGCTATCGCAGCCACCAGATCCGGCTTGAGGGTGGCGACTGTTCGACCGACAGTTTCTGTTACCCCAACGTCTGATCAACGATGGAAGACGCAAGCCTGACGGCCCTTTGGTGGGCCGTCATTGCATCTGGCATCTACCATGGGATCAACCCCGGCATGGGATGGCCCCTTGGTGTGTCCGCCGCCTTGATGGAGCGATCGCAAACCAGCCTCTACCGGGCGCTGGGGCTGTTGGGGGGTGGGCACCTGCTGGCGATGACGGCGATCCTGTTGCCGTTCACGCTGATGTTCACTTTGGTGGAATACCAGCGGCAAATCCAAACCGGTGCGGCCATTCTGGTGATCGGCATGGGCACCTATCTGCTGATCAACCGCCGCCATCCGCGCATGCTCGCCCGCGTCAAACCGCATCGCTTGGCGCTGTGGTCCTTTCTGGCGGCCATGGCCCATGGGGCCGGTTTGATGCTGGTGCCGATCTACCTGGGCATCTGCAATTATGCGGGTCTTGATGCCGGGCATCAGGCCGCGTTTGAACTGATGGGATCGAACACCTCCGTGGCCTTTGGCGTGGCGGCCGCACACACGCTAGCGATGATGGCCTCCGGCGGGCTGATCGCGGTGGGCGTTTATCATTGGTTGGGGCTCAAATTCCTGCAACGAGGTTGGTTCAACCTTGATCTCGTCTGGGCGCTGAGCCTGATCCTTGTGGGTGTGCTTTCGCTGTTCACGCTACACTGACGCAAGCCCGATGCTTGCATCTTCATCTTTCCAAAAATACTCATGACGCAGGTTTCCCACAAAGGACGGACCATGCCCAAACACCGCCTGCTCACCGAATTCGGCATCGGCACCTCGCTGCGTCGTGAAGACTACACCGAGGCCGGACGCCGCGCCCTCAAGGATGCGCTATGGCGCAACTCGATCAATCTGGCGGAGCTTTTCGGTTGCCCCAAAGAGGCGATGATCATCGAGGCCGAGATCGCCGTGCAAGCGCCCGATCAGGTGAAGTGTGACGATCTCAAATCGGTCTTTCCCTACGGTCAGATCACCATCACGGCGACCCATGGCGGTCTCAATGTGCCCCGCCCGGTCGGCCCGCCCACCGTCATCGCCAACGCGGCCATTTCCGTCAGCCTGAACCTGGAGAAACGCGATGTCTGATCAGCGCTTTATTCTCGAGATGGGCATGGGCAACGACCTGCACGGGATGGATTACCAAAAGGCCGCCACCCGCGCGGTCGAAAGCGCGTTGCGCCGCTCCACCCTGCCGATTTTTGACGCCACTGGCATCAGCCACACCGAGATGCGCGTGGCGGTCACCGTGGGCGTGCAAGATCCCGATGCCCTGGATTGCGCCGCCTTGGCCAAAGGTCTGCCGCGCGGACAGGCCACGGTGACAGCGGTCAAAGGCGGACAGAACGTGACGAACCCGGAGACCGGTGAAACTCTGGTCATCGCGACCGTGGCCGTTGAGGCCTTTTTGCCGAGCCAAGCCGCGCAGTGGGCCCCGGCAGATTGACACAATCGTCGCAGGTGGCGGTTTTCTGAGCCGTAGGGATTGGTCATTTTAATTGACCGGTTTATTTTGGCTGTCATGCCGTTTCAGAAAGTCACACCAGAAAAGCTCTCTTCCGCTGTCACCCGCCAGATCGAAAAACTGATCTTGCGCGGCATCCTGCGCCCGGGGGAGCGTTTGCCGTCTGAGCGCGAGCTGGCCGACCGATTGGGCGTGTCGCGCCC
>JBCCDT010000012.1:0-46310 GCA_039030635.1 Pseudomonadota bacterium
AGCTTCAGCGGGGTCTGGCCGCCGAATTGCACAATAACGCCGTGCAGCGTGCCGCGCTCTTGTTCCTTGGTCAGGATTTCCATCACATGCTCAAAGGTGAGCGGCTCAAAATACAAGCGATCAGAGGTGTCGTAGTCGGTTGAGACGGTCTCTGGGTTGCAGTTGATCATGATCGTCTCATAGCCCGCGTCGGTCAGCGCGAAACAGGCATGACAGCAGCAATAATCAAATTCGATCCCTTGCCCGATCCGGTTCGGGCCACCGCCAAGGATGACCACTTTTTTGCGATCAGAGGGCCGCGCCTCGCACTCCACTTCGCCCATCATTGGGACCTCGTAGGTGGAGTACATATAGGGGGTCTGCGCCTCAAACTCGGCTGCGCAGGTGTCTATGCGTTTGAACACGGCGCGCACACCAAGAGCGAGACGCGCGCGGCGGACCTGGCCTTCTTCCCGGCCCGTGATATGGGCGAGTCGGGCGTCCGTGAACCCTAGCATTTTGAGCGCGCGAAGAGCGTGTTCGTCCGTCGGCAAGCCCTCCAGTCTCACACGCTCTTCGGCCTCTATGATCTCGCGGATGCGGGCCAGAAACCACGGGTCAAACTTGGTGGCGAGGAAAATCTCATCATCGGTCAGACCGTGGCGCATGGCCTGGGCAATGGTGCGCAATCGGTCTGGTGTCTGAGCCGAGATCGCCTTGATCACCGCCGCTTTGTCAGGCGCGCCTTCGATCTCGACCTCGTCAAAGCCGGTGAGGCCGGTTTCCATCGAGGCCAGCGCCTTTTGCAGGCTTTCATGAATGGTCCGCCCGATCGACATCGCCTCACCCACGGATTTCATCGCTGTGGTGAGATGCGGCTCAGAGCCCGGAAATTTCTCAAAGGCAAAGCGCGGGATTTTCGTGACCACGTAGTCAATCGTGGGCTCAAAGCTCGCAGGCGTCACCTTGGTGATATCATTGTCGAGCTCATCGAGCGTGTAGCCCACCGCGAGTTTCGCCGCGATCTTGGCGATCGGAAAACCCGTGGCCTTACTGGCCAGTGCGGACGACCGCGACACGCGCGGGTTCATTTCAATCACCACCATGCGCCCGTCATCAGGGTTGATGGCCCACTGCACGTTAGAGCCGCCAGTTTCCACCCCGATCTCGCGCAGCACGGCGATGGAGCCGTTGCGCATGATCTGATAGTCCTTGTCGGTCAGGGTGAGGGCCGGGGCCACGGTGATCGAGTCGCCCGTGTGCACGCCCATCGGGTCCACGTTTTCGATGGAACAGACGATGATGGCGTTGTCGGCTTTGTCGCGCACCACCTCCATCTCGTATTCTTTCCAGCCCAAAAGCGATTGATCGATCAGGATTTGGCTGACGGGCGAGGCATCAAGACCTGACTTGCAAAAATGTTCGTAATCATCGCGGTTATAGGCCACGCCGCCGCCGGTGCCGCCAAGTGTAAAGGCAGGCCGGATGATCGCGGGCAGGCCAATCTCATCAAGCGCGTCCATGCACTCTTGCATCGTGTTGGCGATGGTGGCCTTTGGGTTTTCGATGCCAAGCCTGTCCATCGCCTCGCGGAACAGCTTGCGATCTTCAGCCATTTCAATCGCTTCGCGGTTGGCGCCGATCAGTTCGACACCGAATTTATCCAGCACGCCCATATCGGCCACGGCAAGCGCGGTGTTGAGCCCGGTTTGCCCGCCCATGGTGGGCAGCAAGGCGTCGGGGCGTTCTTTTTCGATGATCTTGGCGACCACCTCGGGCGTGATCGGCTCAATATAGGTGGCATCGGCCAGCTCCGGGTCGGTCATGATCGTGGCCGGGTTGGAATTGACCAGGATCACCCGGTAGCCTTCCTCGCGCAGGGCTTTGCAGGCTTGCGCGCCGGAATAGTCAAATTCGCAGGCCTGTCCGATGATGATGGGGCCGGCACCGATGATCATGATGGATGAGATATCGGTTCTCTTCGGCATGGATCGGCCCCCCGGCGTTATGCAAATTGTCCGCGTTATAACGACCGGGCAGAGCGGCGCAAGAGGGGTTCTGGGGAAAGCGGGACGGTGGGGTAAAACCCCACCCTACGCCTGCTTATTCGGCGGCGTGCTGCATCCGCTTTCGGTCATCTGCATAAAGGTAGTCGCGGGTGACCGGCACCGCCGTCAGGTTGGGTGAAATCTGGAACTGGTAGACCACCTGTTTCTGGTGCCAGAACGACACCTCACAGGCGATCAGATAAAACCGCCACATCCGGCAGAATTTCGCATCATAGAGCGCCTCTGCCTTGTCGATATTGGCCATGAACCGGTCATGCCAATGCCGCAGCGTATGGGCGTAATGCGTCCGCCACACCTCAATATCCGCAAAGTGGAAGTCGTTGTTCTCGATGTGGTTGGTGGTCTCCGACAGCGCGGGGCAATAGCCGCCCGGGAAGATGTATTTGAGGATCCACGGGTTGGTCACGCCCGGCTCATCGCAGCGTCCAATGGTGTGAATAAGAGCAATCCCATCTTCGGTCAGCAACTGCCGCACAGTCTTGAAATACTCATTGTAGTGCAGCACGCCCACATGTTCGAACATGCCGACCGACACGATGCGGTCAAACTTGCCCGTCACATGGCGGTAATCCATCAATTCGAACTTCACCTTGTCAGATAGCCCCGCATCGGCCGCGCGCTTATTGGCCAGCGCATGCTGTTCCTCAGACAGGGTGACGCCCACAACCTCAACGCCATAGTCGCGCGCCAGCATCAGGCCCATCCCGCCCCAACCGCAACCGATATCCAGAACCCGCATCCCCGGCTCCAGCCGCAGCTTGGCCGCGATGTGGCGCTTCTTGGCCAATTGCGCCTCTTCCAACGACATGTCCGGATCGGTGAAATAGGCGCAGGAATACTGGCGATCTTCATCCAGAAAGAGATCATAGAGATCGCCCGAAAGGTCATAATGATGCGCCACGTTTGATTTGGATTTCTTTGCCGGATTGAACTGCGACACATACCGATGGATGTAGCGATAGGCCTCCAGCGGGCGGTGGAACCAAGGGCGGCCATGATTGGCCATATTGTTGACCGCAAGGTTGAGAAATCCGCGCAGATCATCGTCCTGAATGGTGAGGGTCTCGTCCATATAGGCCTCACCCACGGCCATCTCAGGAGAGATGATCAATTTACGAGGCAGCGCAGGATCATGGAGCGTGAGCGCGACAATGTCACCCTTGCCGTCGCCATAGGTTTTTGAATGGCCGTCAGGGTAAGTGACGGTCAACTCGCCTGACCGGAAAAGATGGGTCAGAAACGTATCCAGCAGCTTAATCCACATATCTCACCTCCTGTTTGCACGCGCCCTCGCGGTGCTCCAAAAAATCGATGAATATGCCGTGTGTCCCAGGCTATTCGCGCTTTGGGGACAAAGTTTTACGGAAAATTAACACTCTGTAAATCTTTTTGGCGCGGGAAGCGGCCTCTGTGCGGAGCGTTGCCGCAAAAGTGAACACCTGACTTTCGCTTGACTTTGCCGCGTGGCCAAGGTGTATCGGCGCGACCAATCAAACGAGGTTTCCATGCACGCCTATCGCAGCCACACCTGTGCCGATCTGACCAAAGCAAACGTGGGCGATACCGTGCGCCTGTCGGGTTGGGTGCATCG
This sequence comes from Pseudomonadota bacterium, assembly GCA_039030635.1. Lineage (GTDB taxonomy): Bacteria > Pseudomonadota > Alphaproteobacteria > Rhodobacterales > Rhodobacteraceae > Roseovarius. Next base: position 3,640 of record JBCCDT010000012.1, read on the forward strand.
GATCCGTGACCATGGTGGGATCCTCTTTATCGATCTGCGCGACCATTACGGTGTCACGCAGGTGTTGTGCGATCCCGACAGCCCCGTGTTTGCCGAGGTGGAGAAGGTGCGCAGCGAATGGTGCATTCGCATTGATGGCAACGTGAAAGCCCGCGACGCGGATTTGGTGAACGCAAAAATTCCCACAGGCGAGGTAGAAGTTTTCGTGCGGGACATGGAGGTGCTGGGCTCCAGCGCGGAGCTGCCTTTGATCGTCTTTGGCGATCAGGAATACCCCGAAGAAACCCGCCTCAAATACCGCTATCTCGACCTGCGCCGCGAGGTGATGCAACGCAACATGGTGCTGCGTTCTGATGTTGTCTCGTCTATCCGCCGGCGCATGTGGGACATTGGGTTTCGCGAGTACCAGACGCCGGTGATCACGGCCTCCTCGCCCGAAGGCGCGCGCGACTTCCTTGTGCCCTCGCGCCTGCATCCGGGCAAATTCTACGCGCTGCCCCAGGCCCCGCAGCAATTCAAACAGCTGATCATGGTCTCGGGCTTTGATAAATACTTCCAGATCGCGCCGTGTTTCCGCGATGAAGACCCGCGTGCCGACCGTTCGCCCACAGATTTTTATCAGCTCGACCTGGAAATGAGCTTTGTCGAGCAACAAGACGTGTTCGACACGATCCAGCCCGTTCTGTCGGGCGTTTTCGAAGAGTTTGGGGGTGGGGCCAAGGTCGATCAGGAGTGGCCGCAGATCTCTTACCGCGATGCCGCGCTTTGGTACGGCACGGATAAGCCGGACCTGCGTAACCCCTTGAAAATGCAGGTGGTGAGCGATCATTTCCGCGGCTCTGGCTTTGCCATCTTTGCCAAACTTCTCGAACAAGACGGAACAGAGATCCGGGCCATCCCCGCGCCCAAAGGCGGCAGCCGCAAGTTTTGCGACCGCATGAACGCCTTTGCTCAGAAAGAGGGCCTGCCGGGGATGGGCTACATCTTCTGGCGCGATCAGGGTGAGGGAATGGAGGCCGCCGGACCCTTGGCCAAGAATATCGGACCAGAGCGCACAGAAGCCATCCGTCAGCAGCTTGGCCTTGAGGTGGGCGATGCGGCTTTCTTCCTCGGCGGCAAACCCAAGGCGTTTGAAACCGTGGCAGGCAAGGCGCGCAATGTGATCGGCGAAGAGCTGGGCCACACGGAAAAGGACCGCTTTGCGTTTTGCTGGATCGTGGATTTTCCGATCTACGAAAAGGATGAAGAGACGGGCGCGATTGATTTCGAACATAACCCGTTTTCCATGCCCCAAGGCGGGATGGACGCGCTGAATGGCGATCCGCTCGACGTGCTGGGCTATCAATATGACTTGGCGTGTAACGGGTATGAGCTGGTCTCGGGCGCCATTCGGAACCACAAGCTTGAGATCATGATCAAAGCCTTTGAAATCGCAGGCTATGATGAGGCGGAAGTGCGCAAACGCTTTGGCGGCATGGTCAACGCGTTCCAATATGGCGCGCCGCCCCACGGTGGATGCGCGGCGGGGATCGACCGGATCGTGATGTTGCTGGCGGGTACGTCGAACATTCGCGAGGTCATCATGTTCCCGATGAACCAGCGGGCCGAAGATCTGATGATGAACGCGCCCTCTGAGCCGACATCGGATCAGCTGATGGAATTGGGGCTGCGCGTCATTCCACAAGAGTGACCGATCAGAGCCATCTCAGCGGAAAATCACCGACGGATCGTTTCGCCGCCCGCGTATAATGCCTATATTGGCATTACGCGGCACTAGGAGACATGATGCGTTTCACCCCTGACCGAGCGGCCATTCGCTTTGGTTGCGGCCTGTCCCCGAGACAGCCCGCGCCGGGATCCGTGGATGATATGCTCAGCGCTGTGTCAGGGCCCGACCAGGCAGCGCAGGATTTTCCCATTCCGGGCATGGCGCCGGTTTTCGAAATGGCCTTGCGCGAACGGAAGGCCCGCCGGGCCACGCGCCAGTTCAAAGGCACCGATCAGTATGAAGCCGCGTTTGAAAAGGTGAAGATTGAACGCCGCGCGATGCGGGACATGGCGGCGGTCTGGTTTGGGCAGGCGTTGATGCGCCGGGCACAGACGCCCGATGGGTTCCGTGAACGCCTGGCCAGTTTTTGGACCGATCATTTCACCGCCACGGGCAAGGTGTTGTTCCTGAAATTCGCGCCGGTCAATTACACTGAAGAGGCCATTCGCCCCCATGTGGCGGGCCGGTTTGGGGATATGTTGCGCGCGGCGATAACGCATCCCCTGATGCTGCATTACCTGGACCAGGCGAAATCTGCGGGGCCGGAAAGCCGCGTGGCAAAGCGCAATCCTAAACGTGGGCTCAACGAAAACCTCGCGCGCGAATTGCTGGAACTGCACACGCTGGGCGTGGGCGGGCCATACACGCAGACGGATGTGCGCCAGTTGGCCGAATTGCTGGCGGGCTTGTCCTTTACCCATGTGGATGGGTTCGTCTTTGCCAAAAACCAAGCTGATCCCGGCGTGAAGACGGTTTTGGGCAAACGCTATGGCGGCAAGAATAGGCTGGCATCGATTTACAGCGTGTTGGATGATCTGGCCGCCCATCCGGCCACCGCGCGCCACGTGGCTCAGAAACTGGCCGTGCATTTCGTGGGCGACACGCCGGATGCGGATCTGATCACCGCGTTGGAACGGCGCTTTCTGGACACGGGTGGGGATCTTCTTGCGGTCTACGAGGTGATGCTCAACCATCCGGGATCTTGGGTGGTGGGTCCGCGAAATGTGAAGCAACCCATTGATTTTATTGGGTCAAGCTTGCGGGCCTTGGATTTGCAACCGCGCCAGATGCCCCAGAAGAAAGCCGCGCGGATGCGCAAGTTTTTCTACAGCCCGCTGGTGATGATGGGCCAAACCTGGGGGCATCCGGCAGGGCCAGATGGTTGGCCCGAGGCCGATGAAGATTGGATCACGCCGCAGCGTTTGGCGGCGCGTTTGCAATGGGCGATGGCCACACCGCTGCGCCTGCGCCGCACATTGCCGGATCCGCGGGAATTTGTGGATATTGCCCTTGGTTCTGAGGCGCCTGAAAATGTGCGCTTTGCCGCGCGTGCCGCGGAATCGCGTCCCGAAGGTGTGGGTGTTGTCCTCTCCTCCGCCGCGTTTCAAAGGATGTGAAGGCCGCCATGACCAAAAGCATTCAATCCCGCCGCAGTTTTCTGACCCGCTCGCTCGCACTTGGGTGTTCTCTCGCGGCCAGCCCTTTGGTGACGCCGGTGACCATGGCCAGTGCGCCCTGGGACAACCGACTTGTCGTGATCATTCTGCGCGGCGGGCTGGATGGGCTGGACGCTGTGCGCCCCTATGGCGCGCCTGAATTTCACGCGTTGCGCGGACGGCTTCTGGCCGAAGGTGTGTCGCCGGGGGAGCTAGACCTAGACGGGTATTTCGCTCTGCACCCGGCCTTGGCGGATCTGGTGCCGCTCTGGCGGGCGGGTGAGTTGAGCTTTGCGCATGCCGTGTCGACGCCTTATCGCAACAAGCGCAGCCATTTTGACGGTCAGGATATTCTTGAGGCGGGCACCGGCAGTGCGGGTGTGGAAAGCGTGCGGGATGGATGGCTCAACCGGTTGCTGAGCGAAGTGCCCGGTGCCCATGCTGAAACGGCCTATGCGATCGGGCGGCAATCGATGTTGCTCACCAAAGGGGCGGCGGATGTGTCGGATTGGTCGCCAGAGGCCTCGCTGGTGCTCAGCTCACAGGCTGAGCGTTTGCTGGATCTGGTGATGCATGATGACCCGCTCTTTCGTGATGCGCTGAGCGAGGCGATTGATCTCAGCCAGGACGATGTGCTGGCCCTGGGCGGCGATGGTGACATTGACGAAGCCGATATGATGAACGCGATGCAAGGGATGGCCGCGCCTGCTGGACGGGAGAAGGGCTTGGCCCAGATTGCCGAATTTGCCGCGTCGCGCCTGCGCGGTGAAACGCGCATTGCGGCCTATTCAATGAACGGGTTTGATACCCACGCCAATCAATCCCGTACGATGTCGCGGGCGTTAAAGCCGCTCGCGGATAACATCATGATTTTGAAGAAAGAACTTGGCCCAGTGTGGGGCAAGACCACGGTTGTTGCGATGACGGAATTTGGGCGCACTGTGCGGGCCAATGGCACAGGCGGCACCGATCACGGCACAGGTGGTCTGATGATCATGGCGGGCGGTGCGTTGCGCGGCGGGCAGGTGGTGACGGATTGGCCGGGCCTGAGCGAAAGCGCCCTGTTTGAGCAGCGTGACTTGATGCCAACGCGGGATTTGCGCGCCCATACCGGGTGGATCATGCGCGGGCTCTTCGGACTGCCCCGCGGTTTGATCGAAAATACCGTCTTCCCTGGGGTGGATTTGGGTGATGATCCGGGGCTTTTGCTATAGCGCAAAGCCTCTATGATGCGCGCAACGCAAGACCAAACACGTTGGGGATCATGACAGTGGACCAAAATGGCAACAGGCCCGTTGGCCCGATCATCCCGAGTTGGACGGCGCCACCAAGGCCGGAGATGGCCCCGCTTCAAGGTCGGTATGCCCGGTTGGAGGCGTTGGACGCCGAACGGCATGCAGCGTTGCTCTATCGGGCCTTCGACGGACATGATTGGCTGTGGGATTACATGCCCGTGGGGCCATTTGCGTCCGCTGCGCAGTTTCACAAATGGATGCGCGGGGCGACCGGGGCAGGGGATGACATCCGGTTTTATGCCATCGAGGACCACGATGCCGGGCAATTCGGTGGGTTTGCATCCTATCTGCGCATCAAACCGGACAGTGGGTCGATCGAGATGGGTTTCATCGCCATGGCGCCGCAACTGCAGCGCACGCGCGCCGCGACTGAGGCGTTTTATCTGATGATGAAATGGGCTTTCGACGCGGGCTACCGGCGGTTTGAATGGAAATGCGATGCGTTGAACACACCCTCGCGCCGCGCCGCGCAGAGATTGGGGTTCAGCTATGAAGGCATCTTTCGTCAGGCTACGGTCATTAAAGGACGCAACCGTGATACCGCGTGGTTTGCCGTGATCGATCGCGAATGGCCGGCCCTGTCGGAGGCGTTTGAAATCTGGCTGGCCCCGGGGAATTTTGATGCCGCAGGCCAACAGCGCGAACGGCTGAGCGATCTGACGAAACTGGTGCGCGCTGCGGGTGACCCGGATCTGACCTGACGGGTCAGGCGGTCCGCCCTTCGCATGGCAACGCCTGTTATATGGCCAGTTGTTTGTCCAGCCGTTCATGGACAAGGCTCAGGATGTGAGTGGCCTGCGCCCGCCGCTGGCCCTTGCCCGGTGGTGTTGACAATAAAATACCTGCTGCCTCTTCCAGTTGGACATCTTTGACAGATCGCGCCACCCCACCCAGAAACTGCCCGATGTAATCGAGTGTTGGCCCGTCCTGACGCTCATTCAAAAGCTCGGAGACAAAGAAAATATCATCGCGGTAAGCCGAGATATCGGGCAAGACGATTTCTTCAGACACGATACGGGGTCCCAGTTGGTGCTCAGATGGGGGTGCTGCGGCCAGTATCGTCTCTTGGAAGGCAGCAAGGCTTTGAATGGGTTTGGCCAAGAACCCATCTGCGCCCGCCTCGATCGCGCGCTGGGCCATGCCGTCATCCCCACTCATGCCGAGCAGAATGCCGACCCGTGGTTCCGCCTTGGCCAAATCGCGGATCAAATCCTCACCTGAGCCATCCGGCAGACCGATGTCGATGATGACGGCCGTGGGGCGGTAAACCTTGAGGTGTCGCGCGGCAGCCGCGAGGCTATCGGCGCGCCTGATGCGCGCACCGCTGCGCAAACACATCAACCGCAGCGCCTCACAGGCAAAGCGGCTGTCTTCGACCACCAAAACCGTCATTCCCAGCAGCGGCCTCTTGGCCGTCGGTCGCCGTGGATCAAATACGCCCAGATCGTCCATCATGCGCCTCCTGTCATTAGCAGCACATCCAAACCGTACTGAGTCGTGGTGAACGAAGCGTTAAGCGGCAAAAGAATACCTGCGACAGGGAGGTTCTTGCCTCATACCGGTCCGCGCGGCATAAGCACACCAACACGTTTGCACGAGGAAATGCGATGATTGGACGGCTCAACCACGTGGCCATTGCGGTGCCCGATCTTGATGCGGCCGCAGAGCAGTATCGCTCTGCGCTGGGTGCCCATGTTGGCGCGCCGCAGGATGAGCCTGACCACGGCGTGACCGTGATTTTCATCGAACTGCCCAACACCAAGATTGAGCTGCTCTATCCCTTGGGCGAAGACAGCCCGATCAATGGGTTTCTGGAAAAGAATCCGGCAGGCGGCATTCATCATGTCTGCTATGAGGTCGACGACATTATTGCGGCGCGTGATCACCTTAAGGATACAGGCGCGCGCGTTCTGGGCAGTGGCGAGCCCAAGATCGGGGCCCATGGCAAGCCGGTTCTCTTCCTGCACCCCAAAGATTTCAACGGGTGCCTTGTGGAGCTGGAGCAAGTCTGATGGGTCCTGTTTCCGGTCTCGTTCTTTTCTTGGTGATCTGGTTCATGACGTTCCTGGTCATCTTGCCAATTAAGATCCAGACCCAGGGCGACTTGGGTGAGATCGTGCCCGGGACCCATGCGGGCTCGCCCGAGCATCATCACCTGCGCAAGAAGATTTGGATTACGACGGGTGTTGCGATTGTGCTTTGGGCCATCGTGGCAACCTTGATGCTGACAGGCACGGTGACGCTGGACGACATTGACCTCTACAAGCGCTTCGGACCCAACCCGTAACTTTCAGACAGGCACCTCTGTTGTGGCCTTGATCTCTTCCATCACGAAACTGGCGGAGACATCGCCCATCGGCACTTGTGCGATCAGACGTTGGTAGAGCCGGTCATAATCGGCCATGTCGCGCACCCGCGCCTGGATCAGGTAATCCAAATCCCCGGTCATGCGAAACACGCTTTGGACCTGAGGCAAGCTGCGCGCGGCGCGGGCGAAATCTGACATCCACCCGGCATCGTGACGGGGTGCTTTGATCTGCATGAACACCATGAGCGCAAGCCCAAGGGCCTCGGCATCCACAAGCGCCACTTTGCCGCGAATGATGCCCGCCTCCTCCATCATCTTGATGCGCCGCCAGAGCGCATTACGGGAGAGGCCAATTTTCTCACCCATGCGTTCCAAAGGTTGATCGGCATTGCGTTGGATTTCGCGCAAAATCCGTGCATCTGTGTGATCAATGTTTTTCATGCTGCTATTTTATAGGAAAAATTCCCAAGAACAAATCGATATATTTTATGTTTGGGAGGGTTTCACCGGCATCTCTGGGTAAACCTCTCGCATTCCAAGGAGGGTCCCCATGTTCACCAAATTTTTTCTCGATCACCCGCGCAGCGTGGGTGAAACCTATATTCAACACGCGGTTTTCGCTGGTCGGTTTGGCCTCAAGCTCTTTGCGGCGGCGTTCTGCGCGCTCGTGCACGCCTTTGTCCCGGCGGCGTTTGAAAAGACGGCCAGCCGTATGATTGCGGAAATGCATGCCCAGACGCACAACCGCGGACAGTGAGCGACATCAGAGCTTTGAAAATTCTGCTTCAACTGGCGATGTAGCGATCCCGGCGATGGTTGAAGGCGATCACCCCGTTGAGCACCACAGCCCCCAACAGTGAATAGGCCACAACCGATGAGGGGAACATGAAAAGCGCCATGGCAAAGATTGCGGCATCGACCAATAGTTGCACATAGCCTGCTTTGAAGCCGGTTTGGTCCTGTACCAAAAGCCCGATCACACCCACACCGCCCAGCGATCCCTTGTGCCGAAAGCAGGCCAAAAGCCCAAGGCCCACGGACACGCCAAAGACCAATGTCCCAATCAGCGGATCGAGGCGATCAAACATGATCACCTGGGGTAGAATTTCTGACATCACAGACACGGCCGTCACGCAAGCCACGCTTTTGAGGGTGAACTCAAGCCCAAGGCGCATATAGGCCAAAGCGTAAAATGGGATGTTGATGAGGAAGAACACCAGCCCGAAGGACCAGCCGTTGGGATAGGCGATGAGCAGCGCAAGCCCGGCTGTCTGCCCGGTGAGAAAGCCCAGATGCGTGAGGAATGTCAGCCCCACAGACGTCAGAAAACAGCCCACAGTGAGGCCCTGGATGTCTTCCAGCGGGGTGTGATCGACAGTTTTGGCGTCGGGAAATCGGGTCGGAGCAGGCATGCGCGATAGATAGGAAAAAATGCCGCGGTGTCAGGTTCATAGGGGTAAAAAACCTGACAAAAACGCATCATGCACCGGTCTTTTGGCAAACCTGCTTTCTAATTCAGCGCTTTTCAGTTGGTCGCGTCTTCGGCAACCCGTGCGTTTTGCACTGCGGCCAGGAACATCTCTCGCGACACTGGTTCAAAGCTGCGGGATTTGAACGTCATAACGTTCAGTTCGCGGATGATGAAATAGGTAGGGCCATCGGGGCTGCCCTCGAAGGTGATGCCCCGGCTAGACGGCAGATCCAGCAACTCTTCCCAATTCATAATGAAGAGGTTTTCACCGGGTTGCAGTGTCACCGCGAGGACCTGACCGGGACTGATAGCGCCTTTGTGCACGTCATCTTGGGCGAACACGATGCGCTCCAAGCCTTTCACAAAACGGTTGTCCCAGAAAATCAACGCCGTGTTGGGTTGGGTCGTACTGGCCAGCCGCAGCATGTCATCTTTGGACGTGGCTCCGGTGCCGGTACAGGAGGCGAACATCATAAGCGGTATCAGACAGACCGCGAACAACTCGAAAAAGCGAATGAGAGTCATCCTAAGCGTCGGCCGACCTGCGACCGACGCTGTGAGAGCTAAGATCAGCCAGCGAGAGCTTTGTTGAGGTTCTCATCCACCTTTTCAAGGAAGCCCATTGTGGTGAGCCAGCCCTGATCAGGCCCGACAAGCAGCGCGAGATCCTTGGTCATATGGCCGCTTTCGACCGTGTCCACGATGACCTTTTCCAGCGTTGTCGCAAAGCTCATCAACGGGTCGTTTCCATCCAGTTTCGCACGATGCTTGAGGCCACCCGTCCAGGCGTAAATGGACGCGATCGAATTGGTTGAGGTTTCCTCACCCTTCTGATGCTGACGGTAGTGGCGTGTGACGGTGCCGTGGGCGGCCTCGGCCTCCACGATCTTTCCATCGGGCGTCATCAGCTGCGAGGTCATCAGACCCAAAGAGCCAAAGCCCTGCGCGACGGTGTCGGACTGCACATCGCCATCATAGTTCTTACAGGCCCAGACAAAGCCGCCATTCCACTTCATCGCGCAGGCGACCATATCGTCGATCAGGCGGTGTTCGTAATGGATGCCCTTTTTCTTGAACTCGGCCTCGAACTCTTCCTCATAGACCTTCTGAAACAGCTCCAAAAACCGGCCATCATACTGCTTGAGGATCGTGTTCTTGGTGCTCAGGTAGCAGGGCCAACCGAGGTTGAGCGCGTAGTTCATGGACGCGCGGGCAAAATCAATGATCGACTGATCGAGGTTGTACATCGACATGAAGACACCGGCGGCGGGGGCATCGAACACCTCACGCTCATCCACGGTGCCATCTTCGCCCACGAACTTCATGGTCAGCTTGCCCGGCCCGGGGAACTTCATGTCTGTCGCGCGGTATTGATCACCAAAGGCGTGACGGCCAATCACAATCGGTTGGGTCCAACCGGGCACAAGGCGGGGCACGTTTTGACAGATGATCGGCTGACGGAAGACCACACCGCCCAGAATGTTGCGGATCGTGCCATTGGGGCTGCGCCACATCTGCTTGAGGCCAAACTCTTCGACCCGCGCCTCATCGGGCGTGATCGTCGCGCATTTGACGGCGACGCCCACCTCTTTGGTTTTCTCGGCGCTGTCGATGGTGATTTGGTCGTTGGTCTCATCACGGGCCTCAATGCCCAGATCGTAGTAGAGGAGGTCGACATCAATATACGGCAGGACCAGCTTTTTCTTGATGAAGTCCCAGATGATACGGGTCATTTCATCGCCGTCCATTTCGACAATGGGGTTCTCTACCTTGATCTTGCTCATGAGGGGGGTCCTTCTATCTGGCGCGTGGTTGCATGCCTCTTAGACGAGAATCTCACGCTTGGGAAGTGCTGTATGCTTTTGTATACCAAGCCATCCGTGTCACACGTCCTCAATGCGTCTGGCCAGCAAAAGTGCCACGCTCACACTGATCAACGCGCCGATCATCAGCGGCAGCGCAGTGTCGTTGAACGCAAGGCCGATGGGGACTGTGAAGAGAACCGCACCGACCGTGGCCAGCCCCGTGATCACGCTGGCCGCCATGCCGGCCACAGCGCCCATCGGCTCCATCGCCACGGCGCTGAGATTGCCCAATGTCATCGAGGTGTGCATGAAGACCGCTGTTTGCCAGACCAGATAGACGATGAATGGCAGGCCAGTGGCATAGACCATCTGGTCCAAGAACAACATCACGATCGTCAGCCCGATCATCAGCGACATAGCAATGATCAAAAGCCGTTTCATACCCAGCCGGATCACCAACATCGCGTTGAGCAGGCTGAACCCACCGGCCACCAAGGCGATGAAGGCAAACCACCAAGGAAAGCTTTCGGCGCGGCCATAGGTGACATCAAAGATCTGATGAATCGAGCTGAGCGAGGCAAAGAGCGCGGTCATGCAAAGCGCTTGTGCCGCGGTGCAAAGCTGCACCGTGCGGTTCGACATCACGGTTTTCGCCGCGCGCCAGACATGGCCCATGCGAAACGGTGCGCGCCTCTCAGATGGCCAGGTTTCAACAACGCGTAAGATCAACCAAGCCGCCGAGATCACGGCAAATGCGGCAAAGGCCACAAAAATCCCGCGCCAATTGGACAGCGCGATAATGCCGCTGCCGATCAACGGTGCGACGGCGGGCACAAGCGTGAACACCATCATGATGAAAGAGGTGATCTGCGCCATGGCGCGCCCGGAATAAAGATCGCGCACAATCGCCATGGGCACGATGCGGGCACAAGAGGCGCCCAGCCCTTGCAGCGCCCGAGCGGCGAGCAACAGCTCAAGGTTCGGGGCCATCCAGGCCAGCGCACTGGCCACAACATAAAGCGCGCTGCCCACGATCACGACGGGTTTGCGGCCAAAACTGTCGGATATCGGGCCCGCAAAAAACGTGCCGATGCCAAGGCCCAAAACAAAGCTGGTGATGATCAGCTGCGCCAGATTGGGGGCATCCGGGGTCAGTTCCTCGGCAATGCGCGGCATGGCAGGCAGCATCGCGTCGATGGAGAAGGCAACGATGGCCACAAGCACAGCCACCAGAGCGACAAACTCGCTTTGGGTGATGCGCTGGGATGTGGGGGTGGTCCTCATCCGTTCGCGCTATCACGCGGCGTGGGGAAGGCCAACGGGTCTTCTGCCGTGCGTCGCGCCCCGGACTTGATCCGGGGCCTCCGGTCGCCCAACGGTGAGGCCCCGGATCCGTGTCCGGGGCGGGTGTGTCATGGCTTGTCGTCTGGCTCTTGATCTTCACGATGAGGCAAGTGGCGGTAGAGCCAGCCTTGCCGATGCGCCTCACGATGCATGAAATAGACCCCGAATTGCTGGATCGCGAAGGCAAACGCCCCGATGCCCGCAAAAATCAGAATGGTGGTGGCAACTTTTCCGATCTCGGTCTGCGGGACCAGATTGCCGTAGCCCACGGTTGACAGAGTCACGACCGTGAAAAAGTAACTGTCGATCCAGCTCCATCCTTCAACGTAGCGAAAGAATACCGTGCTGCCCGCAATCAGCGTCATCAGAAAAGAGACCGCACCTATGAGGGCAGGGGATTTCATCCCTCGCTCTCGGCAGAGGCCAATTGTGCATTGATCTCATCAATCACGGTGACCCAGGTTTCCGCGGGTTGGCAGCCCGGCACGGCATGTTGTCCGTTGACGATAAAACACGGCACGCCGGTCACGCCCATCTCGCGGAACTTGCGATCGCGCTCCTGCAGTTCCGCGGCATCTGCGGTGGATTGCAAAAGCTTGCGCACCACGGCGGCATCCATGCCCGCGCTGTCCGCGATGTCGGCCAGAACGTCTGCATCCCCAATGTCACGCGCCTCCTCAAAATACGCCTTGAATAGCGCCATCGCGACGTCGAGCTGTTTGCCCTCAATCCCGGCCCAATGGATCAGGCGATGCGCATCAAGCGTATTGGGCGTGCGGGGAATGGCGGCGAAATCGATCTTGAGGCCTGCCGCCTCAGCCCGTTCCAGCACCGGAGCATAGGCGCGAACGGCGCCCTCTTTGCCGCCAAATTTCGTCTCCAGGTACTCTTTGCGATCCATACCCTCTGCGGGCATGTCGGGGTTAAGCTGAAACGTATGCCATTCAATCTCAAACGGATGATCAGGACGCTGGGCCAAAGCCTCGTCCAACAGCGTCTTGCCGATGTAACACCACGGGCAAATCGGGTCGGAGATGATATCAAGTTTGATCATGTGAGGCTTTCATAAATCGGTCGCAACGCGCGACGCAGGAGTTTGCCATTGGCCCCGGTGGGCAGCTCTTTAACAAAGTAGAATGCGCGTGGACATTTGTAACCCGCAAGCCGTGAACGGGCGAAATTTTCCAACGTTTCTGCGTCGATTGCAGCGGGGCCCGTGTAGAAGGCCATGATGACCCGCGCATCCTCTTTCACCTCGATATCAGTCACGGCCACTTGCGTGATACCGGGATGAGCGGTGAGGACGCCCTCCACCTCCATCGGTGAGACGCGAAATCCGCCTGCATTCATCATGTCATCGCGTCGGCCCAGAAAAGTGATCGCGCCGGTGGCGTCCATCCTGGCCTGATCGCCGGTGAGAAACCAATCGCCCTGCATCCGCTCTGCCGTGGCCGCCTCATCGCCCAGATATCCCAGCATGAGCCCAGGGTCAGAGCGATGGATCGCAATCGTGCCGTCCTCACCCAAGGGCACAGGGCCCTCCGACCCCAAAATCGCGAGGCGTCGGCCTCTTTGCGCGTAACCAAGCGAGACTGGCGAAGCCGGACGAGCGGGTGCCGAAGAAATAAAGGTGGAACATTCCGACATCCCAAAAGCTTCATAAAGCGCGGTCCCTGTCGCCCCCTGCCAGCGGTCTCGGATCGCCTCAGACAGCTTTTCCCCTGCCGTCAGCCCATGCCGCAGCTTTGGCAGATCAAGCGAGGCCTGAAGCCCCAAGAGCTTTCGATAAACCCCGGGCGCAGCTGCAAAAATACTCGCATCATGGCGTTTGAGCAAAAGCGGCAGTTGCGCGGTCTCAATGCCCGCCCCGGGGATGAGCGCTGTTGCCCCCATGGTCCACGGATCCATCAGCCCCGTGCCCATCGTATAGGTCCAGTTGAACGAGCCTGCGTGGCACAGCCGATCCTCTTGTCGCAGGTCATACCAGTCTTGCATCATCATCTGCCGCGCCAGGATCGCACGATGCGCATGCACCACCGCGCGGGGCGTGCCTGATGTACCAGAGGTGAAGACAATGTAGCCCGGTCGCTCCGGATCCGCGAAATGAAACGGGGCAGGGGGCAGATCCTGCATCGCGCGCAACCCCTCAAGATCGCAGGTTGGCACCTCCGTTTCAGGACATGCGACATCATCGGCACGCACTATCAGCTTGGGTGCGGTCATCGCGATGACGCCCTCGACCTCTCTCTCGGTCAATTGTGGGGAGCTCGGGATCGCGACCAGCCCGGCCGTAATCGCGCCGAGATAGGCGACGGGATAGTCCACAGTGTTGCCCAGCCGCAGCAGCACACGATCCCCCGGCGCAAGCCCTGCTTGCAAAAAACCCGTCGCTGTCCCTTGCACGGCGGCTTTCAACCGCGCATAACTACATCGCTCTGCCCGGCCCATGGTCAATACGGCCAGTGCCACCTTATCGCCGAGATCATCTGCCCGATGCAGCACATGCGCGGCCATGTTGAACCGCGCGGGCGGGGTCGGGAACGGATCGGCGGTGGTCTCAGAGAGCATGGCGTTGGAGTAGGCGCTCATGGCCCCGGTTGCAAGGTGAAGGCCTGCCGCATATAGCTTGGCCTCATGGACGAAATGCTACCAGGAAACCTGATCCGCATTGCGCGCGAAAATGGCGCGGAAGAGCCGGGTGAGCCGCTCAATCTGGGCGCTCGCGTGCGCGAGTTGCGCAAGGCGCGCGGCTGGACGCTGGAGCAGGCCGCACAGCAGGCGGGGTTGGCGCGCTCCACGCTGTCGAAGATCGAAAACGAACAGATGTCGCCCACCTATGACGCGCTCAAAAAGCTTGCCGTGGGTCTTGAGATTTCCGTGCCGCAGCTCTTCACCCCGCCCAGCCGGGATCAGATCAGCGGGCGCATGTCCACAACGCGCGCGGGTGAAGGCACGCATCACGCCACGGCCACTTATGAGCATGAGCTTTTGGGCGAGAGCCTGAGCAAGAAGACCATGATGCCCTACCGTGCCCGCATCCGAGCCCGCGATGTGAGCGAATTCAACGGCTGGGTGCGCCATGACGGGGAAGAGTTTCTCTACGTGCTCACCGGCGTGATCAAACTCTATACCGAGTTCTATGAGCCTATCGAAATGCGCCGCGGCGACAGCGCCTATTATGATGCCACGATGGGCCACAATGTGGTGTCCGTCAGCGACGAAGACGCGACCATTCTCTGGGTGACATCGCTGGCCTAAGGCCCTCGCGCGGGATCAAGGCCGAAGGCCGCCAAGCGTTCGCAATGCCGTTCCCACAGCATGGCGAAATGGCAATCGCAGGAGAATGCTCTGATCACTTGCGGGGATGCAGGATAAAGCGCTGCTGATCAATGCTCAGATCGCTACGCCACGGCATTGCGAACGCGTGGCGGCGTCATCGCTTTTGTCACGGACGCGCATTCAACGCATGATAGATATGCGTAAACGTCGCCGCACCCAGGATCGGAATAAGCAAGTTCACCAACGGGATCGACAGCGGGATCGCCATCAACACACCTGCAAGCCACACTGTTCCCAAATGCTTGCGCCGAAACTCTTTGGCCGCCTTGCGCCCGATCCGGCGAATGGCCACCAGCGTCACATATTCCATGCCCAGCAAGTACCCGTTCAGCGCATAGAAAATGAACGGCGCGGCGGGCGTGATCAGCGCGTAGAGAATGAACGCCAGCAGGTTCGCCGCGACCAGGATGCCTAAAAAATTGACCGTATCGCGCAGCGCCTCAAAAAACGGGACGCGGGTCGCAGGCGGCAACCGGGGATAGTGCTTATCCTCCACCGCTTGGGCCACCTCATCGAGAAACATTGACGTGATGGCGGACGCCACCGGCACCATCAAAAACGCCGACAAGAACAGCATCAAAAACAGCGAGCCCCAGCCCAGCAGGTCACCCAGCCATGTCACTTCATAGCCAAAAATCACCGTTCCCTCGCCGGTGAGCGCCTCAATGAGCCACAAAAGCCCGGCATAGGCCCCAAACAAAAGGGCAATCGTCAGGCCGATCCCCAGAAACAAGACTTTGCGAAAGCGCGGGTCGCCAATTTGACCCACGGCTTTGAAAAAGGCATTTAAAATCATTCAGTTATCCAGCTTGTGATCTCACTTAGATCCGGGCGTGGCCGGTCCGGCGGGGTGGCGCTTTCGGTGCCCAAATGGATGAGCCCCGCAATACGCTCATGGGCGTCGAGGCCAAAGGCCTCCTGTGCAAAGCCCGGATCATGGCTTGGCCAGCCGCTCAGCCAATTGGCCCCCCAGCCTGAGGCAAGCGCTGCGTTCAGCAACGCCAGACACACGGCGCCTGCGGAATAGGTTTGCTCAAGGCTGGGAATTTTCTCTGAGGGTTTTTGCACCTCGATCACCGCAACGACCAGATGTGCATCATCATATTGCTTGCGAGCCTTGGCGATCTCTTCTGCATTTCGGTCCAGCCGTGCGCCATGACCCTCAACCAGCGCCCCCAGCCGCAAAAGCGCAGCCCGCTCCAGAACGATAAATCGCCACGGCTCCAGTTTGCCATGATCAGGTGTGCGCGCGGCAGCCGTCAGGATCGTCTCCAACGTGGTGCGGTCCGGCACAGGCAGGCCCAGCGATTTGGCCGGACGTGACCTGCGGGTCAGCAGAAATTCCAGCGCGGCCGTATTTTTGGGCGGCATGTCACAACTCCTCATGTGTTCGAGGCTAGGGAGCAACCTGCATCCCGGGCGTTATCTCAACCCGATGTAGGGGGTTTTTTCTCCAGCGTGTAGACCCCCTCCGGCAAATTCAGCGCGGCAGAAAGATCGCGCAGCTGGCTCATGCTCAATGTGATTTTCATCACGCTGTCAGTGCGCGGATCAAATTGTTCAAGCGTGACGCATTCCTCAAAGGCGTGGATTTTCACATCCTCGCCCAGGGTCTCCGCCCCTTCATCCACAAGGGTCACAACGGTGCAGTCAAATTCGTGTTCGATGGAAAACATGTGCAAAGCCTAACGGCTTGGCGGGTTTATGCAAGCGGTGCTGGCGTGCAAAATCGGGGGTGGTGGTTGCCGGGCGCTGCCCCTACATTTTCAGTGTCTTTTATCGCGTGGGAGGGGGAGCAAAATGCGTTGGATTTTGGTACTCGGTGCCTTGGTGCTCAGCGGTTGCGTGGCCACAACGCAAAGCCCGCAAGGGCCATCCACACCACCCCAGACCGTCAACACGACGCCAGATCAAAATGCCGTGGCGCGCTTCGAATCCGTTGTGGCGCGGGTGGAGCCCGTGGCCGAAGGCATTTGCCGACAGCAGCTGCCGGGCGGCAATTGCGATTTTCTGGTGCAGGTGGACACGCGCCCCAATCAACCGCCCAATGCGTTTCAATCTCTGGATCGGGATGGGCGGCCCATCTTGGCGTTCAACACCGCGCTGATCGCGTCTGTGCGCAATGCCGATGAACTGGCCTTTGTGTTCAGCCACGAAGCGGCCCACCACATCGCCGGACACATTCCCAAAACAGTGGACAACGCCCGAACGGGCGCGATTTTGCTGGGGGGATTGGCCGCGCTGACCGGGGCCGGCTCGGGCACGGTGGAGGCGGCGCTGGATCTGGGCGCGGGCGTGGGCGCGCGGACCTATTCCAAGGATTTTGAGCTTGAGGCCGATGCGCTGGGCACGGTGATTGCCAAACGGTCCGGATATGATCCCGTGCGCGGGGCAGAGTTTTTCACGCAAATTCCTGATCCTGGCGATGTCTTCCTCGGCACGCATCCCCCAAATGCCGAACGCATTGCGACCGTGCGACGGGTGGCGGCCGGTCTCTAAGCGCTCTTTAGGTGCCCAGTGCGGCGGCCAGAGCTGTTGATATGCCCATGAAAAGGCACCCGGTCGCGATGAGAACGAAGGCGTGCCAGATGGCGTTGGAAAAGCGCAGCGATTCCCAGCAATAGAAGATCACCGCGCCGGTATAGGTCAAACCGCCCACGACGATGCACCAAATGCTGACCGTCGGCAGATGACCAAAAAGCGGGATCATCAAGGCCACGCCGATCCAACCAAGTGCCACTTGTGGCAGCCAACCGGTCGACATCTTGCCCCGCGCCGCCAGCAATTTGTTCACTGCCCCGGTGAGCGCGAGGCCCCAGACAAGCGCCAGGACCATGTAGCCGAACTTGGAGTTGAGCAGGATTGCCAACGGCGTGAACGTCGCTGCGATTTTAACGTAGATGGCTGCGTGATCGATCCGGCGCAGGATGGGACGCGCGGATGTGTGTGCCCCCATGTGGTAGGCGGCTGAGGCCGTCAGCATGCCGACCAAGGCGATGGCATAGACCGTCGTGCCCAAAAAGGTGGGCCATTCCATGCGAGCAGAAAACAGCCAGAAGATCACACTCACGCCAATGATGGCGCTGGTGACGCCGATCACATGCACCACTGCGTCAGCGACGCGTTCGGCACGGGTGTAATCGGGATATGACATAACTGGCTACCTCTTGCCCGCCATCAGGCCTCAGGTCCACGACAGGAGGATGACAGTGCATGGACAATATTGTGTTAATTTTCCGGGCGTTAGGCAAGGAACTTGCAACATCTTCACGTAGATTTGGCCTCGCGTGTGGCTTTGCTGGAAATGCGCGAAGTTTCGCTGCTTTTGAGCGATATCTATTTCTTGTTTAAATCTAGGAGGTTGCAGGGGGAAGTTGAGAATGTCTGGCGTAAGCTGGCTCGGGTCGACGTTTTACTTCACAATGGTAATCAGAGGCATTTCAGTCTTAAAAATTTTCAAAATTACGATCTAAATTTGCATTTTATCCACAGATATTGCCTCTTCTTAAAGAAATAAAAATTTCCATGCGTTTTGTCCCTCGGCCAAAAACTGTACTCATCAGCCGTGCCGCATACGTCAAATCTCCTTCGATTCGGATCGTTTGAGCGCCCGTAGCGCGATCACAACGACCCAGGGCAAATTATATGATTCACCCCTGTCCCCAAACGCGATACCCTCTCACCAAAAGCAAAAGAGGTGCAGCATGCGTTGGGTTGTTCGGGCGTTTCTACTAGTAGTTATTTTGGGCATTGGCCTTGTTGCGGCGGTGTTCATGTTGCCGGGCGAACGGATCGCGAAACTTGCCGCTGATCAAATCACCAACCTGACCGGACGCACCGTTACGATGTCAGGCGACACCACGATCAGCCTCTATCCTATATTGGGCGTCAGCACAGGCGCCGTGACCATTGCTAACGCAGAGTGGTCCGATCAAGGGCCGATGTTCGAAGCCGAAAGTCTCAAGATCGGGGTCGAGCCACAAGCGCTTTGGGGCGGGGATATCCGGATCACGGGCCTTGAGGCGCAAGGCCCGCGCGTGCATCTGGAAAGGGCCGCCGACGGTCGCGTGAATTGGGAATTGGGCGTGGAAGGTGTGGCGCCTTCGGGGCAGTCTGACGGTGCCGCCCCGGCGCGCTCTTCTCGACTGGCGCTCACGCTCGATCGTGCGCTGATTGAAGATGCCACGTTCATTTATGACGACCACGCCACCGGCGAACGCACGGAGATGACCGGCATGCGGTTTGATCTGCGCTGGCCGGAATATCAGGGCCGTGCCAGCTTTGATGCCACGCTGCGCCCGGCGGGTGAGGCGGTGGAGATCTCAGGGTATCTCGATCGGGTGGGCGATTTCATCGACGGCGCGGTCAGCGATGTGTCCGCTGAAATTTCGATGCCCGGCGCAGACATTGCGTTTCTGGGGCGCGCCAGTGCGGATGGACAAGCCGACGGGCAACTGACCGCCGATATCTCTGACACGAACCGGGCGATGGCCGCTTTGGGCCAACCTCCCGCGGATCTGCCACCGGGTTTTGGCCGCGCGGTTGAGGCCAAAACCCAAGTCACGTTCACCAGTGATCAACGCCTTTCGCTGCGCGACTTGATATTGGATTTGGGTGGCAACCGGATGACCGGCGCGGTGGATGTCTCCCTCGCGGGGGCAGTGCCCGCAGTGACGGCACAAATCGACGCAGGCGCGCTGGATCTCGCAGCGCTCAGCGGCGGGGCGGACAGCACCGCAAGTGGTCAGACTGCAGCGGGGCAAGACACAGGTTGGTCACGCGAACGCATCGATGCCTCGGCCTTGGCGCTCCTTAATGCCGAAGTGGCGCTCACCGCGAGCAGCATCGACCTGGGCGATCTGCAAGTGGGGGCCACGAAAACGAAACTGACGCTCGATCGATCCCGCCTTGTGTTTCAGTTGCAAGACGTCCGTGCTTATGACGGTGTGATCAAAGGCCAGTTTGTGGTCAACAACCGCTCCGGCCTGTCGATTGGGGGAAAGTTCGATGTGCAAGACATTGATATGGAGGCGTTTCTGACAGATGCGGCCGAGGTCGACACGTTTTCCGGCACGGCCGATGCGACGCTCAATTTCCTCGGCGTTGGTCAAACCCAGGACGCAATCATGAATTCGCTGAGCGGGGATGGGTCCGTCAAAACCGGGCGTGGCGTGATTGCGGGGATTGATCTTGATCGGCTGATGCGCTCAGGCGATATCACCGGCGGCACCACGATTTTTGACACGATGGGTGCGACATTCACCATGAAGAACGGCAAGCTCTTCAATGATGATTTGCGCATGGAATTGCCGCTGGCCAAGGCCGATGGCAAGGGTGTGATCGGTCTTGGCACGCGCAACCTCAACTACGTGTTCACACCCAAACTTTTGGAAGGGGAGAACAACACTGGCTTGGCCATTCCTGTGCGGATCAAAGGCCCCTGGAGCAATCCGAGCATTTTGCCGGATCTGGCCAAAGCGGTGGAAATGAACCTGGCCGCAGAGCGCGAAGAGCTAGAGCAGCAGGCCCAAGATGAGCTGCGCCGTACGGTGGAAAAAGAATTGGGCGTGGAGCTTGAAGAAGGTCAGGATCTGGAAGATGCTGTGCGCGACGCCATTGAGGATGAAGCTCTCAAAGGCCTCAGAAGCCTTTTTGAATGATATCAACCCAGTGACCGCCGTCTTTCATGCCGCTTAACCCTGTTGATGATGCCCTGATCGCAAAGCTGCGCGCGGCGCTTCCTGCGCCTGCGTTTCGCGATGTGTCTGCAGGCTATCTCGAAGAGCCGCGCGGACGTTGGGCCGGTCAGGCCGGGGTGCTCGTTGCTCCGCAAACCGTGGAAGAGGTCTCAGCCCTGATCCAATTGGCCGCTGAGGCCCGGGTGCCGGTGGTGCCTTACGGTGGCGGTACCGGGCTTGTGGGCGGCCAAATTGCCAGTGACGGTCCCGCGCCGATCCTTCTGAGCCTCGAACGCATGAGCAGAATTCGCGCGGTCTACCCGCAAGAAAACATCCTGATTGCCGAGGCGGGCGCGATCCTTGCGGATGTGCATGCCGCGGCCGATGAGGCGGCTCGGCTGTACCCCCTCACCATTGCCGCCAAAGGCAGTGCGCGGGTGGGCGGGCTTTTGGCCACGAACGCAGGTGGGGTGAACGTGTTGCGCTATGGCAATGCGCGCGATCTGTGCTTGGGATTGGAGGCCGTTCTGCCAGATGGGCAGATTTGGCATGGGCTTCGACGGCTGCGGAAGGACAACATGGGGTATGACCTGCGCAATCTGCTGATCGGGTCTGAGGGCACATTGGGGGTCATCACCGCCGCCGCATTGATGCTGCATCCAAAACCGGCTTCTGAGGGCACGGCGATGATGTCGGTGACCGGGCCGGAGGCGGCGCTAAACCTGCTGGCGATGGCGCGCGACCATCTGGGTGAGGGCATCAGCGCCTTTGAATTGATGCATCGCATGGGGCTTGATTTTCTGACTGAGGCTCTGCCAGATGTGAAACAACCCTTTGAAAACAAGCCGGAATGGATGGTTTTGATTGATGTGGGCTTGGCCAAGGGCCTTGATCCGGCAACCGCGCTGGAAGGACTTTTTTCGCAAGCCTTTGAGGCGGGCTTGGTTGAGGACGGCATCATCGCCCAGTCTGAGGCGCAGCGTGCTGAGCTTTGGGCGGTGCGGGAGACAATACCGGAGGCCAATCGCCGCATTGGGTCGGTCAGTTCGCATGACATCTCGGTGCCCTTAAGTGCGATCCCGGAGTTCATCACCAAAGCCAACGCATCGCTGGCCCATCTCGGCCCGTTTCGCATCAACTGTTTCGGTCATGTGGGCGATGGCAATCTGCATTACAACGTGTTCCCGCCCAAAGGCGGCAGCCGCGACACTTACACAGACCTGCGCGATGCGATCAAACGCACCGTGCACGACGAAGTGCACGCGCTTGGCGGGTCCGTCAGCGCAGAACACGGGGTGGGGCGTCTCAAGGTCGAGGATTTGGAACGCTACGGCGATCCCGTGAAATTGGCGGCCATGCGGGCTTTGAAACAGGCCCTTGACCCCGGCGGCATCATGAACCCCGGCGCGGTTTTGCGCCGCTGATATGACGCGTTTGCCTCAGGTTTCCCCTAGTAAGAACGGGGATCATCGCTTACCTTACAGATGGTTAACGAGGACAATCGCGCCATGTCTGACACGGGCCTGCAAAAACTTGCATTCTTTCTGCTCGTCATTTTGATCCTGTTCGTCTCTGTTGCGGGGGGCGTGTGATGGCGCAGAAATTCGGCGGCAAATACAGCCCTGATGCCAATCAATCGCTATCGGAACCCACCGGTGCCTATCGCGGCGCTGTGCGCACAAAGGCCGGCGGGCGGGTCAACCTGCTCTTTCTTGCGCCTCTGCCGCTTGTCTGGCAGGCGTTCACCTCAGGTCCTGTGGGGTTGGCACTGAACCTTGTGGCGCTGGGGGTTTTGCTTTTGGCGGCCTGGCTCACGCGGGACGGGATCATCGCGCAAGAAGCCTACGAGGCGCGCAAAGTGGCGCGCCGCCCGGGGTTTCCCCGCAAGCTGGCGGGCAGTGTTCTGACCGGGGCTGGGCTTGCCATCGCGGGCTATGCGGGCAGCGGTGGTATTGTGGAGCCGGTGATTTACGGGATTGTGGGTCTGGTCCTGCACAGTTTTGCCTTTGGCCTCGACCCGATGAAGGACAAGGGTCTGGAAGGCATCGACACCTTCCAGACCGATCGCGTGGCCCGCGCCGTGGACAAGGCGGAAAGCATGCTGTCTGCGATGTCAGATGCCGTCAAACGCGCTGGCGACAGAGGGTCAGAAACCCGCGTGGCCGAGTTTCAGACCAGCGTGCGAGACATGTTGCGCACGATTGAGGGGGATCCCCGTGATCTGACCACCACGCGCAAGTACCTGACGGTATATTTGCAAGGCGCGCGGGACGCGACGGTCAAGTTTGCCGATATCTACGCCCATGCCCGCGACGGCAAAGCGCGGACAGATTATTTTGGCCTGCTGGACGATTTGCAGGAAAATTTCACAGCCAAGACACGCAGTTTGCTCAATGATGATACCACCGATCTGGAAGTGGAGATCGAAGTGCTGCGCGACCGGTTGAAGAGAGAGGGGCTGCGCCCCGAAAGTACGCGTTAAAGAAGGAACAGGGACATGTCCGACAGTATTCGTCAAAAGGCCGAAGCGACGCTCGCCGAGGTGGAAGAGGTTAGCAAGGTGATCTTGCCCGAACCGGTAGAGGCCAATGCGATTGTGCCGCTGGAAAAGGCGAACAAGACGCAAACGGCGGCCATCCAAAAGCGCATGGATGAGATCGACATGACCGATACAAACTCCATTGTGGCCTTTGGATCGGGCGCGCAAGCGGAGTTGCAGACCATCTCGCAATCCATGCTGCAAGGTGTGCGCAACAAGGATGTGGGACCTGCGGGCGACAGCTTGCGCAACATTGTAAGCACAATCCGGGGCTTTTCCGTCTCGGAACTGGACGTGCGTCGCGAACGCACATGGTGGGAAAAACTGTTGGGGAAGGCCGCCCCCTTCGCGCAGTTTACCGCGCGATTTGAAACGATCCAAAGCCAGATCGACAAGATCACCGAGGATCTTCTGGGACATGAACATACCCTGCTTAAGGATATCAAATCGCTCGATATTCTCTATGACAAAACGCTCGCCTTCTACGACGAGCTCGCACTCTATATCGCCGCGGGTGAGGCCAAGATCGCCGAGCTGGATGCAAAAGACATTCCCGCCAAGGAAAAGCAGGTGGCAAAGGCGCCTGAGGCGCAACAGGTGATGCAAGCCCAAGAGCTGCGTGATCTGCGGGCTGCGCGCGATGATCTGGAACGCCGCGTGCATGACCTCAAGCTCACGCGCCAGGTGACGATGCAATCGCTTCCGTCGATCCGCCTCGTGCAGGAAAACGACAAGAGCCTCGTGACCAAGATTAACTCGACCCTGGTCAACACTGTGCCGCTTTGGGAAACTCAATTGGCACAAGCGGTTACGATCCAACGTTCAGCTGAAGCCGCCGCCGCCGTGCGCGATGCCAATGATCTGACCAATGAGCTTCTGACCGCCAACGCGGCCAACCTGCGCGAAAGCAACAAAATGATCCGCGAAGAGATGGAACGCGGCGTCTTTGACATCGAAGCGGTGAAGCAGGCCAACGCGGACCTGATCGGCACCATTCAGGAAAGTCTGCAGATCGCGGATGAAGGCAAAGCGCGCCGGGCAGCGGCCGAAGAAGACCTCAAGAAAATGGAGGCCGACCTGCGTGACACGCTCGCGGCCGCCAAGGCACGACGCGACGGGGTGGGTGATACCGCGTCCTCCTCCGTGCCTGCCAGCTAAGGGGCATTGATCGGGGTGACGGGTCGAAGGGCAAAGGGGGTGCGCGCGGGGTCAGTTTTGGCGGGTCTTTTGCTGCTGGCCTCCTGCGACCTTTTTCCTGAACCCGGCCCAAACCCGCAGGCGCGTCCTGCCGACCTCGATACGTCAGCCCGCGTGGCCGAGCCATCGGCGCGCAGCATCGAGTTGCAGCAATATTACGCGCGGCTGCAGCGCAGTTTTCAAACACGCGGTCTGTCGCGCACGGATGGCGGTGGGTTTGACACGCCCTACACCAATGCGGATGTGGCGCGAAACTTTGAACGGATCGCGTTTTTCGATGAGTTTGAGGTGGGCCAAGGCCTGAAACGGGCCTCCGGGGAGCCGGGCCGCATGGCCAAGTGGACAGGGCCAGTCCGCATCGCTGTCGAATTCGGTGCACACACCACGTTGGAACAGCGAGAGGTTATCCCCGGTCTGGTCGCGGGCTATGCGCAGCGCCTGTCGCGGATCACAGGCCATCCGATTTCTACGACCAGTGCAAACGCCAATATGCATGTTTTGGTCGCGGGCATTGACGATAAGGATGACACCATCGCGCGCTTTCGCGAGTTGGAGCCAAACCTGAGCGAGGCCTCCATCAACATCGTTCGTAACCTCAGCCGTAAAACGCTTTGTTTTGTGGTCACCTTTTCCGAACCGGCCGCGGAGTCGAAGATCTACAAGGGGATCGTGCTGATCCGCGCAGAATTGCCCGAACCTATGGTGCAGGGTTGCGTGCACGAAGAATTGGCTCAGGGCCTTGGCTTGCGCAATGACAGTGCCCAGGCGCGCCCCTCAATTTTCAATGATGATGAAGAGTTCGCGCTTCTGACGTCGCACGACGAAGAACTGCTGCGCCTGCTTTATCATCCCAGCCTCAAACCCGGCATGACGCTGAACCAGGCGCGCCCGCTGATCAAGCGGATCCTGGAAGGTCAGCCCGGGCAGATATGACATGTAAGGAGCCTCTCTCATGAGTATTTTTGACTTCCTCTCCGGCCAGTTCATCGATGTCATCCATTGGGTCGATGACACGCGCGATACCATGGTCTGGCGGTTCGAACGACAAGGCCATGAGATCAAATACGGGGCCAAATTGACGGTTCGTGAGGGGCAAGCGGCGGTGTTCGTGCATGAAGGGCAGTTGGCGGATGTGTTCACGCCAGGGCTCTACATGCTCGAGACCAACAACATGCCGATCATGACCACGCTGCAGCACTGGGATCACGGCTTCAAATCGCCCTTCAAGTCCGAGATCTATTTCGTCAACACCACGCGGTTCAATGACCTGAAATGGGGCACGAAGAACCCCATCATGCTGCGCGATCCAGAGTTCGGTCCGACTCGCATTCGCGCCTTTGGGACCTATACCGTGCGCGTTGTTGATCCGGCCCGTTTCCTGACGGAAATCGTCGGTACGGATGGTGAGTTTACCATGGATGAGATCAGCTATCAGGTGCGCAACATCATTGTGCAAAGCTTCTCGCGGATCATTGCGGGGTCTGGCATTCCGGTCCTCGACATGGCGGCGAACACAGCGGATCTGGGCAAATTGATTGCGGCGGAAATCTCTGGTGTGGTGGCGGAATATGGCCTATCCATCCCGGAATTCTACATTGAAAACATATCTCTACCGCCCGCAGTTGAAGAGGCGCTTGATAAGCGTACCTCCATGGGTCTCGCCGGTGATCTGGGCAAATTCACCCAATATTCTGCCGCAGAGGCCATGACCGCGGCTGCCAAGACACCTGGAAGTGGCGCGGGCGAAGGCATCGGCGCGGGGCTTGGCATGGGGATGGGAATGGCAATGGCAAACCAGATGAGCCAAGGGCCATGGGGGGCTCAGGCGGGGGGCGCGCAAGCCGGCGTTCAACCCGCCGCCGCAGCCCCGCCGCCGCCGCCTCCGGTCGAACATGTCTGGCATGTTGCTGAAAACGGCAAAACCCATGGACCTTATTCCAAAGCGGCGTTGGGGCGCATGGCCACCGAAGGCAAGCTGACCCGCGAAACCTATGTCTGGACCGCCGGGCAGGATGGTTGGCTTCAAGCCGAAGATGTGCAGGAATTGGCGCAGCTTTTCACCGTTCTGCCGCCGCCACCGCCCGGGGCGTAACCCTAGAGGTCCTGACCGCTATGGCCCCCTCTGACCAAGCCACCGACGCCCCAGTTCAAGAGCACCGCTTTCCTTGCGACAATTGCGGGGCAGATTACCGCTTTGATCCCGTGGCTTCACGGCTGGTGTGCGATCATTGCGGCAATACCCAAGACATGGCGCAGGCCACGCCTTGGGAGGGCACCATTCGTGAGCTGGATTTCCAATCCGCGCTGACAGGCCAGCTTGACGATGCCGAGATCGAAGAAACCCAGGTGGTCACCTGTCACAATTGTTCCGCGCAGTTTGAATTTGACGCCAACACCCATGCCGCCGAATGCCCGTTCTGCGCCACGCCAGTGGTCACAGACACCGGGCCCCATCGCCATATCAAGCCCAAGGCTGTGTTGCCCTTCGCGCTAGAGGAACGCGCGGCGCGCACGGCGATGACGGAATGGCTCGGGCGGCTTTGGTTTGCGCCCAGTGGGCTTCAAGAATACGCCCGTAAGGGTCGAAAAATGCAGGGAATTTACGTTCCTTACTGGACGTTTGATGCGGATACGAAGTCCAGCTATCGTGGCGAGCGTGGGACGGTGTACTATGAAACCAAGACCGTGACGCGCAATGGCAAACAAGAGCGCGTGCGGGTTTCCAAGGTGCGCTGGCGGGGGGTCTCCGGTCGGGTGGCGCGGTTCTTTGATGATGTGCTCGTGCTCGCGTCTAAAACCCTCCCCAAACGCTACACCGACGCGTTGGAGCCTTGGGATCTCAGCGCGCTGGAACCTTATAGCCCCGAGTTCCTCGCGGGTTTTCGGGCTGAGGGCTATCAGGTTGAGCTTGAGGATGGATTTAAGGAAGCCCGCGCCCATATGGATCGCGTCATTGCGCGTGACGTGCGGTTTGATATCGGGGGTGATCGACAGCGGATTCATTCCGTGAATACAAGCGTTAAGGACGTGACCTTCAAGCATATCCTGCTGCCTGTCTGGCTGGCCGCGTACAAGTATAACGGCAAAACCTACCGCTTTGTCGTCAACGGGCGTACGGGCCGGGTGCAAGGGGAACGGCCCTGGTCCGCCATCAAGATCGCAATTGCTGTTGTCATCGGCATCCTCATCGCCGCGGGCGTTGGGTATGTTGTCGCGCTCAATCAAGGGGCGGTGTGATGTCTCAGATCGACACGCTGGAGGCCGTGTTTGACCGGCGATATTCCTGCCGCGGTTTCAAGCCGGACCCTGTTCCGGCCGATATCATTGAGCGCATTGTCCGAACCGCAGGCAAGACCCCGTCTTGGTGCAATGCGCAGCCCTGGCAAGTCACTGTCACGCAAGGGGCCGCGACGGATGCCTTCCGTACGGGGTTAAAGAGTGCTGCGCAAACCTCTGATCCAAAACCGGATTTTGACTGGCCCGCGGGATATCCGGGTGTGTATGGTGATCGGCGCAGAACTTGCGGCTATCAACTCTACGAGGCTGTCGGTATCGCACGGGACGATCGCAAAGGCCGCGCTGCGCAAAGTGATCGCAACTACGCGCTTTTCGATGCGCCCCATGTGGCGATCGTGCACTCCGAAGCCGCCCTTGGACCATACGGCGCGCTGGATTGCGGCGGGTTTGTCACGAGTTTCATGATGGCCGCAACCAGTCTTGGCGTCGCCACGATTGCGCAAGCCTCGGTCGCCGCCTATCCGGATTTCATTCGCAGTCATTTCAACTTGGGCGAGGATCGTGTGATGCTCTGCGCGATCTCTTTCGGCTACGAAGATCCGGACCACCCTGCAAACGGCTTCAGAACGGAGCGCGCAGCGTTGGATGAAGTTTTGGACCTACGGTGCTGAGCAAAAACAGTTTTGTGAGGGTGGGCGGCCAGTTAAAGCGCCCGCCATCCAATGTCCCGGCGCACCGCTGACCCGGGCCAATCCACCCCGTCCACAAGGGCGTAGGCACGGTCGGCCGCTTCGCGCAGGCTTGACCCGCGCGCCGTCGCGTTCAGAACACGCCCCCCGGCAGAGACCACTTGGCCGTCCTCTAGCGCGGTGCCCGCGTGAAACATCACATGCATGCTGTCCTCGGGCAGATCCTCCAGTCCACCGATCCGTGCGCCCTTCGCATAGCTGCCGGGATAGCCTTCCGCGGCCATTACCACGGTCATCGCGTGATCTTCGGCCCAGTTGACCTGTGCCTCGTCGAGCCGTCCTTCCGCGCAGGATTGCAGCAGATCAAGCACCTGCGCCCCGAGACGCATCATCAAGACCTGACATTCCGGATCGCCAAAGCGCACATTATATTCGACCAGGCGCGGGGCACCGTCCTTGATCATCAACCCGGCATAGAGCACGCCTTGATAGGGCGTGCCGCGCGCAGCCATTTCAGTGAGTGTGGGTTTCACAATCAAATTCAAGGCTTTATCGGCAATATCTGATGTCAAAACAGGTGCCGGAGAATAGGCGCCCATCCCGCCTGTGTTGGGGCCCGTGTCACCTTCGCCGATTCGTTTGTGATCTTGGGCCGTGCCAATGGGCAGCGCTGTCTCGCCATCGCAGAGCACGAAGAAAGATGCCTCTTCGCCTTCCATGAACTCTTCAATCACGACTTCCGCGCCCGCGCCGCCGAAGGCGCCTGAAAACATGTCGTCGATCGCCGTTTTGGCCTCTTGCACGGTTTCGGCAATGATCACGCCCTTTCCGGCGGCCAACCCATCGGCCTTGATCACAATCGGCGCGCCCTGAGCCTCTACATAGGCCTTTGCCGTGTCCGCATCGGTGAAATGACCATAGGCCGCCGTGGGCGCACCGGCGGCATCGCACACCTCCTTGGTGAAATGCTTGGACGCCTCAAGGCGCGCGGCCTCCTGGCTTGGGCCAAACACCAAAAGCCCGGCGTCACGCAGACGGTCCGCCACCCCCACGGCAAGCGGTGCCTCCGGTCCCACAATCACGAATTCCACCGCATTCGCATCGCAAAACTGCACCACCGCCGCACCATCCATAATGTCGAGATCGGCGCATTCTGCGATCTGCGCGATCCCTGCATTTCCCGGGGCCACAATCAGCTTGTCACATTTGGGGTTTTGCTTCACCGCCCAGGCCAAAGCATGTTCGCGACCGCCGCCACCTAGAATGAGAATGTTCATGGGCTCGCTCCCCGCTTGGCCTGACCTGCGGAGCGTTCTAGAGTTGGGGCGAGGCAGTTACAAGGTGAGCCATATGTCCGACCTGATCGACGATCCCATGCCCGGATCAAACACCCCGGAGTTTTCCGTGGGAGAGATCGCAGGCGCGGTCAAAAAGCTGGTGGAAGGCGAATTGGGCTGGGTGCGCGTGCGCGGAGAGGTGGGGCGCGTCGTGTTGGCCCGGTCCGGGCATCTCTATTTTGACCTCAAGGATGAACGCAATGTCCTGTCCTGCATGACATGGAAAGGGCAGGTTCCCGGCCTCGGCATCATGCCCGAAGAAGGCATGGAAGTGGTCGCTGAAGGCCGCATGACGGCTTCGGGTTTTCAATCCAAGTTTTCCCTTAACGCGCAACAGGTCGCAGTGGCCGGTGAGGGCGCGTTGATGGCGCTTTTGGAGAAGCGAAAAAAGGCGCTGACCGCAGAAGGCGTGTTTGATCCTGCGCGCAAGCGGCCCATTCCCTACCTGCCTGATATCATTGGTGTTGTGACCTCGCCTCAGGGGGCTGTGATCCGAGACATTCTGCATCGTTTACGGGATCGATTCCCGCGCAAGGTTCTGATTTGGCCGGTCGCCGTGCAGGGCGAAAAATGCGCGCCCGAGGTCACGCGCGCCATAGAAGGTTTCAACGCGCTCACACCTGGAGGGGCTTTGCCGCGACCCGATTTGCTGATCGTGGCGCGGGGTGGTGGTTCTGTCGAGGATCTTTGGGGGTTCAATGAGGAAAGCGTTGTGCGCGCGGCGGCGGCCTCGGACATTCCGCTGATTTCTGCCGTGGGGCATGAAACAGACACGACATTGATCGATTTGGCAGCCGATCAGCGCGCGCCGACACCCACGGCGGCGGCGGAAATGTCGGTCCCGGTGCGGCTGGATTTGCTCGCCTGGCTGGATGGGCAGGAGGCGCGTCTGTCGGCGGCGCTGACAGGCGGGATCAAAACGCGCAGGCAGCGGGTGACCGATTTGTCCCGCGCCTTGCCACGCGCGGATGCATTACTTGATACGCCGCGTCAGAGGTTGGATATCTGGGCGGACCGTTTGCCCAACGCGCTGATACGCGGGGTGGAGCGGCGTCGGATGCACCTATCGGAGAGGTCCGGGGCATTGCGACCCAGCCTTTTGCGCCGAGGGGTTGAGGCGGACCGACGGCGCTTGGACAACGCCGCGCGTGGTTTAAACCTTGATGCGCTCAAGCGCGATCTTGCACGCAAATCAAAGGACTTGGACGACATTCTTGCACGCATGACCAAAGCCGCCACGCGACAGACAGAGCGGTGGTCTGATCGGTTGAGTGGTCTGGAAAGGCTTCGCCAAACAGTGGGTTACGAGGCGACATTGCAGCGTGGCTATGCCGTCGTTCGCGGCGATGGTGAGGTTGTCACGACGCAGGCAGCGGCCAAAAAAGCCTCTCAACTCGAAGTGCAGTTCGCCGATGGGCGGTTGCAGATTGGCGGCGCTGGCGCAAAACCGAAGCCGCAAAAGGCCGCGTCAAAGCCTGCACCGGATCAGGGGTCATTGTTTTGATGTGGGTTGCCAGGCGGTAAAGCGGATTTTCTAGAGTAAGTAGCCACAACTGTGGATAACTTTGCGCTCAACATCTCATTTCGAGCGGCTTGGCGGGATGGTTTGAACCCGTGCAATCGCCTTTGACGAAGGGTGTGAGCTCTCAGCCGCAAGTGCCTGATTACACACCCACTTCCGGCCCAAGACACATGAGCGGTTCCGGGCTCTGGCGCACTTCATAAAGCTGGGTCTGATTGGGGTTGTTCTCAAATCGCGCGGTCAGTCCGCCCGCGCTGATCTCAAAGCTCCAACATTGCGGCACGGGTTGATCTTCATACACAAAACAGATCAGCTCACCTTCTTCGTACCATTCGCCTTCCTTGCACTTACCGTCCAGAAAAGTCCAACGAACCCGGCGGTTTGGAAGGTATTCTTCAGCGCCGTATGGTTCCCCATCCGAGGCAAAGTAGAAGGTTTTTCCCAGCGTGTAATCGTCAAATTCCTGACCGTTCACTGCCCATGCGGGATCAGCGAGGAAGCTCAGGGCCAGAAGACATAAAAGAGGTGGATGTCTGCGCATGGGTTGAGTGTGCCAGATGCGCCCCGGCCTGACCACGGCTATTTCGCCGCGCCCTGAGCGCCACCGGCTGGGTTTTGCCAGTCTGGTCCGGCGTCGCCTGCCAGTGATCGCAAAGCGGGTTCATCAATCTAAACCAGATTTTCGGAAACAGCGCGATCACCCCCATCACAGGCAATGGATATGGCAGATAAGGCATCTCTTGGGGATTGAGTTGTAAGGCCGGAAAGGCGCGATGCGGGGCGACATGGTGGTCCGAATGGCGCGGTGCATTCACCATCAACACCGAAGAAAAGACATCCGGGGCATTCCACGAGTGCTGCACGCCCACAGGCTCCAACCGCCCGTCCGGCAGGGTGATCCGCCGCAATCCGTAATGTTGGACGTAATCAGACATCAGGATTTGAACCTGTGCATGGGCGATGATCGACAAAAACGCCAACAGGCCGAGGCCGCCAAACACGGCTGTGACGGCGAAGGTTAATGCCAAACCACCCCCGACATAGAACACAAAGGGATGGCGATAGACGGGCTTTCCGGCCCGCCTGCGCCGCGCGGTTTCCAATTCCAGCGCAATACGAAAAGAATGCCGCGTGACCCGCGACATGTAGCGGTAAAAGTGCTCTCCACGCGGTGCGGAATTGGGATCCCGGTCACTGCCGACATGGATGTGATGGATCAGAACATGTGCGCTGGCGTGATGCCCGGCGAGCAGGGACGTATAAATGCACTGCCCCAACCACCGCAGCCAGCGCGATTGTTTGTGGATCAATTCATGTGCCACAGGGTGCGATATTTGCCCGAAAATCAGCCCCACACCCGCGCCCAAGGCCACGCGCTCTGACATGTTCAGACCGCTGGGGCCTGCCACGCCCCACATCGCCGCTGCCAAGAGTGCGACATGAGCGAGGCCAAGCAGCACCAGCAGTGCGGTGCTGGCGGGAAACTCCGCCTCCGGATCGGAGTTACCTGAGGTGGCCGCGATCAGGCGGTCCATGGAGGCCACGAGCGCCGTCATGTAGACCAGTGCGCCCCATGCCCACGCCCCGCCAAACAGCGCGGCGGCGGCCACCAAAACACATGGCGCAATTGTCACAATCGCAAACATCAACATCGGTCAGGCAGATCCCAGGCGGGGGACATGAAAAAGCAGACGTCAAAGATACGGGCGCTGACCTTGATTTGGAGGGAATTCGGAAACGCGGTTAAGGGAAACGGTGATTTTGCTATCCTGGATTAAGTCAAGTTCGCCCGCGTCCATCAAGGGTTGTGCCTAGGTCGCAAAATTGGCCCAAATCGCGGCCATTGTTGCGCCGCGACTGCGCGAATCCGATTCGCGAAGCGGCCTGTGTAGGTGTCTGTTTGCCCCATACAGGCTTCCATCCGCCTCGCACGCGATATACGTGAAAGGAAAGAAGGCCGGAGGGCGACGGGAATGGCATTTTTCAAAAAACTCAAAGAGCGGTTGTTTAAATCTTCTTCGAAGATCGAAGAAGGCTTGGATGCGATTGTTGAGGATGGCGGGACGGAAGAAGCACCAGACGTCCAGCCCGAGCCCGCAGCGATCGAGGAGCCTGTCGCCCCAACGCCAGAACCAGAGGTCGCCGCTGAACCTGTGCCAGAGCCTCAACCCGCGCCTGTCTCAGAACCGGGGCCTGAGCCGGTGTCTGTTGCTGAGCCTCATTCGGAACCTCAACCAGAGCCCGAGCCTGTTACATCCGTTCCAGAATTGGAGCCTGACCCTGAACCTGAGCCAGAGCCAGAGCCCGAAGCTCACCCTGAACCAGAACCCCTGCCGGAGCCAGAGCCAGAGCCAGAGCCAGAGCCCGAACCTGTACCCGCGCCTCAGCCCGGACCGGAGCCTGACCCAAAACCCGGACCCGCGCCGGAACCTACGCCAACGCCCGAGCCAGCCCCCGAAGCTGTTGCGGAACCTGTCACGGACCCTGCCAGCAAACCCGGTCTTCTGGGCCGTCTTTTGGGGCGCAAAGACACCAAGGTGGTCATGCGCCGGGCGCTCGATGATGACATGCTCGAGCAGCTCGAAGAGTTGCTGATCACGGCCGATATGGGCGTCGATACCGCGCTGCGGGTGACCGCCAACATGGCAGAAGGGCGGATGGGCAAGAAGCTGTCGAGCCGCGAGATCAAGGAACTCATGGCGCAGGAGATCGCCCGCATCATGGAACCCGTGGCCCGTCCGATGCCCCTCTTCCCCAAGCGGCCGCAAGTGGTGCTGGTGGTCGGCGTCAACGGATCAGGCAAGACGACGACCATCGGTAAGCTCGCCAGCCAGTTCAAAGCGGCGGGCAAATCCGTGGTAATTGCCGCCGGCGACACGTTCCGCGCCGCCGCGGTGGAGCAATTGCAGATTTGGGGCGATCGTGCGGGCGTGCCGGTTTTAACCGCGCCCGAAGGCTCTGATCCGGCCAGCCTTGCCTTTGACGCGATGGAGCAAGCGAGCCGCGATGGGGCGGACCTTCTCTTGATCGACACGGCGGGCAGGTTGCAAAACCGTCAGGACCTCATGGAGGAACTGGCCAAGATCGTCCGCGTCATCCGCAAAAAGGACGACAGTGCGCCGCACAACACGCTCTTGGTTCTTGATGCCACAACAGGGCAGAATGCGCTGAGCCAGGTCGACACGTTCCAAAAGCTGGCGGATGTGTCCGGTTTGGTGATGACGAAATTGGACGGGACCGCGAAAGGGGGCGTCCTCGTCGCGCTGGCCGACAAATTTGGTCTACCGATCCATGCTATTGGGGTCGGTGAACAAATCGACGATCTCGCTCCATTTGATTCGGAAGAATTCGCAGCGGCGCTGACTGGGCTGGATGATTGAGCGTTCCCAGCATCCAGCCACGGTTGCAGAGTATTGCGCGCTGCGAGATCTGACCGGGCTGGGCGCGTTTTCTGAGAGGGCATCAACGATCGCATTGGACAATAGTCTGTTTGCCGTTTGGATGCGCGATGCGGGCGGACAGTTGATCGCTATGGGGCGGATTATCGGTGACGGCGGATGTTTCGCACAGGTGACCGATATTGCCGTACACCCGGATTTTCAGGGCCGCGGCTTGGGGACAGGCGTGATGCAGGCACTGACCGATTGGATGGAACAGGCGCTTCCCACGGGATGTTACGTCTCGATGATTGCCGACCCTGGGGCAGAGCGACTTTATGAGAGGTTTGGGTTTGAACCGCGCACCGGCATGGCGCGGACGATCCGATGACCGATTGGCTTCTTGGATTGGAAGGTACGCCGGCCGGAAAGCAGGCCGCTCTGATCCTGGCCGTCATGGCTGCGTTTCTGCACGCGGTCTTTGGTGCGCTGCAGAAGGGCCGGTTTGATCCTTGGCTTGCCCGTGGGGCCATTGATGCGAGCTATGCGATCATGGCCGCCCCCTTCGCGCTCTTCGTGGTGCCGTGGCCTGAGCCGCATATGTGGCCCATCTTCGCGCTCGTTTGGCTGATCCACCTGGTCTACAAAATCCTCCAGGGCATGGCCTACACGCGTGGGGCCTATACGGTGGTCTACCCGGTGGTGCGCGGCACCGGGCCGCTTTTTGCCGTGATCGGAGCCTATTTTCTTTTCGATGAAAC
This sequence comes from Pseudomonadota bacterium, assembly GCA_039030635.1. Lineage (GTDB taxonomy): Bacteria > Pseudomonadota > Alphaproteobacteria > Rhodobacterales > Rhodobacteraceae > Roseovarius. Next base: position 38,743 of record JBCCDT010000012.1, read on the forward strand.
CTTCAATGCGGTGCAATGGCTGGGGGTTGGCGTGCTGCTGTCAGGGATCTACGGGCTGGCCATCTACAACCTGCGCACCATGACAGTGGCACGGGACACAATGCCCATGGCCCTCGCACTGGCGGTGGCAACAGGGCTTTTCGTGGCGCTTTACACGACGTTTGACGCCTATGGCATCCGCGCCACGGCCAACCCATTTACCTTCCTGGCGTGGTTTTTCCTGATCGACGGGCTGGTGATGCCGTTTTACGCGCTCTACCGCTATCGCCGCATGGACGACCCGCCCGATCCCGTCGCCTTGATGAAAAGGGGTGTGATTGGCGGGTTTGTCGCATATATGTCCTTCGGTTCGATCATGCTGGCCACGCGGCTGGACAAGGTGGGGGAGGCGGCGGTGCTGCGTGAAACCTCGACTGTCTTTGCGGCTTTTATCGGCTGGATCGCTTTGAAAGAGACAGTGGGCCCGCGGCGCATGGCGTTGATGGCCTTGATCGCGGCAGGCGCGGTCATCGTGGAGTTTGGAGGCCGGTAGGCAGCATGTCAGAAAACAGCGGTGAAACACGCGAAGAACGGCACGCACGCAGACGTGAGGCCCGGCGCCTTGAAAGACGCGCCCAAAAAGAGGCAGAAAAGCGCATGCAAGCCCAAGAAGACAAACCAAAAGAGCGAACCGTGCATCCCGGGCTGAAGGCCGTGTTGGAGTTCGGCCCGATCATCGGGTTTTTCGTGGCCTACCTGATGTACAAGGACGAGACATTTGTCGTCGGCGGCACGGAATACACGGGCTTTGTCGCTGTTACGGCGGCCTTCATTCCGATCTTCCTTTTGGGCATTGGCGTTTTGTGGGCGCTCACCGGGCGGTTGGCGCGGATGCAGGCGGTCACGGCGGTGCTTTTGATCGTTTTCGGTGGCCTGAGCGTGTGGTTCAACGATCCGAAGTTTTTCAAGATGAAGCCCACGGCGGTCTATCTGCTCTTCACGATCATCCTTGGTATCGGGCTTTTGCGCGGGCAATCCTGGCTGAAATTCGTGATGGAAGAGATGATGCCGCTGAAAGACGAGGGCTGGTCGATCCTGACCAAACGGGTGACGCTGCTGTTCTTTTTGTCGGCTGTGGCCAATGAGGTGGTCTGGCGCACGCAATCGGAAGAGTTCTGGGTCTATTTTGAAACCTTCGCGATGCCGGTGGTGATCTTCGTGTTTTTCATGGCGCAATCGCGGCTGTTCGCGACCTATGCCACGATGAACCCGTCGAATAAGTAGGCTCAGAGACCCTAAGAGCGCGCTCGTCTGGCCGTGGCATGGCGATCCGACACGGGGATCAGCAGCCCTTTATCCTGCAATCCCGCTGAACGTCCGAGCGGCGCCCTGCAACTGCCCTTTTGCCATGCCCCGGGACGGCCAGGCGAACGCGCGGCGGCCCAAGGGCCTTGATTCCGCGCAGGGCTCTTGCACGACATTGACAGCTCCCAAACTTCGGCGTACCCAACCTTTAGTGGCGATTTGTAACCGGATTGCGGGCCACGCGGCGTTTTCTCGAAAGCGCAGCAAAAACCGCTAAAAGGTCAGGATGAAAGGCCCCTTTCGCTTGACCGCGTTGAGGGGCTTTTTGTTTGGAGAAGATCATGACCAAAACCTGGAACACCCGCACGACACTCGTTCATGAAGGCAGCCGTCGCAGCCAATATGGCGAAGTGAGCGAGGCGATTTTTCTCACCCAAGGCTTTGTCTATGACAGCGCTGAGGCCGCCGAGGCGCGCTTTATTGAGACAGGCGATGATGAGTTCATCTATGCCCGTTATGGCAACCCCACCGTGGCCATGTTTGAAGATCGCATTGCCGCGCTCGAAGGCACTGAGGCTGCCTTTGCGACGGCCAGCGGGATGGCCGCGGTGTCTGGCGCGCTCATATCCATGCTCAAGGCCGGCGACCATGTGGTGTCCGCCCGCGCGCTCTTTGGATCCTGTCTTTACGTGCTCGAAGACGTGCTCACCCGCTTCGGAGTGGAGGTCACGTTCGTTGACGGCACAGACCTTGAGCAATGGCGGGCTGCGATCCGCGACGACACTGCTTTGGTTTTCCTGGAAACCATCGCCAACCCCACGCTGGAGGTGATCGACCTGCGCGGCGTGGCCAAATTGGCCCATGCCAAAGGCGCCAAGGTCGTGGTCGACAATGTCTTCGCCACGCCCATTTTTTCCGCCGCGGTGGAGCAAGGGGCCGATGTGATAATCTATTCGGCCACCAAGCATATAGACGGGCAGGGGCGCACCCTGGGCGGTGTGATCCTTGGATCCAAGGACTACATCCGCAAAACCGTGGAGCCTTACATGAAGCACACGGGCGGCTCCATGTCGCCATTCACGGCCTGGGTGCTGCTCAAAGGTCTCGAAACACTGGATCTGCGCGTGCGGGCGCAAGCGACGTCGGCCCAGGCGCTGTCAGAGGCGTTGGCCGGGCATGAGAAACTGGCCCGCGCGATCTATCCCGGTCACCCAAGCCATCCGCAGCATGCGCTGGCAATAAAGGAAATGGGCTCTGGCGGCACGATGATCGCGTTGGATCTTGCGGGGGGCAAAGAGGCGGCGTTTCGCTTTCTCAATGCATTGCAGATTGTGAAAATCTCCAACAATCTGGGCGATGCGAAATCCATCGCCACGCACCCGGCAACCACGACGCATCAACGCCTCACCGAAGACCAGCGCGACGCGTTGGGTATCTCGCCCGGGCTCATCCGATTGTCCGTGGGGATCGAGGACACTCAAGACCTGATCGACGATGTTTTGGGCGCGCTTGCGATGGCCTGAGTCTGTCATGAAAAGGTGACAGATCCGCTGTAACGCGCTTTTGGGTGGCGTTCTTGCGGGTCTGTTTCAGGTTTTCACGGGATAATGCGAAAAATATATTAATGCATATATATCAAATGCATGGCAGGTGTTGCTCATGGCCAAACAGGCAATAACCGCTTGTTTGCGCGACATAAATTAGAAATTCCAACACGGGCACCTATATGCTACCCCCAGCGTACGGATAAGGACCGACCCGCATGAACATTCATCATCCAGATCTGGATAAATCCCTTGATCGTGATGACGCCGAAGCCGCACTTGCTGTGCTGCGACGGTGGGCTGAAACGGCCTCACCGGAAGAGATCGCCGATCTTGACCCATCGGTGGCGCGTCTGCTGCCGCAAGGGGAAGTGTCGAACTATCCCGTGCTCAAGCGCGACTATCCAGAAGAGTTTGTGCCCGACGCGACCTACAAGGCCGGCATGCCGGACCTGCAAAACGGGCCGTCCTCGCTGATCAAGGGGGCGAAAAAGCAGCTTCAGCATGTGGGCATTTCCAATTTCAGGCTGCCGATCCGGTTTCACACCCGCGACAATGGCGATCTGACCTTGGAAACCTCTGTCACGGGCTCTGTAAGCCTTGAGGCGGAGAAAAAGGGCATTAACATGTCGCGCATCATGCGCAGTTTCTACAAACATGCTGAAAAAGTCTTCAGTTTCAGTGTGATCGACGCGGCATTGCGCGACTACATCTCGGACCTTGATAGCGTGGATGCGCGCATTCAAATGGCATTCTCATATCCGATGAAAATCCGGTCGCTGCGGTCAGGGCTTGAGGGGTTTCAGTATTATGACATCGCGCTCGAACTCACTGACACAGAAGGTGTGCGCAAGAAATTCATGCACTTGGATTACGTGTATTCGTCGACCTGCCCATGTTCTTTGGAACTGAGCGAGCATGCCCGCCAAGTGCGCGGTCAATTGGCCACGCCGCATTCGCAGCGCTCTGTCGCGCGCATCTCTGTTGAAATTGATGAGAGCGCGCCTGACACGCTGTGGTTTGAGGACCTTATCGAGATGGCACGCGTCGCCGTGCCGACCGAGACGCAGGTCATGGTCAAGCGCGAGGATGAACAGGCCTTTGCAGAGCTGAACGCCGCCAACCCGATTTTTGTCGAAGACGCCGCGCGGCTGTTTTGTGAACAGTTGCAAAAGGACCCGCGCATCGGTGATTTCCGCGTCATTGCCAGCCACCAGGAAAGCCTGCACAGCCATGACGCGATCAGCGTTGTGACAGAAGGCGACACCTTTGCGGCGGGCTCGCTTGACCCCAAACTGTTCAAGACGCTTTTCCACATCGGCTGAGCCGAAATCCTTTTCGGACTGCCCATGAAATGGGCGAAATGCGTGGTTTTGCGCTCATTCCCACCGTTGCACCACAAAGTTTGCGGCGCGTTGTCACCTGCATGTTAAAGATCTGTGGTGAGGCACCTATCGTAAGAGGACGAGTGAGCGCGCCTGCTCACGCACTTTGACGGGAGGACTGCCATGTACTTTGCCAATCCATTCTTGTTTCCGACGGCTGGGTATCGCCTTGCGGGGATGATGGTTGAAAACCAGATGCGGATGATGTTCGCATTGACCGATGCCACGTTCCGCGGACATAACCCGTTTTTGACGCCGTCTGCGTCGCAACTTGACGCCGATGACGTGGAGCCGCTGGACCCGGTCGATGCCACCAATCGGGCATCCCAGCAGATTGCCCGCGTTGCCAAACCCCGCGTGACGCCGGACGATCTGAAGCGTAAACGCACGCGCAAGCCATCACGCCCGCCTGTGATGCCAGACCGCGAAGTGCCGCTACATCCGGCTGAATAATCACTTCGTATGATTGCGGAGGGCGCAAACCGGGTTTTCGGTTTTGCGCCTTCTTCTTTGAATGGGAACGGACTATGTTGGGTATCAGGGAGGAAACCACTTATCAGAGGTTTCTCAATGTCTTACACAACACACTCAAATTCCCCAATTGCCGCATTTGGCGCAGCGCTGCAGCGCGCAATGTCTGCCATCGTGACCGCGCCTGAGCGGATCGTAAAAGATCGTCGTCAAGCCGTCGCCGTTCTGTCCGAGAAATCGGATCACGATCTGGCCCGCATCGGCCTGCGCCGTGACCAGATCGCGCAAGACGTTCACCGGCATCTTTACTACTCGTAAAGCACGCAGCGCACCGGCTTGACAGTTCCCGGCCGCGCGGCCAAGGCTGCAGGTTATGCAAGACTTTCGTCCTGTCGGGTATGTTGTAGGCCTCATGGTCGTCACACTTGGCGTGGCCATGTGCCTGCCAATGCTCGTCGACCTGGCCGAGGGCGGGGAATCCTGGCTTGTTTTCGCGAAAAGCGCGATCCTGACCCTTGTGATCGGTGGCGGCGTGGCCTTCGCTTGTTCGAAAGGTGAACATGACCGGCTGACCATTCAGCAGACGTTTCTGCTGACTTTCGGTGTCTGGCTGACCCTGCCGTTCTTTGCCGCTTTGCCGTATATGTTTGGCGCCACGCAGCTTGGCGCCACAGACGCGATTTTTGAGGCCATGTCAGGCCTCACAACCACTGGGGCCACAGTGATCATTGGGCTGGATGAATTGCCCAAAGGGTTGTTGCTGTGGCGTGGGCTGACGCAATGGCTGGGTGGGATCGGCATCATTGTTGTGGCCATGGTGTTTCTGCCAGAGCTGCGCGTGGGCGGGATGCAGATTTTCCGCTCAGAGAGCTTTGATACATTTGGGAAAATCCTGCCGCGTGCAACGGAAATTTCGTCACGCATTTCCGTCATTTACATCACGCTCACTTTGGTTTGCGCGGGCGCGTACCTCGCCTCTGGCATGGATGTCTTTGATGCCACGGTCCACGCGATGACGACCGTGGCCACCGGCGGTTTTGCCAATTACGACATCTCCTTTGCCGCCTTCAGCCCGGCTGCGCAGTATTTCGCGGTGATCTTTATGATGCTAGCCGCGCTGCCATTTGTGCGTTTCGTGCAATTGACGGCCGGCACCGCCGAGCCCCTTTTGCGCGATCGTCAAATCCAGGGCTTTTTCCTGACGGCCTTCAACCTCGTGCTGATCCTCACGCTGTGGCAGTGGCAAAATCAGGGTGATCTGTCTGAGGCCGCCTTTCGCCGGGTTCTTTTCAACACGGTGTCGATCCTCACGGGCACCGGCTACGCCAATGCCGATTACATGACCTGGGGCAGCTTTCCTGTTGCCATGCTTTTCTTCATCGGCCTCATCGGCGGCTGCGCGGGGTCGACATCCTGCTCGATCAAGGTGTTTCGCTATCAGCTCCTCTTTGCCTCGGTGAAGGTCCAGTTGCAGCGCATCTATTCCCCGCATGGCATTTTCACCCCGCGCTACCAAGGTCGCCCGGTGGTGGATGACGTGCTGACCTCGGTGATGTCATTCTTTGTCTTTTTCGTGGTCACCTTGGGCGTGATGTCCGTGGCGCTGGGCCTCACGGGACTTGATTTTGTCACCTCCGTCTCCGGCGCCTCGGCCGCCTTGGCCAATATCGGGCCGGGTCTGGGCGAAACCATCGGGCCGGCTGGCAACTACGCGCCCTTGAATGATGTGGCGAAATGGGTTCTGTCAGCGGGGATGCTGATCGGGCGGTTGGAGCTTTTTGCCGTCTACGCGATCTTCACCTTAAGTTTCTGGAGAGTGTGACATGAGCAACCGTCCGTTAGGTGCGCAGATCAGCCATATGTTGAAATCGCGCGGAGTGGATGTGATTTTTGGCATCCCCGGTGTGCATAACCAAGAGATGTATCGCGGCATCGAAGAGGCGGGCATCCAACACGTGCTCGCCCGCCACGAACAGGGCGCGGGCTTTATGGCCGATGGCTATGCGCGGGCCACAGGCAAACCGGGCGTGGCCTATGTGATCACCGGGCCGGGGCTGTGCAATATCATGACGCCGCTGGGGCAGGCCTACTCTGACTCTGTCTCCGTACTCGCGATCTCGTCGTGTCTGGACGAGACATCTTTCACCCGTGGGCAGCTCCATCAGATGCTCGATCAACGCGCCGCGGCTGATTGCGTCTGCGAATGGAGCCATGAGGCCCGCACTGCCGATGCCGCCTATGGTTTGATTGACCGTGCCTGGGCGGAGTTTGCTGCCAAGCGTCCGCGCTCCAAACACATTCAGGTCCCTATCTCTTTGCTTGAAGGCGGGGCCAATCCGCCGCCTGATCGTCGCCCCGGTGATCATGAGGCCAGCACGGCACCGTCCAATCCGGCGCAACCGGGATCCGACCAGATGGACAAAATCGCCCGCCTTGTGTCTGAGGCGACCGCGCCACTCTTCGTTCTTGGCGGTGGCCTTGCGCGATATGGAGAGGCCGCAGAGGATGCCACGCGCGGATTGGTCAAGTGCAGCGGTGCAGCGGTTTTTCTCAGCTATGCCGGGTGCGGGCTTCTGCCGCGCGATGAGCCGCTGAATTACGGCAGCTACCTTGCCCGTCCCGACAGTCAAGCCGTCCTCGCGGCGGCCGATTTGGTCGTCGTGATCGGATGCGAGCTGTCTGAATGCGATCTATGGCGGACCGAGCTTGGCCATACCTGCCCAATGATCCGCGTGGATATCGACCCAGAGGTGCTTGTCGATCAGCAAGGGGCGGAGATCACGGTGCAATGTGACGCGATGGCGTTTTCTGAGGCCTTGATGCAGCGGTTGCCGCAAGACATCGCGCCGAAATGGAATACAGATGAAATCACCCGCACCAAAGC
>JBCCDT010000013.1:0-45470 GCA_039030635.1 Pseudomonadota bacterium
GCGCCCCAAAGGAGCGCATTATTGGCAGGCAGGCCGCGGGCGAATTGCAGCGTGTTGGCCAAAAGCGTGTCGCGGGATCGGTTGATGCCCACGAGCAAGCCCATATCGACGCGATTGACCTCAGGCACCGGCACAAGGCGGTCCGGGTCCACATGCCACACGAAGGCATCCGCGGCGGCAAAATCAGGCGCGCCACCGGGCGGTGGGCTCATCCGGTCCAGCGCGTTGGCGATCCGCTCCAGCGGGTCAGTCACTTCTTTTTATCCTTGGAAGGCTCATCAAGCGCGGCCTCAGCGATGTCATCGGCAAATTCGTCTTCCATCACGTCGCCATCGTCATCGTCTTCGAACCAAACCCCTTCGGCCTTAAGTCGCGCCTCGCGCGATTTTTCCACCCGCCGCACGAGAAAGATCGAAATCTCATAAAGCCCGTAGACCACGGTAAACAGAATGAGCTGCGTGATGACATCCGGAGGCGTGACCAGAGCGGCCAGAACCAGGATGCCCACCATCGCGTATTTACGCACGCCGCCCAGACCCACAGCACTGACCAATCCTGCCTTGCCCATTAGCGTCAGCAGCACAGGCAGCTGAAAGCAGATACCAAAGGCCATGATAAATTTGAGCGTGATGTCGAGGCTTTCATTCACCTTGCCGAAGAAGGTGATGCGGATGCCTTCTTCGGTTTCCGGAACGATCGCGGCAAAGTTATCGGGGATCACCGGCAGGCTTTCATCCTGCACGATCTCAGGCGCGGAAATGACCGAGGTCATAAGATTGGCAAAGATTGAGCTGACATCGGCAAAGCCCAGAAAAAACGCCATGGCGAGGGGTGTCACCACGAAATGAGCGAAGGCCGCGCCGAGGAAGAACATGATGGGCGAGGCGATGATAAACGGCAAAAACGCCTGTTTTTCATTGCGATACAGCCCCGGTGCAATAAAGCGCCACATCTGGTGCGCAATCACCGGGAAGGCCATCATAAAGCCGAACACCATGGAGATGCGGAACAAGGTAAAGAGATATTCCTGCGGGCTCGTGTACTGCATCGTGGGCGAGGGATCGCCCAGTTGGCGCAGGGTTTCCTCAATGGGCGCGAGCAGGAATTGCAGGATCGGCTCAGCCGCCGTGAAGGCGAGCACGATGCCCACGATAAACGCGATGACAGATCGGATCAGCCGCGTGCGCAGCTCGGCAAGATGCTCGATCAAAGGCGCGGAGCTGTCCTCGATCTCGTCCTCTGTGGTCTGATCGGTCGCGTCGCTCATGATTTACTGGCCGCTTTCTTCTTGGGCTTCGCGGCCGGTTTGGCGGCAGCTTTCTTAGGTGCTGCTTTTGGCTTGGCGGCGGGTTTCGCTGCCGGTTTTTTCGCCGCTGTCTTGGGTTTCGCCGGTTTTTTGGCAGACCCACTGGCGGCGGGTTTCGGCGCGGCTTTCTCAGCGGCCTCGCGGGCGATGCGTTCTTCGGCGACTTCCGCCCCGCGTTTGGAAATCTTTTCGGCCATTTCGGCGCGTTCGGGTGTCATTTCTGCGCGCTTCGGCCCGGCCATGGTCTGCGCGGTGAAGCTTTCGGTCGATTTCTTGACCTCATTCATCGCGGATTTCATTGGGTTCGTGGCGGTGTCGAGCGTGCGTTTCACATCGCTCACACCGGCATCATCGGCGGCGTCGTTCATCGCTTTGGAGAACTCGCGCGCCATTTTCTTGGCTTTGCCGACAAAATTGCCCACCGTGCGGAACATGCCGGGCAGGTCTTTGGGCCCCACCACGATGAGGGCCACGATGCCGATGACCATCAGCTCGGTCCAGCCAAGATCAAACATGGGCTAGATCAGGCCTTATCTTTTTCCTGCTCCGGCGTGACGTCTTTCGCCGTCTCTGCCGCCTCGGAGGCGTCATCGAGTTCTTTGGTGCCGTCAGCTACGCCCTTTTTGAACGAGGTGATGCCTTTGCCCACTTCGCCCATCAGCGACGAGATTTTGCCACGGCCGAAAAGCACGAGCACGACCACAGCAATAAGAAGAATGCCTGGAAGGCCAATATTGTTCAGCATTGCGTTTTCTCCCATCCATGGGGCTGATCTGGTGGCGCCCCTTTGAATTTCCTTGAATGTATCTAAGCCTTCCGTGCGGGATGTGGAAGGACCAATGCGGGCTTCGCGGGGATTAACTGGGAAAAAATGCGCGGCATAGCGACCAATCTTTCGCTTGCATGCGCATTGTTGAGCACATGCTACGCCCTTGATTCCGCGCCGGGTTCTGCCGCTTTGCGCTTCGCCCCCAGCAGGACCGAGGCAAATCCGACCATCAAAACCACGACGCAAATCGCCAGCAGTTGCTCGTATTTGTGCCCCTCGGGCAGCACCGCAGACCAGATCATCCCATCCCGGGCAAAATAGGCCCACGCGCCGATCATCGCCGCGCTGAAGGCGCCCAAATAGGACCACACGGGCACGCGCCGGCCCATGAAAAGACCGACGATCAAGACGGGTGTGAGAAACATGCTGGCGGTGCCACTGACGGCGACCGCGTCAAACAGTGTTTGATTGTCCCACAGGGTCAGCGCGGTGCCGGCCACCATAAAGACCACCATGGCCAGACGCCCGCCATTCAATGTGCGCGGTGTGATTTTCAGTTCATCCACCACCAGACGTGCAGCACTCGCCAACGCGCTGTCGAGCGTGCTGAGCGCGGAAATGAGCAAGGACACGAGAAGGGCCACAAAAATCCAAGCCGGGAACATCTGCATCCAGGTGCCAAGAAGCTGTGTTTCGTACTCTGCGCCTATCAAGGCGGCTTGGATGCCAAAGAACCCAAAGGCGATAATACAGAGCGAGGAGAGCCAGAAGGCGTGGAGGAAAGACGCCCGGGTGGTTTTGCGGTCTGCGAGAAAGCCGCGATCCATCATCACCGGGTCATGGGCGGGGTAGGAAAAGACCTGCAAAAAAGCAACGATCAGAAGGACTTGACCATTCCACGCGCCCGACGCACCGGTCGAGGTCAAGACCGCGCCCAGATCAAACCCGGGGCTGAGGATCAGGGCAATAAAGGCCGCGGCGAACACCACCAGAAAAATCAGCATTTGCAGCACATCGGTGCGCATGGCGGCGCTCAGCCCGCCCCAGGCGGAATAGGCGAGGCCCAGCACAGCGACCAGCAGGATCGAGGCCTCTTTCGCCACGCCGACCTCAGGCAAAGCGGCAGCAAAGATCAGGCCGACGACCAGAAGATTGGCAAACACTTCCGACAACAGGCGCAAGGCGATGACCATATTGTAGGTCACATGTCCTGCAGGGCCGAACGCCTCACCCAGCCAGTCTTGCACGGATCCGGCACCTTTCGCGCGCAAACGGTCGACGATCATCGCCCCGGTCAGGAAGGACCCGTAATAAGCGGCATAGGCCAGAACGCCCCAGATCCCATAATAGTACCCCAGAATGGCAGAGTTCATCAGCGACCGGGCGAAAATCCAGGTGGTGACCTGGCTTAGTACCAAAACCCAGAGCCCGGGCGCGTCGCCTGACGGGCTGCGGCCGCTGAAGAAACCGTCGATCGTGGCGCGGCGGGGCGCGATAAGCAGACTGGCCAGGACCACAGCAGCGAAAAGGACAATGATGGCGGTGGCTTGCATGGGGAACCTCTGGTCTGCACTCGTGTGGCGGGGCTTGTAGAACCTCTGCCTCCGCCCGCGCCAGCGGTTTGTGCCAATGTCCCGAAAACGTGAAATCCCGTTAGGTCGCGCACCACCGATGCACGCGGGCCAGGATGCGGCCACAGGCGTCTTGCGTGGTTTCCTGCGGCCAAAGCCCAAGAGAGCCATGCGCCTGTTCGATGCTTTCGATCAGCTCGAACAGCGGATCAAGTTGGGCCATCACACGGACCGGCGCGATGGACATGCGGCGGTCGGTGGGGTTGTGCATGGCAAAGGCGCGCATCGCGCCCGGCGCGAAAAAGGACGGCCAGGCGCAGGTGCCAGAGTAAGACATCAATCCGACCGGGGCAGGGCGGCTCAGACCCAAGCGCGGGGCGACAATGGCCGTATTGAAGGCAAGGCCCGCGCCCGTGCTCGCCCCTGCCAGAACCACTTGGCCAGAGAGCCCGAACTGCGCGCCTTGCACCTCGACCCAGGCCAGAAAGGCGCAAATGTCTTCGGTTGCGGCCATGGCGGGAAAGGTGGACAGCACGGGATCAACGCTCAGGTCGCGATCCTTTTCGATGCGGGCGAGACGTTCGACCACCCCGTTGGGCAAGTCCGAGCGCGCCGCGCCCACCCGCACCGAGGGTGTGGCCAGGGCCACCCCGTGGCGGGTCAGAACCTCGGCCAAGCGTCTAGGGCCTGCCGGATTGGCGGACCGATCGCTGAGAATATCCGCCCCCAACCAGACCAAAAGCGGTGCCGGGCGGGCGGCGGACTTGGGCAGGTAAAGATCGGTTGCAAGACGCACAATCTGACCGCTCAGAGGCATCTCGGCATAGATCAGGCCCGGCGCCTGCTCTGTCCCGGCCTTGGTATCAAGCGGGGTGATGGTCATGCGACGTGGAGGGGGCTACATTGTCGTATTGGTGGCACCGCCATCCAGCAGGATGTTCTGGCCCACGATGAACCCCGCATGTTGAGAGCACAAAAAGGCGCAAGCGGCGCCGAACTCTTGCCGCGTGCCGTAGCGCCCGGCGGGGATGGTTTCGCATCGCTGCACCTTGGCTTCTTCCGGCGTGATCCCTTGCGCGTCTGCGGCCCCTTTGTCGAGCGCATCCGCCCGGTCGGTGGCGTGAATGCCGGGTTGCAGATTGTTGATGATCACACCTTTGCCGGCGACCTGCCGCGATGTGCCCGCCACATAGCCTGTCAATCCCGCACGGGCAGAGTTGGACAGGCCCAGCACCGGCACAGGCGCCTTGACCGACACAGACGTAATATTGACCACACGGCCCCAGCCGCGCTCCATCATACCGGGCAGGGTGGCTTTCATCAGCGCGATCGGGGTCAGCATATTTGCATCCAGCGCGGCAATGAAATCATCGCGGTCCCAATCATGCCACATGCCGGGTGGGGGGCCGCCAGCGTTGTTCACAATGATGTCCAACGGGCCTGCGGCGTCCAAAACTGCGGCCTGACCGTCGGCGGTGGTGACATCGGTGGCCACGGTGGTCACGCTGACGCCATAGGTCGATCTGATGGTCTCGGCCGCGGCCTCCAGCGCGTCAGATCCGCGGGCATTCATGACCAGATCCACTCCGGCCTCCGCCAGAGCCTCGGCACAGCCCAATCCCAACCCTTTGGACGAGGCACAAACCAATGCGCGTTTACCTTTTATTCCCAAATCCATGCGAAGGTCCTTTCCAAAGGCGCGGTCTAAAACGGACCGGCTTGATATCGTGCTCGCCTAAGCGACGCACCCTGTTTTCCGACATTTTGAGCAGTTTTCTGCCAATTTTGGCGCTGCGCATCTGGTATCAGGGCTCTCTCGCACACAGGTATCACCCATTCGGTTGACAAAGCCAACAAAACAAATGCCAGTAAAACGACGGGTAAATGACTACAAACTGCCATAAATCCAATCTACGCACGAGATCAGAGGCGCAAAGCCCGCAATACCGTTTTGATTGAGTGCATGAGTAAGATATGAGCAAACCGTCCAACACCTCTGATACACCGATGTCCGACGCATCATCGCAAGGCGATATGTCCCCGGAACACATCCTGAAAACCGCGCTGAAACCGGCGCAGTCTATCCCGGTCTTTCGCGCAAATGACGTCGAAGTGGTCAATGGCGCCAATATGGGCGACCCGCTGTCTTTCGCAGCAGAGCTTGACCTCGACGACACATATGAATTGCACTCTGACGCCATCACCCACCGTCTGTCCGTGGAAACCAAGGATGACGGACGTCTGGTTGTGGGCAGTGACACGCAGGTCGGCACATCCGGTGCCGCGCTGCATCTGGATTGCTGCCTCACGCTGATGTCGGCCACGGGTCTGACCACCGAAATGATCGTCCTCGTCGAAGTGGATGAGGCCGGCAATGTGACCAATGTGTTCGGTCTGCCGCTGGCGCATATGCAACCCAAAACAGGCTACGTCCTGGTCGGGATCGACCGCGAACGCGCGCGCCGCAAATTTGCGGAAGTGGCCTGTGTGTCCTTTTCGCGCGGCACCCACATCACGATGGCATCGGGCATCCAAAAACCGATTGAAGAGCTGACCGTCGGGGACATGGTGTTGACCCGTGATGACGGTCCGCAAGCCATTCGTTGGATCGGGCATTCCACGGTCCGCGCGGTGGGCGATTTTGCCCCAATTCGGATCAAGGCTGGCACGCTGCACAATGAAAATGACCTCATCGTCAGTCCGGACCACCGCTTGTTCATCTATCAGCGGTTTGACGCACTGGGTGCTGGCCGCAAAGAGGTGCTGGTGCGTGCGCGCCATTTGGTGAATGGCGATACGGTCACCCGGCAGATGGGCGGCTTTGTCGACTATTTCCAGCTGCTGTTTGATCGCCACCACATCATTTTTGCCGAAGGCATTTCGGCGGAAACCTTCCTTGTCGACACGCGCACGCGTGATGCCTTGCCCCGCGAGTTGAAAGAGGCCTTGGCGCAAACGCTGCCGGGCCACGAAAACCGTCGCCACATGGATTATGAGGTCAACGAGTCGCTTTTGGATCATCCCGACGCGGCTGACATTCTCAAGCGCGCCTCGTCTCGGTGAAACGGGCGCCTTGGCCGCAGCGGGTGAGGTGATGGTCGAGGCTTGCCCCTGCTTGCCCCAATGGAACCTCGCGTGATAGGAATAACGGGCGAAGACACCGGTTAGAACTCAAGGCCCATTTGTCATGGCACAAACCACGCACACCATAACGCATCGGATGGGATCGATCTGCCGCGGCGTAACGGTGTCCCTGATTGCAGGGGTCTGCCGCTGGCGCAGTTTTGACGAGATCGACACGAGCCTAAAGACGCGCCCCGTCCCAAATCAGGCCATGATTATCGCCGGTGTGATCGCCGCGTTGTTCGCGCTCAGCCTCTTGGCGGGGTATTTCGGTTGGATCGGTCTTTTGGTGTTTTGGCTGATTGTCATCGTTTTAGTGAATTGATTTTCATCAAAGCGCCGATTTGCTGAGCAGATTTTGGCCAAAACTTGGGCTCTTTGTAAGAGTTTTGTGAAAATTCAATCCGCTAGCGGTGACCATCCGTAACTCCTTTCACCTAACCAAAAGGAGCAGATTATGGAAACGCTAGTAGGAGTTTTGGCCTTCGGGACCTTGGGATTTGTTGTTGTGTTTGCCTATCTTGGCGCGCGATCAATGGAAAAGATGCGCGGCAGCGGCGCGCCCAAATCCGCATTGTCGGCTGACGGCATTGCCGAGCGATTGGCCGCAAAAAGCAAAAACGTCGCGCAGTAAAAGTCCGCCGGGCCAGTGGGCCCGGCGTATGTTCGAACAGGTGCGATCTCAGCCGCCATCGGAAGAAAAAATGGCTGGACCGCATGTCAAAGACGGGCAATGGGCACCGCGGGTCCAATCAAGACAAGCCCGCTCAGGATAGGCGCGATCACCGCTCAACCCCGCGCGCACACCACACACATCAACACCGCAGGATTCAGCTTCAATCGCCCCATTGGGATCTCCTCGCCGCACCCCTCGCAATAGCCAAACTCCCCGTCCTCCAGACGTAGAAGAGCGGCCTTAAGCCGGGTCCGTTCGGCCTGTCTGCGTGCGCCCGTGGCTTTGGCCATCGCCTGATTTTGCAGGGCGTCCATCCGGCTGAGCCGCCCCACGGCTTGCTGATCCAGCGTCACTGTGGCTTGACCGGAGTGGCCCAACCCATCCTCGGTGTCCAACTCAGACAGGCGGGTTTCGATTTGTGCGCGAAAGGCGGCCAGATCTGATGTGTTCACGTTTGAGACCTCACATTTCGTGATTTGTACCATCACGGCTTTGCATTTTGAAAATGCGTCATATCTGCTATACACCACGCCAGACGGCAGGAGAGACCCATGGCCTATACTCGCACACAACTGACCGAAGTTGATCCGGTTTGGGAACAGATCAAACGCGAAGCTCAAGATACATTGGCCGATGAGCCGCTTTTGGGCGGTGTTGTGCATTCCTCTATTCTGCACCACCGCTCCCTTGAGTCGGCGTTGGCCTATCGCGTGTCGATGAAGCTGACCTCCAATGAGCTCAGCGAACAGATCCTGCGTGAGATTTGCGACATGGCCTACCGCGAGGACCCAGAGGTGGGCATTTCGTCGCGCGCGGACATTGTGGCGGTGTTTGATCGTGACCCCGCCTGCGACCGGTACATCCTGCCTCTCTTGTACTTCAAAGGGTTTCAGGCCGTTCAGGCCTATCGCGTGGGGCATTGGCTGTGGAAAAATGGACGCCGCGATATGGCACGGTTTTTGCAGATGCGCTCGTCGGAGGTGTTTGGCGTGGATATCCACCCCGCGGCCCGGATTGGCAAAGGCATCATGATCGATCACGCCCATTCCATCGTGATCGGTGAAACTGCTGTTGTGGGCGACAATGTCTCGATGCTGCATTCGGTCACTTTGGGCGGAACCGGCAAAGAAGAAGAGGATCGTCACCCCAAGATCGGGGATGGGGTTCTGATTGGTGCTGGCGCAAAGGTGCTGGGCAATATCAAGGTTGGCTCGTGCAGCCGGATTGCAGCCGGGTCCGTGGTGCTGCAAGAGGTGCCGCCCTGCAAAACAGTCGCCGGCGTGCCCGCGCGTATTGTGGGCGAGGCGGGATGCGATCATCCGTCCGTGGCCATGGATCAGCTTTTGGGCGTGCGCTGAGCGAAACTCATAAAAAGGAGCGCAGAACCAGAGGTCCTGCGCTCCTTTCAATATCAAATCATACGATCAATCCAAAACGCGGTTAAACCCTGTGCGGCGCGTCGTCGTGGCGCTGGCCTGCGTTGTTGTCGACGTGTTGGCACGTGTCGTGGATGTGGTTGTCGGGCTGGCCCCGCGTTGCAATCCTGATTGCGTGCCGACGGTCCGCATGCTGCGACCTTCGGCTTTGGCGCGCTTATATGCAAAGACCTGGTCGCGGTCGGTCCAGTCATAGCGCGTGTCATTGGCCGCAATGTCCCAAAAGAGGGTGCCGCCCAGCCGCCAGGGATCCAGCACGATGGCCTTGTACATGGGATCGCCGCGACGGCCCAGCATGGTCGTGGAATGTTCCAGCCGCAAGTTGTTGTGATTGGCGATGGCGCGGTGGATTTCTAGCGTCTGGAACCGCTCGCGCATCAGGCGGGCGTCAAGGTCATGGGCCCAGTGCCAGCACAGGCCGCGCGGTTTTAGCCCCATGTTAACTTGCGTGTTGTGCGCCAGCGGGGATCCGGTGATCTGATACTCAATCTTTAGCTGGTCGACATAGGTGTAGACGACACGCGCGGCGCGGGCGGCCTCATAAGGGCTCACGCCAGGGCCAAGATCGATGAAGGCCTGGGTCAGGGCCGCAATATCGGCGGCATGACGTTGGGCTGACGCATTATAAAACGCTTGGTCAAAACGGACCCGGGTGGGCGTATTGGCCGTGGTCGACCGCGTTGAAACCTGCGGATTACTGGATGTGGTCCGGTTGAACCGGTCATTGGCCCGCGCCACACCCGGCGCGATCAGCGCGGCGGCCAGTCCAAACGTTACGGCGCGTC
This sequence comes from Pseudomonadota bacterium, assembly GCA_039030635.1. Taxonomy (GTDB): domain Bacteria; phylum Pseudomonadota; class Alphaproteobacteria; order Rhodobacterales; family Rhodobacteraceae; genus Roseovarius. The sequence goes on from JBCCDT010000013.1 coordinate 9,667, forward strand.
GATTGATCATTGTCAAACTCCCCCAAGGAAACTGCTCTTGGGTAGCCTACATGCCTTGGGTCGAGGACGTCGATTGCCGCAGTGCAAAAACCTGTTGAGGGTGACCTGCGCGCATCAGTTTTGTGGTCACTTTTGCGTCATTTTTTGGCTTACGCCAGCATCGCCAGCGGGTTCTCGAGGTTATCCACAATGTGCTTTAGGAATTCAGCCCCAAGCGCGCCGTCTATGACCCTGTGATCGACCGACATTGTCACCGACATAACTGTCGCGACGCTCACCGCCCCGTCGGCCCCGACCACGGGTTTCTTGACGCCTGCGCCCACGGCGAGGATGCCACCATGCGGGGGGTTAATGACCGCGTCGAAATTGTCGATGCCGAACATGCCGAGATTGGAGATGGCAAAGCTGCCGCCCTGATATTCATGAGGCGCCAGTTTACGCTCGCGCGCCCGGGCGGCGAGGTCTTTCATCTCCGACGACAGCGCCGAGAGTGACTTGCTGTCCGCGTCGCGCAGCACGGGCGTGAAAAGCCCGCCTTCGATGGCCACGGCCACGGCCACGTCGGAGGCTTTGAGCTGGAGCACCCGGTCGCCCGCCCAGACGGCATTGCACGCGGGCACGGCCTGCAACGCGTTGGCGCAGGCTTTGATGATGAAGTCATTGACGCTCAGTTTGACGCCGCGTAGCTCAAGCTGCGCGTTGATCTCAGAGCGGAATTTGAGCAGCGCATCGAGCTGAATATCCCGGCGCAGGTAGAAATGTGGAATCGTCTGTTTGGCTTCTGTCAGACGGGCGGCAATGGTTTTGCGCATGCCGTCTAGCGCGATCTCTTCGACCTCGCGGTCTTGATACATGGCGCGCACGGTATCGGTTGACGGCCCGCTTGCCGCGGGCGCGGCGCGCTCTTGGGGCGGCGCGGATTTGGTTGCGGTCTCGTTGGATTTCTGTGGCTGCGCCTCGGCGGTCTCGACATCTGCTTTCACGATACGCCCATGGGGGCCAGACCCGGTGATCTGACTGAGATCTATGCCTTTTTGCGCCGCGATGCGGCGCGCCAAGGGCGAGGCGAAGATGCGCTCGCTTGCGCTCGCTTTGGGGGGGACGGCTGGTGCTTCAGGTGGCGCCGCTGGCGCGGCGGGCGAGGGGGGCGCCGCTGGCGCGGCGAGATCGTCTGCAGATTCGCCCTCTTCCAGCAACATCGCGATGGGGGTGTTGACCTTGACCGCCTCGGTGCCCTCGGCGATCAGGATCTTGCCGATCACGCCTTCGTCGACGGCTTCGAACTCCATCGTGGCTTTGTCCGTTTCAATTTCGGCCAGCAAGTCACCTGAGCTGACCTCGTCACCTTCCTTGACCAGCCATTTGGCCAGCGTGCCCTCTTCCATCGTGGGCGACAGGGCGGGCATGAGTATCTCGATTGCCATGGCGCGGTCTCCTTACCGGTAGGTCACTTGATGGACGGCTTCACACACCTCTTTGGTCGAGGTCAGCGCCAGCTTTTCCAGGTTGGCGGCATAGGGCATCGGCACATCCTTACCCGTGCAGTTGATCACCGGCGCGTCGAGATAGTCGAACGCCCGCTGCATCAGCGTGGCAGAGATATGATTGCCGATGGAGGCCACAGGCCAGCCTTCTTCGACCGTGACGCAGCGGTTGGTTTTCATCACCGACGCGATGACCGTGTCATAGTCAATCGGGCGCAGGGTGCGCAGATCGATCACCTCGGCGGAGATGCCGTCACCCGCGAGCACCTCAGCGGCCTCCAGCGCGTAGGTCATGCCAATGCCGAAACTGATGATCGTCACATCCGTGCCTTCGCGTGCCACGCGGGCCTTGCCGAAGGGAATGGTAAAATCATCGAGCACCGGAACCTCAAAGCTTTTGCCGTAGAGGATTTCGTTTTCGAGGAAGATGACAGGGTTGGGATCGCGGATGGCCGTTTTCAGCAGACCCTTGGCATCGGCGGCCGAGTAAGGCTGCACCACTTTGAGCCCCGGGACATGGGCGTACCACGCCGCGTAATCCTGAGAATGCTGTGCGGCAACGCGGGCGGCGGCCCCGTTGGGCCCGCGAAAGACGATCGGGCTGCCCATCTGACCGCCAGACATGTACAGCGTTTTGGCCGCTGAATTGATAATTTGATCAATGGCTTGCATGGCGAAGTTGAATGTCATGAATTCCACGATTGGCTTGAGCCCGCCCCACGCCGCACCCACACCGATGCCGGCAAAGCCGTGTTCGGTGATGGGGGTGTCGACCACGCGTTTGGCGCCGAATTCATCCAAAAGCCCTTGGGTGATCTTGTAGGCGCCTTGGTACTCGGCGACCTCTTCGCCCATGATGAACACCGTGTCGTCGCGGCGCATCTCTTCGGCCATGGCGGAGTTCAAGGCCTCGCGCACGGTCACGGATTTCATCTCTGTGCCGTCCGGCCAGTCAAGGCTTGTGTCGGCCGTGACGGGTTGCGGAGCGGCCGCGGTTGCCGGTGCCGTCGGGGCCTCGTCCGCCGCTGGCGCGGCAGTCTCGGCGGTGCTGGGCTGCGCGGGGGCAGAGGGGGCGATATTGTCGGCGCTCTCACCCTCTTCGAGCAGCACGGCGATGGGCGTGTTGACCTTCACGGCCTCTGTGCCCTCAGGGATCAGGATCTTGCCGATCACCCCTTCGTCGACGGCCTCAAATTCCATTGTGGCTTTGTCGGTTTCGATCTCGGCCATGATGTCCCCGGAGGCCACAGTGTCGCCTTCCTTGACCAGCCATTTTGCGAGCGTGCCTTCCTCCATCGTGGGCGACAGGGCGGGCATAAGAATGTCGATTGCCATGGTCGTTTCTCCTTACACCGGGGCCGCTTGTTTCATCTCGGTGGCGTAGATATCGGTCCACAATTCTTCGAGGGCCGGCTCCGGGCTTTCCTTGGCAAACTCCGCAGAGGCGTTGACCTGGGCCTTGATCTCTTTGTCGATGGCTTTGAGATCATCCTCCGTGGCGTGTTTTCCAGAAAGCAGAAGGTCACGGACATGTTCGATGCAGTCCTTTTCTTCGCGGACCTTTTGCACCTCTTCGCGGGTGCGATACTTGGCGGGGTCGGACATGGAATGGCCCCGGTAGCGGTAGGTCTTCACCTCAAGAATGTAGGGGCCTTTGCCGGACCGGCAGTGCGCGACCGCCTTCTCGCCCGCCTCTTTGACGGCCAGAACATCCATCCCGTCGACCGCTTCACCCGGAATTCCAAAGGCAGCACCGCGGGTGTAGATATCCGGTGTCGATGTGGAGCGGGCCATGGACGTGCCCATGGCGTATTGATTGTTCTCAATGACGAAAATCACCGGCAAATCCCAAAGCGCGGCCATGTTGAATGTCTCATAGACCTGGCCTTGGTTGGCCGCCCCGTCGCCGAAATAGGTGAAGGTGACACGGCCATTGTCGAGATACTTGTCTGCAAAGGCCAAGCCCGCACCAAGGGGCACATTGGCCCCGACAATGCCATGACCGCCATAGAAGTGCTTATCGGTGCTGAACATGTGCATCGACCCGCCTTTGCCGCGGGAATAGCCCCCCTCGCGCCCGGTCAGTTCGGCCATAACGCCGCCAGGTTCCATACCACAGGCCAGCATATGACCGTGATCGCGGTAGGTGGTAACGCGTTTGTCGCCGTCCTCGGTGGCGGCCTCAAGCCCCACCACAACGGCCTCTTGCCCGATATAGAGATGGCAAAACCCGCCGATCAGGCCCATGCCATAGAGCTGACCTGCTTTTTCTTCGAATCGCCGGATCAACAACATGTCGCGGTAATAGGTTTTCAGCTCTTCCGCGGAAACATTTGGTTTTGCGGGTTTTTTTCGAGTGGCCATGGGGCGTCTCCTCCTCCGCCAAATAAATAGTTTAACGTTAAACTACTTTATAGCACAGGTCGTGGGTGGCTGGCGAGGGGGAATTTGGTGCCCGCATGCGACGCAACTGCGCGGGTGGAACGGGTTGTGGCGCGGAGCGCGCACCAGGCCAACGTAAAGTGAAAGGGCCGGTGCGTCACGGGCCGACAGGTCGCGCGCGCCAAAGGCGGTCTCGACGGATCCCGGTGGCGTGCCATCGACGTGCAAAATGATCCCATGGCCAAATCCAGGCCGGCCAAGTGTGGGTTTCGCAGGCCAAGCAATGGACCATCGTGAAATCCTACAGAACGGTTTGTCGGTGCGAATCCGTGGCGCAAAGGTGAGGCTTGCCATGCGCCGAACGCAGCGGCCAAACGCAATAGCTAGCGGATCACGATCTCATCTGCGCGGATCATTCCGAGCACATCGCGGGCTTGTTGATCCAGCAAATCCAGATCCAGATAGGTGTCGGACAGGCGCGACGTCAGGTTTTCCATCTCATCGACCTGAGCCTGTAACGCGGCCAGCCGTGCCGCCAAGGCGCGTTCCTGTCCTTCGATCTCAGCGCGTTGAAACAGACCGTAATCGCCCTGAACCGCAGCAAAGGTAAAGTAGCCCCCAACGAGGAAAGCGATCAAAACGAATACCGCTGCGCCTAAACCGGGGCGTTGATTGTGGGTCATCTGCGTCCAACTGCCTTTGTGTGTCACCTCTTGTCGGGTGATCCCGTACAAGATGGCATAGGTGATTCGGTTTGTGAATCCCCCTTTTGCAATCAAGGTGTTGCAGGCTAGGCTGCTGCGCAAGGAGGCGTAAATATGCCACATCTGCCACCCAGATCGGATCTGCCCACCCATGCGGTTGAAAACCAACCGCCCATGCGAGGGGATGGTGACCTTTGGGCCGATGATCCGGGATTGCGCGATCATGTGGCGGTCGCGGGTGCGGATGCCGACCATCTTGCGCGGTTTGGCGCCACATTGGGCACATGCGCACTGCAAGAGGCCGGGCGGGAGGCCAATCGTCACCCGCCGGAGCTTGTGACCTTTGACGCAGGCGGGCGGCGGCTGGATGAAGTTCGGTTTCATCCGGCCTATCATCAGTGCCTTCAAACAGGCCTCGGGGCGGGCTATGCCGCGATCCCGTGGGAGGGGCGCGAGGGCGGGCATGCGACCCATGCAGCGATGGTGTATCTGGCCAGCCAGGTGGAGCCCGGCAGCTGTTGTCCCATGACGATGACCTATGCGGCTGTGCCCGCGCTGCAGGCTGCGCCCAATCTGTTTGAGGCCTGGGTGCCGAAGCTGACATCGCGGCTTTATGACGGGTCCGCAAAGCCGCTTGCGTCCAAAACCGGGGCCACGCTGGGCATGGCGATGACGGAAAAACAGGGCGGATCCGACGTGCGGGCCAACACCACGCGGGCCGAGCCGGTGGGGGAGGCGTACCGCCTTTATGGGCACAAGTGGTTTTGCTCTGCGCCCATGTCGGACGGTTTTTTGACATTGGCGCAAGCGCCGGGCGGGCTGACATGTTTTCTGGTGCCGCGTTGGTTGGAGGACGGGCGCAACGCAATTCAGATTGAGCGTTTGAAGAACAAGCTGGGAAATCGCTCCAATGCCTCGGCTGAGATTGAATATGCGGGCGCGCTCGCCTGGCCTGTTGGCGACGAAGGGGACGGCGTGCGCACGATCATTGAAATGGTGCACCACACAAGGCTCGATACCGCGATGGCGCCTGCGGGGTTGATGCGCGCGGCCCTGCGCGAGGCGTGGCACTGGGCCATGCATCGGCAGGTGTTTCAAAAGCGCTTGGCCGATCAGCCGTTGATGCGACAGGTGCTGGCGGATTTGACGCTGGACTGGGAAGGCGCGCTGGCGCTTGGGCTGCGTGTGGCGCGGAGTTTTGATGCGGCCACCCCTGAAGAGAAAGCCTTTGCCCGGATCGGCGTGGCTTTGGCGAAATATCTGTCCAACAAGCTTTGCCCTGGCGTGGTGGTTGAGGCGATGGAGTGTCTGGGGGGCATGGGCTATGTCGAGGATACAGGCCTGCCGCTGCTCTATCGTGAGGCCCCGCTCAATGGCATATGGGAGGGGTCGGGCAATGTGATTTGCCTGGATGTTCTGCGGACCCTGCGCGCCGCCCCTGAAGCGGGCGAGGTTCTGGCCGCGGAGTTTGCCAAAGTGACTGGACAGGCGCGGGCATTTGATGCCGCGTTGAGTGCGCATATGGACCGGTTTCCAAAACTGCCTGATGACGCGCAGGCGCGGTGGTTTGTGGAAAGCCTGGCGAGTTTGCTGACCGGGGCCACTTTGTTGCAAAGCGCCCCGGCGAAGGTGTCTGAGGCCTATGTGGCCACCCGCCTTGGCGGTGTGCGCGGGCGGATGGCCGGATCAATCGGGGCCGTGGACACAGCTGCCATCTTGGCCCGTTTGGGGCCGTGATAGGCTGTGAAGAAGCGCTCGTCCCTCCCTTTGGTCAGGTCTCGCTCAGGCTGGGAGGTGGATGTTGAACGCGGCGCGCAGCTCTTGATCGAGCTCGGGCTCGAACCGCGCGGCTGACCGGGTGGCGAGGATCTCCTCTTTGCGGGCGATGGCGGATTGGTTCAGATCAGGCTTGCCTTTTTCCACCCATTCCTTGGGCGACATGCGTTCGCCGGTGGTGGGATAGACGTAATCGCTTTCCATCCGCGCGAGGGTCTGATCGGTGCCCAGATAGTGGCCCGGACCGCCAAGGCAGACCTCTTTCACCTGATCCACGGCCAGCGTTTCTTTTGTCACCTCAATCCCGCGCACGCAGCGCTGCGCATGGCCAATCAGGTCATCGCCCAGGATCAGGGATTCGTGGCAGAACCCAAGCAGAGAGGCATGCATGCCCGCCGCCTCATAGACCATGTTGAGGCCCGAAAGACCCGCCATCACGTTCGAACACATCTGTTCCCATCCGGCCTGCATATCGGGGAGTTTGGCATCGGTGATCCCACCGACCGCCCCACCAGGCATGCCGTAGAACCGGTGCATCTGCGCGCACCCGGCGCTGAGCAGGGCCTGTTCACCAGACCCGCCTGTCATCGCGCCTGTGCGCAGGTCAAGGCCGAAGGGCCACGTGCCAAAGACCGCCGGATGGCCCGGTTTGACCGCATTCACATAGACCAGCCCGCCCAGGCATTCCGCCGTCGCCTGGGCAATGGCGCCTGCAATGGTGGACGGCGTGGTGGCCCCAGCCATCCCCGCAGACAAGAGCAGAATAGGCATGCCACCAGCGATGCAATGCTCCATCACCTGGCAGGATTCGGTGGCAAATTTCATCGGTGGGACGACAAAGCAATTGGTATTGCTCACGAAAGGCCGCGCGCGCCAGGCGTCTTCTCCACCGGCGATCATGTGCAGCATTTTCAGCGCATCTGCGACATATTCAGGGTCTGAAAACGACACGCCGATATGTTTGGTCGTGCCGGCCGTACAGGCGTAGATCGTGTTGAGATCCATCTCTTTGTTGTCGAGAATATCGCGCGCCACCATCGGCCGCTGACAGAAATGGATATTGTCGAGCACGTCGCAGATCCGCGCGGCATCGTGGAGATCTTGCAGCGTGCTGTCGCGGTAGTTACGCCCGTCCACATCGACCATGTTCACCGCAGCCCCCGCCGTGCCGTAATGCACGCGCGCGCCGGATAGATCGAGGTCATGTTTGCCGTCTCTGCTGGGCAGCGTGACGGCGCGGTTGGCGATTTTGAGCGTGGCCTCGACCACCTCACGGGGGATGCGCACGCGGCCGTCCTCTCCCAAAGTGGCCCCTGCGCTGACCAGATAATCAACGCCCGAAGGCGGTGCATCGGCCAGGCCGACCTCCTCCAAAAGCTGGAGCGCGGTGAGGTGAATGCGCTCGATATCGGTGTCTGAGAGAACGTTGAGTGCGGTGGATTCCATACCGGGGCGGATGGAGCGAAGCGCCTCAGGTGTTGGTGCGGCGCGGCTTGCGCGACGGGCGGCACGGCCTCCGGAACGGCGGGTCATGGGTTTGTTCATAGGTTGGCGTCCTTTTCGTGAATTTGCGTTTCAAACTGAATGAAACGCGATCACGGACGCCCTCTCGCGGCTCGACCGCGCACAGCGCCGATCGTGTAGATGACCAATGCGACTTTGCAAGTGGCTGACATCGCATCCTCCCTGTTAACGGCCCAAGTATACTTGATTCGCGTCTGACGGCTGTCTCAATCGCGACGCGTGCTCAGGCCGGGCCTCGCGCGATGCGTCTGAGGGCCCAGACGAGCAGCCAGACAGAGGCAGGACCCGCAGTGAGGATCACGAGAACATTGGCTTCAAAACCGATCCGCGCCTCGACCATGGCGCTGTAGACCGAGATTGCGCAGACCGGGATCAAACCGGTGAGGGCAAAGCGGGGCAGGGGGATTGGGTTCTGATGCAACTGATCAGGACATGTGACGCCGCCCGTTTGCCGATGTGATCTGTCCCTACGCAGAGCCAACACGCATCCCAAGACCAGGACCGGCAAGGTGAGGGAGGGCACGATCAAACCGGACCCGACGGCAGTGAGCACAGCAATCGCAACCGCCACAGTGACAAGGCCAAGCACCTCCCACCGGTGAAACCGTACGTCTTTGGGATAGGCGCGATCAAAGAGCAGGTGACCGCCCAGAAACAGCGCGTAGCCAAACAGAAACTGGTCGATAAAGCCGTCAGCATGTTGCCATTCAAATCGAACCTCACCGCCTGCGCCGGTGTCACGTGCGGTCCAGGAATAGGCGTTCCAAAGCCCCAGAAAGAGCCCCAGCCCCACGTTATAGAGCGCGGCTGGCGCCCAACCGCCATGGGCCATCACGCGGCGAAACACATACCACCCGATCCCAACTGTGATCAGACCATGCCAGGCTAGGCTGGTCCACAGGATCGACATCGGCAGTTCTGAATACAAAACGGGCACCGGCACGCCTTCGATCAGAAACCCCAAAAGTGCTGCGGCGACGATAAATCCCGCCAGAGAGGTCACATGAAACTGCTGCACCACCGTTAGGAACAGCCAGCCAAGCAGGCCGTAACCCAAGAGCAAAAGCGCGGCGTTCACATCGTCCGTGACCTCGTAGAACCAAAACTCAGACAGGCTGACGAGGATCGCACCAAAGCCCGCGACAATCACACAGCGCTGAAAGAGGGCCGCGAGCATGCCGCGCTTAGGCCGTCAGTTCCGTCACCATTTCGATGATCGATCCCATGGCCCCCACCAGCCGGTCATCATCAACCGTCAGGCCCACGCGCACATGCCCCGCAGCGGCTTGGCCAAAACTTTCGCCCGGCATGACGGCGACGTGGTGTTCCTCCAACAGGCGCATCGCGAAATCGAGGCCGCTGAGCCCGGTGGCCCGCAGATCCAGCATCACATACATCGCCCCATCGGGCGGGATCACCTTGATCGCATTCATCCCCTCAATCATGTCGAGCACCAGGTCCCGACGCCGGATAAAGGGCGCGGCGACCTCTGCCTCAAACGCGTCGCCTTTGTTGAGGGCGTAAAACGCGGCTTCCTGGACGAAACCGGCCACACCGTAGGTGGTGTGCGTGGACAGGTTGCCGATGTGGTCGATGGCCTCTTCTGACCCGATGATCCACCCGATGCGGCTGCCGGTCATGGCGTGGCTTTTGGACATGGAGCCGATCACCAGCGTGCGATCGGCCATATCAGGCAGGGTGCGCGGGCTGATATGCGGCCCGTTCCAGACCTGGGTGTCATAGACCTCATCCGAGATCAGCCACATGTCATGGTCTTGCACGACACGGGCGATCCCCTCCATCGTGGTCATGGGATAGACCACGCCGGTGGGGTTGTTGTGAGAGTTGATCAAAAGGCTCGCCGCGCCCTTGGCGGCCTCCGTAGAGATGTCAGCCGGGTCTGGCAGAAACCCGCGTTCGGGCTTGGCCGCAACAGGCACGGCCACCGCGCCAACCCCCCGGATCGTGCCGGGATAGGTGGCATAATAGGGATCAATGTAAAGCGCGCGATCGCCGTCATCGCAGGCCGCCGCATGGGTCGCAAAAAGCCCCGCCTGACCGCCCGGTACGACCAGCACATTGTCCGGCGTTGTCTTGAGCCCCGTGCGTTCGGTGACGCGCGTGGCAATCGTGTCTCGCAGGTTCTTACTCCCATTCAGCGCGGGATAGCCGGTATGACCGGCCAGCGTGGCTGCGTGCATCGCATCAAGAATGCTGCGATCTGTCCCGATATCATGTTCGCCGATCGTCAGATGCGTGATGTCGAGGCCTGCCTCCGTCATGGCATTGGCCTTGTAATACACATCCCACCCATCCGAGCCGCCACCGGTGAGCCCGGTGATCCTGCGCGACATTTTCATGACGCTCTCCATTTTTAGAAAGGGCGCAGTTGCGCCGTTGGTGCCAGATGGCCCGCGCGCTGCTGCGAAGTCAACGGCAATCCCGGGGCTTGACCGGAGCGTGGCGCGTGTCTATCCAAGCGCTCATGACCATTCAGGCCACATCCATCTGTTGTCTTTCCTGCTGACATCGTCACTTCGCGGTGCGGGAGCCGGTCATTTCTTGCAAATTTTCTGAGCGACCTGCGCTGTGGATCCATTCGCGCATGAGGGCGTTTTATGACTGATATTTACCTGCACAACACCGCCAAACGAACCAAGGAGAGGTTCGAACCGATCGATCCCAATGCCGTGCGGATGTATGTCTGTGGGCCCACCGTCTACGACCGGGCGCATTTGGGCAACGCGCGGCCTGTGGTGGTCTTTGATGTACTTTTCCGGCTTCTACGCCACGAATTCGGATCAAAGCATGTTAAATATGTCCGTAACTTCACGGATGTAGACGACAAAATTAACGCACGCGCTGCCGAAAGTGGCCGCCTGATTTCAGACATCACCGAAGAAACCACCCAATGGTTTCTGGATGACATGGCAGCACTTGGCGCGCTCGAGCCCAATGAGATGCCTCGCGCCACCGCCTACATCCCGCAGATGGTCGCGATGATCGAAGGTCTGATCGCGCGCGGCCATGCCTATACGGTTGAAGGTCACGTGCTTTTTGCCGTGGACAGCTGGAAAGGCGGCTACGGCCAACTGTCGGGCCGCTCGGTTGATGACATGATCGCCGGTGCGCGGGTCGAGGTTGCGCCGTATAAGCAAAACCCGATGGATTTCGTGTTGTGGAAGCCATCCTCCCCCGATCTGCCAGGGTGGGAGAGCCCGTGGGGCAGGGGGCGCCCGGGCTGGCACATCGAATGCTCGGCCATGGCCCATGACCTGCTGGGCGAAAGCTTTGACATTCATGGCGGCGGCAATGATTTGATGTTTCCGCACCACGAAAACGAACGCGCCCAAAGCTGCTGTGCCCATCCTGAAGGCCAGTTCGCGCGCTATTGGCTGCACAATGAAATGCTGCAGGTGGAAGGCAAGAAGATGTCCAAATCCCTGGGCAATTTCTTCACCGTGCGCGATTTGCTGGATCAGGGCATTCCGGGGGAGGTGATCCGGTTTGTGTTTCTCTCGACGCACTACCGCAAACCCATGGATTGGACGGCGAAGAAGGCCGCGGATGCCGAAAAGACCCTGCGCAAATGGTACGCGCAGGCCGACGCCGTGGACGCAGGCGGTGTGGATCCAAACGTGATTGCCCTTTTGGCCGATGATCTGAACACGCCGGGGACCTTGGCCGAGTGCCATCGACTGTCCGCAGAAAGCAATGGCGCGGCACTCAAAGCAACGTTGCAATTTCTCGGGCTGATGGGCGCGTCCGCACCTGACTGGGCCATGGCACCAAGCTTTGATTTCACATCCCTGGAAACACGTCTTGCAGACGCGCGCGCCACGGCCATGGACACCAAAGACTTCGCACCTGTGGACGCGCTGAAGGCCGCGTTGATGGCCGCTGGCGTCGAAGTGCGCATGAGCAAAGAGGGTGTGGAACTGATCGCCGGGCCTGGTTTCGATGCAGGTAAGCTGCCACAGGGGTGACGCGTCTATGCCTCCGGCGGGAGTATTTGCAGAAAGATGAAGCGGGGTGTGTTCTGCTTCATCTTTCCAAAAATACTCAAATTGGACCAGCTTTCGGCTCACGCCGCAGCATCAACCAGAGAAGCGCCCCACCCGCCAGCGCCAGGAACGGCGCCATGGCCAAGTTCACGGACGCCCACCCCGTGGCCGCATCCCCGCCGGAGCAGTTCATGAGCCCACCTGAGGCCAGCGAGGCCACAGTCACGCCGCCAAAGACGATAAAGTCATTCAGGCCCTGCATGCGCCCGCGTTCTTCCACCGTGTGGGCAGAGGCGAGCATGGTTGTCGCGCCTATAAAGCCGAAATTCCAACCAAGCCCCAGCAGGATCAGCGCGACAAAGAAATTCTCAAGCGCCACACCGCTGAGCGCAACGGCCCCGGCGCCTGCAAGGATGACAAGACCTGCGCCCACGATCCGCTCCACGCCAAACCGCGCAATCAGGTGGCCGGTGAAAAACGATGGCGCAAACATCGCCAGCACGTGACCGGTCACCACATCCGCGGCATTCCCCGTGGTGAACCCACATCCCACCACGGCCAGCGGCGTGGATGTCATGACGAGGTTCATCAGCGCGTAAGACACCGTCGCACAGATCACCGCCACAGCGATACGCGGCGTGCGCAAAAGCTCCATCCGCGTGCGACCTCGCGGTGCGTCTTCGCGCGCGGGCTCTGGTTTGGGAATGTCGAGGAAGACAAACAAAAGCGCGCCCAAAAGGTTCAGCGCAATCACCGCGTAATAGGTGCCAAGAAAGGGGATCACCATCGCGTCCGAGGTTACTTTCACCAATTGGGGGCCGATAATGGCGCTCGCCAGACCACCGGCCATCACATAGGAGATGGCCTTAGGCCGGAACGCCTCGCTGGCCGTGTCGGCGGCCGCAAAGCGATAAAACCCCTGGGCTGACATGTAGGTCCCGGTGATCAATGAGCCCAGCAAGTAGATCGGGAAGGACGCCACATAGAGCCCATAAGCGCCTATGGCGGCCCCGAGCGCGCCGGCCATCGCCCCCACAAGAAACCCCGCGCGCCGACCATACCGCTGCATGATGGCGCTGAGGGGGTTGGCCGACAACATAGATCCGATCACGATCAGCGAAATGGGCAGCGTGGCAAAACAAATGTTGGACGCCAGCGATTGTCCCGCCAAACCGCCTACGACAAAGATCGTGGCCATTTGCGAGCCCAAAAAGGCCTGCGCCAGCACCAGCACCCACACATTGCGGCGGGCGCGAGCGTCAGAATGGGGGAGGGCTGCGTCAGTCATAAGCTCAGTGCTAGACCTGTTCGGAGGCGCCCGCAAGCTTGCGTCATGCCGCGTCGATCACATGGGCGAAGCTGCCGCTCACGCGTCCCGATCGTAGGCCCATGGGCGGCAGGTCCGTTCCCTCTGCGGTTTTGGCGTCAAACAAGGGCGCGCCCGCAGTCTTGAGCGTGGTGGCATAGTGAAACTCATGGGCCTTGAGCGGCGTCTGAAAGGGGCCGCCAAGCGGGATCAGATCGCGATAGCCCAGATGCAGGCGCCGGTTGGCAAAGGAGGTTTCCAGCCGCAACAGCCCGGCCATCGCGTGATGGGTGCCGTCCGCATCAATCAAGCCATCCCCAAGCACCATGTATCCACCACATTCGCCATAAATTTCAGACTGTTCAGAGGCGTTCCTCAAGCTTTTCACAAACGTCTCATTTGCGGCCAGCCGCCCCGCATGCAGCTCCGGATACCCGCCGGGCAGAAAAATCAAATCGGCCTGCGGTGCGGGCTCATTGGCCAAGGGCGAAAACGTCTTGATTTCGGCGCCCGCCTCCCGCCAATCCCGCAAAAGATGCGGATAGGCAAAGGCAAAGGCGGCGTCCTGCGCAATTGCGATGACCTGCGCCGGCGGCGGCAGCGTCGGGCCGCATGCGGCATCTGGCAAGCTCGCAAACATGCCTAGGATGGCCGCGTCATTCAGGCTGTCGGCCAACGCATCAGCGGCGCGATCCAGAAACAGGTCCAAATCGGGGCGCTCCATGGCCTGGACCAACCCCAGATGGCGCGCCGGGTGGGCTAGGTGCGGGTCACGGCGCAACGTGGCGAGAACCGGCAGGCCTGTGCCCTCCATCGCACCGCGCAACATGGCCGCGTGGCGATCACTTCCCACGTTGTTCAAAATCACACCAGCCACGCTCACCTGCGCATCATGGTTGGCAAAGCCTTGCACCAGGGCGGCCACCGACCCGGCCATGCGTCCGGCCTCCACAACCAGGATCACCGGGATATCGAACAGTCGCGCCAAATCGGCCACGGCCCCTTTGCCGTCGGGCGGCGCGCCGTCAAAAAGCCCCATCGCACCTTCGATCACCAGATGCCCGGCTCCGCTGGCCAAATCACGCAATCGATCGGGGCGCATGGCCCAGGCATCGAGATTGAAACAGGGCGCGCCACAAGCGGCCTCGTGAAAGCGCGGGTCGATGTAATCAGGGCCCGATTTCGCCCCGCGCACATCGACCCCTTGCCGTTTCAAGTGCCGCAGCAGGGCCAAGGTCACGGTCGTTTTGCCTGCCCCAGAGGACGGCGCGGCAATGATCAACCCTTGGCCCATACGGGTGTCTTCTTCTGGCTGAAAATATCCCGGGGGACGCCGCAGGCGGGGGGCAGCGCCCCCATCCGGCTCATGACGCCTCCGCCGGTCGCCCCCGGTCGAGCGGATCCGTATTGCGCGGTGCGGCACCCGCCAACATGCTTTGCCAGTCCAGCGCCTGGCGCATCAGCACGGACCGTCCAATGCACAGGATCGAGGGCGGTTCCATGCCATGGGCGTCAATGTCGGCCGCCATCTGCGAGAGCGTGGTTTCCAACACGCTTTGATCCTCTGTCGTGGCAGAGGACACCACCGCACAAGGCTCGCTTGGGTCCCGCCCGGCCGCAATGAGGTGCGCGCTGATCGCGGCCGCATGTTTCATGCCCATATACACGACGATCACTTGGCTGCCTTGGGCAATGGCCGTCCAGTTGAGCGAGGATGGCGTTGCGCCGGATTGGTCATGCCCGGTGACAAACGTCACCGATTGGTTCACATCGCGATGGGTGACCGGAATGCCCGCATAGGCCAGCCCGCCAATGCCTGCGCTGATGCCGGGGATGATGCGAATGGGGACGCCATGCTGTACCAGGGTCTGCGCCTCTTCACCGCCACGGCCAAAGACAAACGGGTCGCCCCCCTTGAGGCGCAACACGCGTTTTCCCTCCCGGGCCAGATCCACCAACCTCAGAGAAATATCACGCTGCTTGGCAGACGGTTTTCCGCCGCGTTTGCCGGCATAGATCAGCTCAGCCTGCGGTGCCCAATCCAAGATACTGTCCTGCACCAATGCGTCATAGATGACCACATCCGCCTGCCTCAGCGCGTTGAGCGCGTGCAGCGTCAAAAGCCCGGGGTCGCCGGGGCCTGCGCCGCAGAGCCAGACCCAACCAGGGTCCATCTGAGGCCAATCGTTGTGAGGCAGTGATACGTCCATGGCCTGTTTATGCCCTGTCCGCCTCTGCGGTGAAAGGCCATCTGCGACTATAAATGCATGTGGGCGCGACAGAAATTGGTATGGCTTTTGTCGATTGGCCCGCGCCGCGCGGGTGCCTATAGTCGCCTCCGATGGCTCGTAAACCAGATCAAGAATTGCGCCGGGGCTGGACCACGGGCGCTTGTGCCACCGCCGCCACCCGCGCGGCGCTCAAGGCGTTGTGGGGCGAAGAGCGGCCCGATCGGGTGCGCATCACCCTGCCACGGGGGGAGCGCCCGGTCTTCGAGATTGCCCATTGGGCGGATGGCCCGGGCTGGGTTGAGGCAGGCGTGATCAAGGATGCCGGCGATGACCCGGATGTGACCCATGGCACGCTCATTGTAGCGCGGGTGACAACCTCTTCTGGCGGGGTTCAGTTTTTCGCAGGTGAGGGGGTGGGGCATGTCACGCGCCCTGGGCTGCCGATCCCGCCGGGTGAGCCGGCGATTAATCCCGTGCCGCGCCAAATGATGACGCAGACGGTGGAGGAGATATCCAAGAGGCTGTCGCAACCCCCTGATATTGCAATTGAAATCTCCATCCCCGGTGGAGCGGAGATCGCTGAGAAAACCTGGAACCCGCGGTTGGGTATCACTGGCGGTTTGTCGATTCTGGGCACCACCGGGATTGTGCGCCCGTTCTCTTGTGCGGCCTGGATCGCCTCGATCCATCGCGGCATTGACGTGGCGCGCGCCGAAGGGCTGACCCATGTGGCGGGATGCACGGGCGCGACCAGTGAAAAGACAGTGCAGGCCCATTACGGGCTGCCCGATCATGCAATGCTCGACATGGGGGATTTTGTCGGTGGCATGCTCAAATACCTGGCCCGCCACCCGGTGCCGCGTGTCACGGTGGGCGGCGGGATTGGCAAGCTGACAAAACTCGCCCAGGGCGCACGGGATTTGCATTCCGGGCGGTCTCAGGTGGATTTTGACCGATTGGCGAATGCGTTGGGCGTGCCAGATGTAAAGAACATGAATACCGCATTGGAAGTTTATGAAAAAACGCGTGAAAAGCACTCTCAATGGGTGGCGGATAATGCGTTGAACGAGGTGCTCAAGCTGGTGCCGTTGAGCGTGGTCGACGTGATGGTCATGGACCGCCAAGGCAACATCATCGCACAGGCCGGACCATGACATTGCTCCTCTTGGCAGGAACGCGTGAGGCGCAACAGATTGCGCGCGCCCTGGCGGATCAGGGGCGTGATGTGGTGGCCTCATTAGCAGGTGTGACCCGCGCGCCTGTGAACTTGGGGGTAGAGACGCGGCGCGGAGGTTTTGGGGGCGAGACCGGGTTTCTAAACGAAGTTGCGCGCCTGGGGATCACCGCGGTGCTTGATGCGACGCATCCTTTTGCCCATCGCATATCCAATCGTACGGCGCGAATTTGCGCGGAAAAAGGCCTGCCATATTGTCAGTTGCTGCGCCCTGAATGGGACGCGGAGGACGGAGATACCTGGACAGAGGTGGCGCGCGAGGAAGATGTCGCGCCGCTCGTGGCAGATGGCCAGACGGTCTTCCTCGCGACAGGGCGTCAGACGCTTGATCGCTTTGCAAACTTGCCCCATGCGCGGATCATTTGCCGCCAGATTGACCCGCCCAGCGGCCCTTTTCCCTTTCCGAATGGCGCGTTCCTGATCGGTCGCCCACCGTTTCCTGTTGAGGAAGAAGTTGAATTGTTTCAGTCCCTTGGCGTGGATTGGCTGGTTGTAAAGAACG
The DNA here is from genome assembly GCA_039030635.1 of Pseudomonadota bacterium. GTDB lineage: Bacteria > Pseudomonadota > Alphaproteobacteria > Rhodobacterales > Rhodobacteraceae > Roseovarius. The sequence goes on from JBCCDT010000013.1 coordinate 26,814, forward strand.
CAGGTGGCCATGCCTCGAAATCCAAACTTATCGCTGCGCGGCAGTTGGGCATCAGCGTCGCCATGATCGCGCGCCCCCCGCAACCTGACGGCACCAAAGTGACCACCGTGGAGGAGGCGCTCAGCTGGGTGAACGCGCTATGACCGGACGGATTATCGAGACATTGGACGATGTAGAGGAGGGGGCTGACTACCTTGCGCGCCTCTGCCCACGCATGGCGCACGCGCGCAGCCTCACCGGACCACTGCCACTGCGGCGCAAGCCCGAAGGGTTTGCGCAATTGCTCAGCGCGATTGTCAGCCAACAGGTCTCTACCGCGTCCGCGGCGGCCATCTGGGGAAGGATGGAAGAGGCGGGATTGACCGATCCCGCACCTGTCCTGCGCGCCACGGATGAGGACCTGCGCGCCGTCGGGCTCAGCCGTCAAAAGATGCGATACGCGCGTGCTTTGTCGGAAAAAAATATCAATTACAATGCCCTACGGAGCGAAGATGATGCAAATATCATCACCACGCTCGTAGATGTTCCCGGTATCGGCACTTGGACGGCTGAAATCTACGCCATGTTCTCTTTGGGCCGTGCGGACGTCTTTGCGCATGGTGATCTGGCACTGCAAGAAGCGGCAAAAGTGCTCTATGACCTCAAAGAGCGTCCCAAAGAGCGGCAAATGCGCGAGATGGCCGAGGCCTGGAGCCCGTGGAGATCGGTTGCGGCGCGTATCCTATGGGCCTACTACCGGGTGGACAAACAGCGGGAAGGGATCCGATGACACGCGTTCTGCAAGCGGGCCGCAAAGGCCCTCATTCGGGGGAGACCCGATCCATCGTCGTGTTCCTGCATGGCTACGGGGCCAACGGAGCGGATCTGTTGGGCATCGCGGATGTGTTGATGGAACATCTGCCCGACACGCTTTTTGTGGCCCCGGATGCACCAGAAAGCATTCCGATGATGCCCACGGGCCTGCAATGGTTCCCGATCCCGTGGATCGATGGATCGTCAGAAGAGGAATCAGAACGCGGGCTTATGGCGGCGTCCGAGGATCTCAATGCCTTCCTCGATGCGCTGATGGTGGATGAAGATGTGTTGCCTGAACAAGTTGTCCTGTTCGGGTTCTCCCAAGGCACCATGATGGCACTGCATGTGGCCCCGCGCCGAGAAGACCCGATTGCAGGGATCGTTGCGTTTTCGGGGCGGTTGCTGGCGCCGGACCTGCTCAAGGACGAGGTGGTGAGCCGCCCGCCGGTGCTGCTTGTTCATGGGGATGCGGATGACGTGGTGCCGCCCAAATCCCTGCCCGAGGCCGCCGAAGCGCTGCAGACGGCGGGTTGGCAGGATGTTTATGCCCATATCATGAAGGGCACCGCACACGGGATCGCGCCGGATGGTCTGTCTGTGGCGCTGGCCTTTATGCGCGACAAGCTGGGGCTCTGAGCGACGGCGGGGTGACCACCGCCCTACGTGGCGTCCGGCATTGTCACTTGGGCCATTTCTGACTATCCAAAATCGACGGTAAAAGGGGCCTCAAAGGGCGGCGTATGGGCCAGGTGTTCAAATGGCTGTTTCGCATTGCGGGCGGCATGGTCTTTCTGACCGTGCTGACCGTCTTGGTGTTTTACTTTCTGCTGTCGCGATCCCTGCCGATTTACGACAAGGAGATGGAGGTGACGGGCATCTCCGCCCCTGTCGAGATCGTGCGCGACAACGCCAATGTCCCGCATATCTTTGGCAAGACGAACGCGGATACGTTTTTTGGTTTGGGCTATGTGCATGCCCAGGACCGGCTTTGGCAAATGGTCACACTGAGGCGCACGGCGCAGGGGCGCTTGTCTGAAATCTTTGGCACGCAAACCGTGGAGATCGACAAGCTGATGCGGCGGCTTGATCTCTATCGCCATGCGCGCACCTCTGTGGATGTCCAGGATGCCCGCACGCGCGAAGCGCTCAGAGCCTATGCCGCCGGGGTCAATGCGCGGATCAAGGAGATCAACGAGGAATCGCGCGGCAAAGGCGCGCCGGAGATGTTCCTATTTAACCCCGCGCTGTCGCCGTGGCAGCCGGCGGATTCCATCGCCATCGTAAAGCTTTTGTCGGTGCAACTGTCGGGTCATCTGCAAGAGGAGGTGCTGCATGCCCGCACCTCTGTTTTGGTGGATGAAGAGCGCCTGCGCGATATCATGCCACTGGCCCCCGGCGCGGCGATTGCGGATCTGCCGGATTATGCGGAGCTTTTTCCCGGTGTCGGGCTGCGCACGGTCGCAGAGGCGCAAAACCACGCGCTATCGCCTGTGTCGCGGCGCGGGTTTGCAGGCGCGTCGAATGCCTTTGCCGCCGCGCCGAACAGGTCAGCCACCGGTGGAACGCTGTTGGCCAATGACCCGCATCTTGAGTTTTCTGCCCCTGGCATTTGGTATCTGGCGCGTATTGAGCTGGCGTCGGGCGGCGTGATCGGCGGCACGGTCCCCGGTGCGCCGCTGGTGATGGTGGGGCGCAGTGACCGGTTGGGTTGGGGGCTGACCGCGTCCTACATGGACGACCAAGATCTCTATATCGAACGGCTCGACCCCGAGAACCCCGATCAATATCTGACGCCGGACGGGTTCAAACCCTTCCGCACGGAAAGCACGATCATTCGCATCGCGGATCGCGACCCGATCACGCTCACCCTTCGGTGGACTGAGAATGGTCCGGTTTTGCCCGGCACACAGTATGATCTGGCCACCGTGACACCGCCGGGGCATGTGGCCTCCCTGTCTTGGACGGCGCTGTCGGGCAATGACACCACCATGACGGCGGCGATGGCCTTGATGCGCGCAGGATCGGTGGAGGAGGGCCTGCGCGCCGGGCGATTTTACGTGGCGCCTACGCAGAACCTGATGCTGGTGGATCAGGAAACCATCGCCATGAAAATCATCGGTGCGGTGCCCGCGCGCCATCCGGATCATGAAACCAAAGGCCGGATGCCAAGCCGAGGCTGGATCGAAGAAAACCGGTGGTCCGCGATGATCCCGTTTTCGCAAAACCCGGAGTTTGTCTCACCCGCAGGCGGCATTCTGGGCAACACCAACAACAAGATGGTCGATCGCGAATTTCCCTTTCATATCAGCTATGTCTGGGGCGATACGCAGCGGATCAAGCGGTGGGAACGGCTGATGCAGATCCGAGAAGTGCACACCCGCGACAGCTTCATTGAGGCGCAGCTTGACACGGTGAGCTTCACCGCCCGCTCCCTTTTACCCTTAATCGGTGCTGATCTGTGGTTCACGGGCGAGGCCGCGCCTGAGGGCACGCCTGAGCGGCAACGCCAACAGGCGCTTGCGCTGCTCTCAAGCTGGAACGGCGAGATGAACGAACACCTGCCGGAACCGCTTCTCTATGCCGCGTGGATGCGCGCCTTGATGGATCGGTTGATCCGGGATGAGCTGGGGCCACTGGCGGATGAGTTTATTCACCCCGATCCGGTGTTTATCGAACGCGTCTTCCGCGACATCGATGGGGCCTCCGCGTGGTGCGACATCCGTCAATCCACTGATCAGGAAACCTGTGTGGATATTGCGCGGCTGGCGATTGATGATGCGCTTGTTTGGATCGGGGACAATTACGGCACCGCGCTGGAAAGCCTCCGCTGGGGGGATTTGCATCAAGCAACCCATGACCATCCGGTTTTGGGCGACGTGCCGCTTCTGCGATTTTTCGTCAATATCCGGCAATCGACGTCGGGCGGCGACAACACGTTGATGCGCGGGCGGACCAGTGGGGAGGGGGACAACCCTTATGAAAACGTGCACGGCGCGGGGTATCGCGGGGTTTATGATTTCGCTGATCCCGACAGCTCGGTTTTCGTCACCTCCACGGGCCAATCCGGGCACTTTCTAAGCCGTCACTACGATGACATGGCGCAGCTTTGGCGACGGGGCGAATACATTCCCATGTCGCTTGACCCCGATCTTGCCCGTGCGGCGGCCACGGGCATCACGGTTTTGACGCCGCAATAGGCTTTGACCGGGCCGGGTCATCCCTCTAGCTATTGAGGGGATGACCCAAGCGCTCACCCCCAGCCGTCCCGTCCTGCGTGTCGAGAATTTGCGCGTTGGGTTTCAGGCGCGCAACGGCCCGGTCTGCGCCGTTGAGGATGTGTCCTTCGACGTTTTCCCGGGCGAGACCCTTTGTATCGTAGGCGAATCCGGTTCTGGCAAATCCGTCTCTGCGCTGTCGCTCATGCGCCTTGTCGAATTTGGCGGCGGCGCGGTTGAGGGCGGGCGGATTGATTTGGACGAAGACGCGCTGTCACACGCGCCAGAAAAAATCATGCGCCGGCTACGTGGCAACAAGATTGCCATGATTTTTCAAGAGCCTATGACCGCGCTGAACCCTGTGTTCACGGTGGAGCGGCAGCTGATCGAAGGGCTGCGCCTGCACCGAGGTCTCGCCAAGGGGACGGCGCGTGCAGAGGCTTTGAAGCTGTTGCACGAGGTGCGGTTGCCCGAACCTAAACGGCGCCTCCGGCAGTATCCTCATGAGCTGTCGGGCGGTATGCGACAACGGGTGGTCATTGCGATGGCGCTGGCCTGCGCGCCCAAGGTCCTGATCGCGGATGAACCGACCACGGCCCTTGACGTGACCACCCAGGCCGAAATCCTGGGGCTGATTGACCGGATGAAGCGTGATCATGGAACCGCCGTGGTGTTTATCACCCATGACATGGCGGTTGTGGCGCAAATGGCGGACCGGGTTGTCGTGATGCGGAATGGCCGTAAGATCGAAGAGGGTTTGGTTGAAGATATCTTTGTAAATCCTCAGGAAGATTACACAAAATCACTTTTGAATGCGGTTCCAAGATTGGGGTCAATCCAAAACCGCCCTGTGCCAAAGATTAAGGATGGCGCGCCCCTCTTGCGGGTGAGCGGCCTCACGACGCGCTATGCTGTGACGTCCGGGCTCTTGCGACGGGTCAGCGCGCAGGTGCATGCGGTAGAAGATGTCTCTTTCTCGCTGCACCCTGGTGAAACGCTCGCCCTCGTGGGGGAGTCGGGCTGTGGTAAATCGACGGTCGGACGATCTGTTTTGCGCTTGGAAGAGCCGTTGCGCGGGCAGGTGCATTTGGGAGAGACAGATCTCCTGTCGCTCTCGGGTGAGGGCCTGCGCCGCATGCGCCGCGAGATGCAGATGATCTTTCAAGATCCGTTCTCAAGCCTTGATCCGCGCATGGAGATATCGGCGCAACTGACCGAACCCATGAGGAATTTTGGTATCGGAACCGCTGAAACGCGCGCTCAGAAAGTGGCCGATCTTCTGGATCGCGTGCATCTGCCTCGCGCTTTCCTTGATCGGTATCCACACGAGCTTTCTGGTGGGCAGCGCCAGCGCGCCGCGATCGCCCGGGCCTTGGCGCTCGATCCCAAGTTGATCGTCGCCGATGAGGCGTTGAGCGCCCTTGATGTCAGTGTGCAGGCCCGTGTTCTCGACCTCTTGCAAGACCTGCAACGCGATCTCGGGATCGCCTATCTCTTCATCAGTCATGACATGGCCGTCGTGGAACGCATCAGCCACCGCGTCGCCGTCATGTATCTGGGCCGCATCGTTGAAATTGGTCCCCGCGCCGCCGTGTTTGAGCGCCCGCAGCACGCCTATACCAAGGCGCTTTTGTCGGCCGTGCCGGTGCCCGACCCGAAGCAGCGGAAAAAGACCGTGCCGGACTACAAGCCAGTCCCATCGCCATTGCACGACCTGAATTATGAACCAGACCCCAACCGCTATGAAGAGGTGGCACCGGGGCACCGCGTTCTGGTATCTGAATGCGGATACTGATCCCCGTTTCCCTAGCCCAAAAGGACGAGACATGCCCGTCAAGAACCGATTTGCCGAACTCCACGATGACATCACCGCCTGGCGCCGCGACATTCACGCCAATCCTGAGCTGTTGTTTGACACGCACCGGACAAGCGCTTTGGTGGCGGAAAAATTGACAGCATTCGGGTGCGATGAGGTGGTGACGGGTCTGGGCCGAACGGGCGTCGTGGGGGTCATCAAGGGGCAAAAAACAGGGTCTGGCAAGGTCGTGGGCTTGCGGGCTGATATGGATGCGCTGCCCATTGAGGAGCAAACGGGCGTTGCCTATGCCTCCGAAACCAAAGGGAAAATGCATGCTTGCGGTCATGACGGCCATACCGCGATGCTGCTTGGGGCGGCACAGTATCTGGCCGAGACGCGCAATTTTGATGGAACCGTGGTGGTGATATTCCAACCCGCCGAAGAGGGCGGCGGCGGTGGCAAGGAAATGTGCGATGACGGGCTGATGGATCGCTTTGGGGTGCAAGAGGTGTACGGCATGCACAATTGGCCCGGCGTGCCGGTGGGCGCGTTTTCGATCCGCCCGGGGCCGTTTTTTGCCGCCACCGACAAGATTGAGATCACGATTGAGGGCAAAGGCGGACATGCCGCCAAACCGCAGCAAACGGTGGACCCGTCTGTCGTGGCGGCGCATCTGGTCACCGCGCTGCAAACCATCGTCAGCCGCAATGCCGACCCGGTGGCGCAGATTGTCGTTTCGGTGACCTCGATGGAAACGTCATCCCATGCCTTTAACGTGATCCCATCCTCGGTGCGGCTGGCGGGCACGGTGCGGACGCTGTCCAATGAGATGCGCGACATGGCCGAGGCGCGGATGGGGGTGCTGTGCGCCCATATTGGTGCGGCATTTGATGCGCGCATTGAGCTGGATTATGAGCGCAACTACCCCGTAATGGCCAATCATGATGAACAGACGGCCTTTGCCGCCGATATGGCCCGCCGGGTGAGCGGCGCCTGCGATGATGCGCCCTTAGTGATGGGCGGCGAGGATTTCGCCTTTATGTTGGAGGAGCGACCCGGGGCGTATATCCTCATGGGCAATGGCGACAGCGCGCCGGTGCATCACCCGGAGTATAATTTCAACGATGATGCGATCCCGGTGGGGTGCAGTTGGTGGGCGGAAGTGGCGGAACAGCGGATGCCTTTGTAGGGTTCGCTTGGGGGCCAGCCCCGAAACGCATGATCCTTGGAGGCCAGCCCCCAAACGCGGTATTCTTGGGGGCCAGCCCCCAAACCCCCGGGATATTTTCAGCCAGAAGAAACACGGTGCGGCGCGGTGTTCCAAAGGTCTTGGTAAACGGACGCGATTTCAGTGACTTCTCGGTCAATGCTAAAGTGTTGTAAGGCGCTTTCACGGGCGGTTTGCGCCATGCGGTTCAGGCGATCTGGATCGGACAGAAGCGCGTCGATGTCTGACGCGGCATCCTGCGTGATCAGGCCCGACTGACCTTGGCCGGAAAAGGCGCGGTAGTACCCTTGGTCCGTGGCCACGAACGGCACGCCGGAGGCCATACCCTCCAACGGGGTCATGCCGTAACCTTCGTAGCGCGGCAGTTGCACGATGAGCGACAGCGCGCGCATAAGCTCTGGTAGGGCGTCAGGGGCGATCTCGCCCGGAAAAAGGATCCGGTCATCGAGATGAGCTTTGGCAACCTTTGCCTTGAGATCATTGAGAAATCCGTGATGTTCCTTTGTGGCGCGCCCGATCACCAAAGCGGTTGTGCCGGGCTGTTTTGGCAAGAGGGTGAGCATCGCCTCGACAAACCGATCCGTGCCTTTTTCCGGTCTGATCCTGCCAATTGTCGCGACGCACTGCGCCCCGGAATACCCGGTCTTAGCCCAGGCAGCGGCGCGATCGAGGGCGGGTGTAAAGCGATCGGTCTCCACGCCGTGAGGCACGATGGCACGGACATGAGGGACGAACCCTGCTGCCTCTTGCGTGGTCGCAATCACCGCATCCATGCGCGAGATAAGCCAGCGAGGATAGGCGGAATGACGGCGGATCGCGGCCGAGGTGAACACGATGCGAATGGGCAGGCGCAGCACATCCCGCGCCCAGATTGCCACGCGCATTTCCGGATTGCGGCGCACATGCCAGATGGTGAACGGCCGACCCGGAGGGATAGTACGCGACAGGCGCATGGCCTCTCTTGGCGTGATCGGCGCTGGCGCACCGGGCAAGGCATGACCGGCAAGGGCTAGGTCATACTGCGCCTTTTGCTGACGCAGGACAGCCGCGGCCGTGGCAGAGACCCCGGTGAAGTTGCTGTTGAAATTGGTGACGATCAACTCTGGCACGCGCTTTGCCTATCCCACGTCCTGTGTCAGTTCCAGAGCTTTGGACAGATCGCGCGCCACCCGGGTCAGCCCTTCGGTTTGGTGTGTCAGCTGCGCGTTGGCGGCCGTGGTCATGCTGCGCCGGGTCTTGGTTTGCGTCAGCAGCCGTAGAACGCTCTGGGCCAAAGCATCGCCATCGCAAACCTCAAGAGCCGCGCCTGCGGCGTCAAACGCGGCGTAGATTTCAGCAAAATTGGCGTAGTGCGGCCCATGCAGGATGGCCGATCCGCCCTGCGCTGGTTCAAAAGGGTTGTGCCCACCCACCGGCGTGAAGGACCCGCACAGACAGGTGATCGGCGACAGCGCATACCAAAGCCCGGTTTCCCCCAATGTATCCGCAAGATAAAGAGCGTGATCTTGGCTGGGGTCTTCGCCCTGGCTCCGCTGCGCGGCACGTAGGTGCTGCGATGCGATGCTGTCTTGGATGGCGCCGGCGCGCTCGGGGTGACGGGGCACGAGAATGAGCAATGCTTCCGGATGATGGGCCAGCACGCGCTGATGCGCATCGAGCATGATCTCATCCTCACCGGGGTGGGTGGAGCTGGCCAACCAAACGGGGCGGGTGCCCAATGTCGCCTTGAGCCGCGTCAGCTCGGCCCTGTCCACCGGCAAAGGCGCCGACATCGCCTTGAGGTTTGCCCCGTGATGGGCATGTTCCAAGCCAAGCGCGCGCAGATGTTCGACGGTGCGCGTGTCCTGACAATGGATGACGCGGAAATTCTTCATCAGGTGGTGGGCCGTGGCGCGCGCGCGGGACCAGTTGCGCGCGGACCTGTCCGAGATGCGCGCATTTACAAGCGCCAGAGGTATTCCTGCCTGATGCGCCTTGTCCAGCATATTGGGCCATAACTCACTTTCGACAAAGAGTGCGGCATCCGGGGCCCAATGCGCCAAAAACCGATTCACAGCTTGGGGTGTGTCGAGAGGCGCGAATTGGTGCCGGGTGCGCGGAGGCAGGCGGTTTGCCACGATTTGCGCGGAGGTGGCGGTGCCAGACGTCAACAGAAAGGACAGGTCGGGATGCTGCTCCCCCAGATGCGAGAGCAAGCGCAAGACCGACACGCTCTCGCCCACGGAGGCCGCGTGGCACCACAAAAGCCGCCCGGTGGGGCGCGGCTCCGTGGCGTGGCCATTGCGCTCTTTCACCCGGTCAGGGGCGGTGCCAAATGCGCGAAGCTTGCGCGCCACGCGTGGAAAAAGAACGGGCCCCGCCATGGCCGAAAGCGCGCCATAGAGCCGCAGTGGCAAAGGAACGGGCCGCATCAGCCGCCGGTGTGGCTCATGTGACGTGACATCTGGCCGGTGATGTTCTGGCGGGAATAGTCAAAATCATGCCCTTTGGGCTTGGCGCCGATGGCGTGGCGAATGGCCGCTTCCAACGGGGCGTCATTGCCCGGGTTGTTGCGCAGCGGGCCGCGCAAATCGGCCATGTCTTCTTGACCAAGGCACATGTACAGCTCGCCCGTGCAGGTGAGCCGCACCCGGTTGCAGCTTTCGCAAAAATTATGGGTGAGCGGCGTGATGAACCCGATCTTTTGCCCGGTTTCGCCAAGTTTCACATAGCGCGCCGGACCGCCTGTGCGTTCTGGAATGTCAATCACGGTGAAATTCTCTTCCAGCCGCGCGCGCAGATCGGATAATTTCCAATATTGATCAAGGCGTTGTTCGTTGCCGATATCGCCCATGGGCATCACCTCAATAAAGGTGAGATCCATGTCCCGATCAGAGCACCATGCGACCAGGTCGAACAGCTCGTCTTCGTTGAAGCCTTTCAAGGCCACCGTGTTGATTTTCACCCGCATCCCTGCGCGCTGTGCCGCGTCAATCCCGCGCAAGACCTGGGGCAGGCGGCCCCAGCGTGTGATCTCGGCAAATTTCTGTTCGTTGAGCGTATCGAGCGAAATATTGATACGACGCACGCCGGCGGCAAAAAGCTGATCGGCGAAGCGTTCCAACTGTGAGCCGTTGGTGGTCAGGGTCAGTTCCCGCAAGGTGCCTGCTTCAAGATGGCGCGTCATCCCATTGAAAAACGTCATAATATCGCGCCGCACCAAGGGCTCACCCCCGGTGATCCGCAGCTTATCCACCCCGAGTTTGACGAAGCTGGAACACATGCGGTCCAACTCCTCGAGGGTCAGCAGCTCTCTTTTAGGCAGGAATGTCATGTTTTCTGACATGCAATACACGCAGCGGAAATCGCACCGGTCGGTGACGGAAACGCGCAGGTATGTAATGGCGCGCTGGAAAGGGTCTATCAGCGGGGCTGTCATGGGGCTAAGTTAGGGATGTGTGAATAGCCTGACAAGAGCGATCACACGGTTGCAAAGAGGCGATCCGAGTAAGGAAGAGTGCGATGCGTATATGGGGTTTATCAGCGGTTGCGACCCTGGCGTTGACAGGGTGCGGTGTGGTGCCGGACGGGCTGTTTGGTCCCCGTGACCGGCCTGACCCCGTGGTAGAGGTCGCGCCCGCGCCAGAGGAGGGCGCCATCCCCGAAGATGCGCGCACAGCAGAAGAGTTTGACACCACAAGCGCAGATGATCGCGCGGCGGCTTTGGAAGCGGCGTCTTCGTCGGGCGGTGAGACGGAGCTTGGCACGACGATTGCAACGCTCGGAGATGTCACGCAAACCGGGATTTGGTTGAAAACGCCCTTGGTGTCCGAGGCGGCACAGGGTCGGGTGAAGTCTACGGAAAACGGCAAGGCTGTGGCGGTCGACCTTATTCCATTGGAGGCAGATCCCGGCGCAGGAAGCCGAATTTCCCTGGCGGCCATGCGTCTTTTGGAGGTGGATCTGACATCCCTGGCAGAGCTGCAGGTTTATCGTAGCAATTGACGCCATAAAGCATCTCGGGCGCTTGTAATCGCCGCCTGTGATTTCACTGTAACTGTCGAATTCAAGGCTTTGATATCATTCAACAGTTACAGATTTTGCAAGGTTGCGAGGTTGATCCACATCGGTGCCTTTCGCGACCGCGGTGTGATAGGCCAAAAGCTGCGCCGGGATCGCATAGAGGATGGGCGAGATCAGCGGGTGACACATCGGCATCGTGAGGGTCTTCCACACGCCGTCACTGGCCTCCTCCGCGCCTGCGGCATCGGTGATCAGACAGACCTTGCCATCGCGGGCCATCACCTCTTGCATGTTCGAAATGGTTTTGTCGAAAAGCGCGTCGCGCGGGGCCAGGACCACAACGGGCATTTTGTGATCAATGAGCGCGATGGGCCCGTGCTTGAGTTCGCCCGACGCATAACCTTCGGCATGTATATAGCTGATTTCTTTGAGTTTTAATGCCCCTTCGAGGGCCAGTGGAAACAGCATACCCCGGCCCAGGAACAACGCGCTGGTCGCCTCAGAGAGACCATGGGCCACTTGGTTGATTGCCGCACTGTCATCCAGAACGCGGCTCATGAGAGAGGGCAATCCCCGCAGCGCAGATAGTGTGTCCGCGAAATCGTCATCGATCAGCGCGCCCCGATCCCGTGCAGCCCTGAGCGCCAGAACGAACAGAACGACCAATTGACAGCTGAAAGCCTTGGTTGAGGCAACACCGATCTCGGTTCCGGCGTAAATGGGCAGGGCCACCTGCGCCTCGCGCGCGATGGAGCTTTCGGCCACGTTCACCACGGCCAAGGTGGTTGACCTTTCCGCGCTGTATCTCAACGCCGCCAGAGTGTCGGCTGTCTCTCCGGATTGGCTGACGAATATGGTCAGCGTGCGCTCTGGGATCGGGGGTTCGCGATAGCGGAACTCTGACGCGATATCGACCTCTGCGGGCAGGCCGGCCACCTGTTCGAACCAGTATTTGGCCGTCAGGCAAGCGTAGTAGGCGGTGCCGCATGCCACAAGAGTAACGCGGTCGATCGTATTGAAATCAGGACATTTTTCGTCGATCTTAACATCCAGACCATCGGTGCTGAGGTAATGCTGCAAAGCGTCCCCGATCACGCCGGGCTGCTCTGCGATTTCCTTGGCCATGAAGTGTTTGTGACCCGCCTTGTCGACGCGGGTGCTGTCAATCTGTACCACGCGCATCTCGCGGTTGGCCAGTTTGCCTTGGGCATCCGTGATCACAACGCTCTCGCGCGTGACAACGGCGCAATCACCCTCTTCGAGATAGGTGATCTTGTCCGTCAGAGGGGCAAGCGCTATCGCGTCGGAGCCGACAAAGGCCTCGCCGTCTCCGTGCCCGATCGCTAAGGGGCTGCCTTTGCGGGCCGCGACAAGCAGATCCTGCTCCCCTTCAAAGAGGAAGCAGAGCGCATAGGCACCTTCCAGCTCCTCCAGGGTTTTCTTCGCCGCATCAACAGGTTCCATCCCATTCTGCATGTAATGATGCGCCAGAAGGGCGACCGTTTCGGTGTCTGTGTCCGTGACAAATGTGGTGCCAGCGGCGGCCAGTTTTTCGCGCAGCTCACGATAGTTCTCGATGATCCCGTTATGGACCACAGCCACCGGCCCCGCCTTGTGCGGGTGGGCGTTCGAGACATTGGGCGCGCCATGGGTGGCCCAGCGGGTGTGCCCGATCCCGGATTTGCCGGCCAGCGGCTCATGCACCAAAAGATCGGACAGATTGAAAAGCTTGCCCACCGCGCGCCGACGGTCCAATCGCCCCTCGTTCACGGTGGCGATCCCGGCGCTGTCATAGCCGCGATATTCCAGCCGCTTTAAGGCTTCCACGAGAATGGGCGCAACCTCATGGTCGCCCAAAACCCCCACGATCCCACACATTAGCCTGTCTCCTGCTCTCGTTTTTTCTTTTTTGTTTTCAATAGGTCCATCAGTTTCCGCGCAAGCCCGGGCTTATTGACCTGCTCGCCGCGCGCGATGGCCAGTGCGCCCGGCTCCACATCTTTGGTGATGACCGATCCCGACGCTGTCATCGCCTCATCGCCCACGGTCACAGGCGCCACCAGCATGGTGTTTGAGCCGATGAAAGCGCGTTCGCCCACCTTTGTGCGATGCTTCATCACCCCGTCGTAATTGCAGGTGATGGTGCCCGCGCCGATATTGGTGTGCTGGCCAATATGCGCGTCGCCGACATAGCTCAGATGGCTGATTTTCACGCCCTCTTCCAGTTGGGCGTTCTTAAGCTCCACGAAATTGCCGATTTTGACGTGCTCTGAAATCTCAGCCCCGCCGCGCACGCGTGCAAAGGGGCCGACAACCGCGTCCCGCGCGATGTGGGCGTCCTCGATATGGCAGAACGCGCGGATCCGCGCGCCCGTTTCCACCGTAACGCCGGGGCCAAACACCACATTGGGTTCGACCATCGCGTCGCGGCCAAGAACCGTGTCAAAGGCGAAATGTACAGTCTCGGGCGCGGGCAGGGTGACGCCATTGTCCAGGGCATCGTCCCGCATCTGGGCCTGAAACGCGGCTTCGGCCAGCGCCAGTTCCGCGCGGGAATTGATGCCCAGCGTCTCCGCCTCATCACAGGCGATCGCCGTGGCTGAAAGCCCGTCCGAACGCGCCAGACCGACAATATCCGTGAGGTAGTATTCCCCGGCTGCATTGTCATTGTCCACCCGCGCTACAAGGCCCATCAGGCGCGTAGCATCTGCCATGATGATACCAGAATTACAGAAGGTTACAGCGCGTTCTTCATCTGTGGCATCCTTGAATTCAACAATCCGTTCGAGCGTATCACCGGCCATGATAAGCCGCCCGTATCGCCCCGGATCCGCGGCCTCAAAGCCCAGCACGACGATGTCATGATCGCGGCGTGCCTCCGCCATGCGGGTGAGCGTGTCGGCGCGCACAAATGGAGTGTCGCCATAAAGCACAACCGCATCCCCGGAAAACCCATCCAGCGCGGCGCGCGCCTGTGCCACGGCATGCGCTGTGCCGTTTTGTTCCTCTTGCAGCACGACCTGGGCACGGGGGTCATACGCCTCTGCGGCCGCTTGCACCTGCTCTGCGCCATGACCGGCCACAACGATCACTTGCTCGGGATCCAAGGCCGCCCCGGCGCGCATCGCATGGGCCAGCATGGGCGCGCTGCCAATGGGGTGCAGCACTTTGGGCAAGTCAGATTTCATCCGCGTGCCTTTTCCAGCCGCCAGGATGATGAGTGCTGTTGTCATTTGGGCGCATTCCTTTACATCGCGGACAGGTTTTATCTGCTGTTTCAGCCCGCGCAAGTCATGCGCCCATCAAAGGTTGTTGCGGCGTGTCATAAAGAGCAGCGGAAACGCGCCACATCAGGAAGAGCAGAGCATGGGAACAGTTGTTTTTGATCTCGACGGCACCTTGGCCGACACCAGCGGCGATTTGATCGAAGCGGCCAATGTGTGTTTCCGCGAAATGGGCGCGGGCGATGTGATCCGACCGGGCCTTGATGCCGACACCGCGCTCACCGGGGGGAAGGCGATGCTGCGACTTGGGCTGTCGCGGCTCAATCCGAGCGTGGATGAGGCAGAGGTAGATCGGTGGTATCCCACGCTGCTGTCGGCCTATGAGGCCAAGATTGATCATCATACGGTGTTCTTTCCCGGCGCGATGGAGGCGGTACACACCCTGAAGGCGCGCGGCCACCGCGTGGCGATCTGCACCAACAAACCCGAAAAGCTGGCGCGGCTTTTGTTTACAAGCCTCGGCGCGTTGGATGACTTTCACAGCTTGATCGGTGCGGACACATTGCCCGTGCGCAAACCTGACCCCGAACCGTTCTTTGAGGCCGTGCGCCGCGCGGGCGGTGACGTGGCAAACGCCATCATGATCGGCGACACGATCACGGACCACTCCACCGCGCGGGCCGCGGGCGTGCCATCGATCCTTGTGACCTTTGCGCCGGGTCGGGATACCGTCGCGGAAATGGGTCCAGACGCGCTTTTGCATCACTTCGATGAGCTGCCCGATCTGGCCGATCGCTTCTTGCGCGCATCCTGAGAGTTGACGGGCCACGTTTGAGGCCTCAAAACAGAGCCATGCAAGAGGTTTTCAAAGGCAATTTCACCCAGCAGGAGCCGATCCCCGAAGACGGGATTGCGGCCGCACTGGACGTGATGCGCAGCGGGCGGCTGCATCGCTACAACCTGGCGCCTGGGGAACTGGGCGAGGTGGGGTTGCTGGAACAAGAATTCGCCGCCTATGTCGGCGCGCAATATGCGCTGGCGGTCTGTTCAGGTGGCTATGCGTTGGCCACGGCACTGCGGGCGTTGAAAGTGCAACCCGGCGACAAGGTTCTCACCAATGCGTTCACGCTGGCCCCGGTGCCAGGGGCGATCGCGGCCATTGGTGCTGTGCCGGTTTTTGTGGGCGTGACCGAGGATCTGGTGATCGACCTTGATGATCTGGCCGCCAAGGCGGGCGAGGCGCGTGTGCTGATGCTCAGCCATATGCGCGGGCATATCTGCGACATGGATCGTTTGGTTGAGATTTGCTGCAACGCCGGTGTGACCATTGTTGAGGATTGTGCCCACACGATGGGCGCGGCCTGGCGCGGGGTGCCCTCTGGCCGGCACGGGATCATCGGGTGTTATTCGACACAGACCTACAAGCACATGAATTCGGGCGAGGGTGGGTTTCTCATCACCGATGAGCCCGAGATCATGGCCCGGGCGACGATGCTGTCGGGGTCTTACATGCTCTACGGGCGCCACGGCGCGGTGCCGGACGCGGATGTGTTCGAGACCGTGAAATATGACACGCCCAATGTGTCAGGGCGGATGGACCATCTGCGCGCGGCGATCCTGCGGCCGCAACTGGCCAAGCTCGATGCGCAATGCGAGGCATGGAATGCGCGGTATCGCACGGTGGAAGCGGGTTTGCGTGATACGCCGGGTTTGCGTCTTGTGTCGCGGCCCGAGGAAGAGCGCTATGTCGGCTCTTCCATTCAGTTCCTGCTGCTCGACTGGCCGGATGCCGCGATTGGCGATGTGCTGCGCCGGTGCCTCGCCCGCGGGGTGGAGCTCAAATGGTTTGGCGGGGCGGAGCCGACCGGATTCACCTCCCGCTATGACAGTTGGCGCTATGCGCCGAGTGAGCGCATGCCAGCCAGTGACCGCGTGCTGCGCGGCGTGGTCGACATGCGCCTGCCACTGACCTTTAGCGTGGACGATTGCGCGCTCATTGCCCGGATCATCCGGTCTGAGGTGGGCGCGGTGTGGCAAGAGCAGGCGGCCTGACCGCGCGTTCGCCACGTGGCGTCGGGCGGGATTAGGTATTTTTGACAAGAAAGAAGCCGGTGAGCCGTTTGGGTGTCGCAGAGCTGCGATTGACGGGCAGGGGTGTGTGATCTATAAAATGAACAAGTGTTCAATAAACCTGAGATGGAGTTCGGAGGAGGCCCCATGTTCAACGCGTCTATGCGGTTTGATCTTGGTGAGGATGTTGAGGCGCTGCGGGATGTGACGCATCGGTGGGCGCAAGAACGCGTCAAGCCGATGGCCGCTGAGATCGATGCCAAGAATGTCTTCCCCCACGCGCTGTGGCGGGAAATGGGCGATCTGGGCCTTTTGGGTGTGACGGTGCCGGAGGCCTATGGCGGTGCGGGTCTTGGATATCTGGCGCACACCGTGGCGATTGAGGAGGTGGCGCGCGCCTCGGCCTCGGTCTCGCTCAGCTATGGCGCGCATTCGAACCTTTGTGTCAATCAAATCAAGCTGAACGGCACGGATGCGCAAAAAGATGCGTATCTGCCCAAGCTTGTCTCGGGCGAGCATGTGGGCGCGCTGGCCATGTCAGAGGCGGGCGCGGGCAGTGATGTGGTGTCGATGAAATTGGCCGCGGAAAAGCGCAATGATCATTACCGCCTCAACGGCACGAAATACTGGATCACGAATGGGCCGGATGCCGACACGCTGGTGGTGTATGCCAAGACGGACCCTGACGGTGGATCGAAAGGGATCACAGCGTTTCTGGTTGAAAAGACGATGAAAGGGTTCTCGACCTCCCCGCATTTCGACAAGCTGGGGATGCGCGGATCCAACACCGCAGAGCTGATTTTTGACGATGTCGAAGTGCCCTTTGAAAACGTGTTGGGCGAAGAGGGGCGTGGCGTACAAGTGCTGATGTCGGGTCTCGACTTTGAACGCGTTGTGCTGGCGGGGATCGGGCTTGGGATCATGGCGGCCTGTCTGGATGAGATCATGCCCTATCTGGCCGAGCGCAAACAGTTCGGCAAACCCATCGGATCCTTCCAACTGATGCAAGGCAAGATCGCGGATATGTACACCGCGATGAACACCGCGCGCGCCTATACCTATGAGGTCGCCAAGGCCTGTGACCGGGGGGAAGTGACGCGCCAGGATGCCGCCGCCTGCTGTCTCTATTCCAGCGAGCAGGCCATGGTGCAGGCCCATCAGGCCGTGCAGGCCATGGGCGGGGCCGGGTTTTTGCAGGACGCCCCGGTGGCGCGGCTTTTCCGCGATGCCAAGCTGATGGAGATTGGCGCTGGCACGTCCGAGATCCGGCGCATGCTGGTCGGTCGCGAGTTGATGGAGGCGATGGCATGAGGGCGCTGATCTGTCTTGCAGTGCTGGCCAATCCTGCCGCTGCGCAGGATTTGGTCTTTACGCCGGCCCATACGGAGGCCTGTCTGGCCTCCACGCAAAGCTATGATGGCCGTCATGCGTGTGTCGGGGTTTCGGCGCAGCGCTGCATGGAGGACACGGCGGGCGGTCAGTCCACCTATGGTATGGGCGGGTGTCTGTCAGCAGAATTTGAGTATTGGGATCAGCAGCTTAACGCGCTTTACGGGGCGGCCATCGACGCGGCGCGCGCCTTTGATGCGGATATGGCCGGTGTGGCCGCTCATCTGGCCACGCAAGAGGCCAATCTGCGGGCCATGCAACGGGCCTGGATCGCATTTCGCGATGCCACATGTGACTATGAATACAGTCAGTGGGGCGGCGGCACCGGTGGCGGACCCGCCATCGCAGGGTGCATGATGCGCATGACGGGGGAGCAGGCGCTCTATCTCTTTTCGAACGCGCAAGGCGGCTGATGCTGACGCCCGCGACGTCATATGATGTGCTGTGCGACAGCTTTGACTGGGCGCTGCCGGACCAGCTCAACATGGCGGTTCAGGTGTGTGACAGCTGGGCCGAGGAAGCGCCGGATCGTGTGGCGATTGTTGATCTGAGCGGACCACGTCAAGAGATCACCTATGCTGGGCTGCGCGGCATGTCGGATGCTCTGGCGCAAGGGCTGGTGGCTCGGGGTGTGGCGCGCGGGGACCGGGTGGGTGTGCTGCGAAGCCAAGATGCCTGGTGCGCGGCGGCCCATATCGCGATCTGGAAAGTTGGCGCAATATCAGTGCCTTTGTTCAAGCTCTTTAAGCAAGACGCGCTGACATCTCGGGTGCAGGATGCGGGTGCGAGGATCGTGATCACCGACGCGGAGGGGCGCGGCCTTCTCGCTGGGCTTGACGCGGTGGACGCTTTGGTGCCGGAGCATTTGGACCTGCCACCGGCGTGTTTTGACACGGTTCAAACCGGGTGCGAGGACCCGGCGGTGTTGATCTACAC
>JBCCDT010000014.1:0-45459 GCA_039030635.1 Pseudomonadota bacterium
ACGATCGGTTGATCAGCAGTCCAAGTCATAGTTTCACCGCGAATTTACGCTCCAGCCGCATGGTCAGCCGAGCAATGGGATAGCAGTAGAGAAAGAACATGATGAGGGCGAAGCCGAAGAAGGGCACCAGCAGTTCAGGGTGATTGTCCTCGGCCTCCATCGCCTGACGGGAGAGCGTGATAATCTCTTCGATGCCGAGCAGGCTACAAAGGGGCGTGGCCATGGTCAGGATGGCGTACCAGTTCATCCAAGGGGGCAGCATGCGTTTGTAGCATTGGGGCAAGATGATCTGCCACAGGATTTGCCGGCGCGTGAAGGCAAGGCTTTCGGCGGCCTCCCATTGCGCCGTGGGGACAGACTGCACCGCGCCGCGCACCACCTCTGAGATATTGGCCATGACGGGCAGAGAGAGGCCAAAGACCCCCTTCATCCAGTCGGGAATGCGGATTGTTTGACCGAAAATCGTGATCTCAAACGGCAAGGCAAGAAGCACGATGAACAGCAGCACCAGCCACGGCGAATTGCGGAAGAGCTGCGTAGTGAACCAGGCAAACATGCGCAGCGGTTTCAGCGGGGATATCTGAGCAAGGCCCAGCGCGGCACCGGCCACCGTGCCGATGGCCATGGCAAGCATCGAGATCACGACGTTGAACAAAAAACCGGACATCACAAGAAACGGCATCCAGCGCCACAGCGCCTCAAACGCATCGCCCGTGGTAAAGCGGGATTGGGCGTAGGCCAGCGTGGGCCAAATCACGATCAGCGCCATCATCGCAAAGGGCGTCCACCACGGCATTGCGGCCAGCCAGCGGGTGAAGATGTAACCATCGGGCGAATGGGCGGCGAC
This sequence comes from Pseudomonadota bacterium, assembly GCA_039030635.1. GTDB lineage: Bacteria > Pseudomonadota > Alphaproteobacteria > Rhodobacterales > Rhodobacteraceae > Roseovarius. Next base: position 848 of record JBCCDT010000014.1, read on the forward strand.
GTCGAAGGGCTTGAGCACCGCCATGTTGCGCGTGGGCGCGTTGAGACCGGGTATGCGCCTCATGTGCCGTATCCGGGGATTTTCATCCCCCGCTCCCACCGCGACATGCCAAAGACGAGGATCGCGACAAGGCCGACATAGGCCACAAACAAAAGCAGCATCGTGGGATACTGGGCCGAGGGGTAATCATTCCAGATGGTGACGGAATGGTAGAGCAGCTCTGGCACGGCAATGGCGAAGGCCTGCGTTGTCGTTTTAACCAGGTTCACGAGGTTGTTGTTGAGCGCAGGCAGGCAGACGCGAAAGGCGAGCGGCAGCACCACGTAGATGTAGGTCTGTAGCCGCGAGAAGCCGAGGGACTCGGAGGCTTCGACGGTGCTTTCTGGGACCGCTTCGATGCCCGCGCGGAAGATCTCCACATTGAAGGCCCCCGCGAAGAAACTGAGTGAGATGATGGCCCAACCGACATTAGAAATGATCGGCTCCACCGTCCAACCGTCATCGCCCGCAACCACCGGTGTGAATTGTCCCAGCGCGAAGTAGAAAAACAAAAGCTGCACCATGGGCGGTGTGTTGCGGAAAAACTGAATGTAGCCTTGCACGATGGCGCGGGTGATCGCGGATTTCGCGCCTTGCATCCAGGCGCCCAACAACCCGATGAGCACGGAAAAGATCAGGCACATGACGCTCAGCTTGATCGTCATCCAGAGGCCGGACAGAATCTTGTTCTGCTGACGCTCTTCATACATCCAGATGAAATTCCAGCGTGGCGCGTCCGCTGCCAGCTCACGGAAGAAGTCTTCCATTCAGGCCCACCCCAAAAAGAGTGCGCCCCTCCCGGCTGGGAAGGGCGCGTTGGTGGTTACTCTGCCAGCCAGTCGCTGTAGCGCTCTGCCTTGTCCTTGAGGTAGGCGGTCGGCTGAATGCCCCACTTTTCCTCAAGTGCAATCAGCGTGCCTTCCTGGTGCCAGTTGTACTGCATGCCGGACATGAAGTTGCCGAAGACGCAGTTTTGCTCTTCCAGCGGCACGGCAAGCGCCCAGGGGTTGTCATCCTCTGACGCGAGCGGCATTTCAAACCCGTCCCAATTGCCGGAGGCTAGATCAGAGCCGATCGAGCTGTCATCATAGACCCAGGCCACACATTTCTTGTCGCGCAGGGCCTGCTTGGCCTCGGCGTTGCCGGTGAAGGCCACGACCTCAACATCATACCGCTCTTCCACAATCTGGTTGTAGAACGCGCCTTGTTTGCCGCAGACTTTCTTCCCGCTGAGATCCGTCCACGCGGAGAAATCAAGCGCCTCGGGTGACATGATGTTGGTGCCGGACGTGTAGTAGTTCGGCCCCACGATGCCCACAATCTCACGGCGGTCGGCGCGGTCGGACATGGTGGCGATCATCAGGTCGATCTTGCCCTGCTCCAGAAACTGCATCCGGTTCGAGGATTGCACCGCAACGAGCTCAAGCTCAACGCCCATGGCGCGGGCCACGTCGGCGGCCATATCGATCTCCATGCCGACGATATTGCCGCTTTCATCGCGGAAGCCCCAAGGTTTGTAGTCAGCCTTCACACCCACGATGAGCGTGCCGCGTTCCATCACGGCATTCCAGCGTTCATTGGTGCATTCGGCCAGCGCGGCCGTGGTGGAAAAAGCGGCAAGCGCAACTGTGCTCACGGCGGTTTTCATTAGTGTTTTCATCGGAACTCTCCCTGTTACTTTTTTCTAGCGGGTGTGTCCCGCCAGTATTCATTTAGTTTGTGGTTTTGCCGTTCTACCGCGGCAATATGCTCGAGCGCTTTTGCGCCCTTTTCCCGAATGACCATATCCAAGAGAGTTTCAAAAACCAGCATGGAGGTCACATGAGACGGAAAAAACTGTGGGCTGTCCGTGCCCACGTAGAAACTTTGATCAGCAATTGAGCCGAATGGCGACAACGCATTGTCCGTGATGGCGATCACCGGCACATCGCGGGCTGCGACATGGCGGGTCATGTCCACGGCGCGAGCCGAATAAGGGCTGATCGAGGCCACGAGACAGGCGTCTTGCGGGCCCAACGTGGCAAGTTCAGAGGACAAGCTGTCACCGGTGCGGCCCAGAACGGTCCACCCGGTCAGGGACATGTTGGCGATATAGGCGGCATAATCCGCAAGTCCCCGCGCACTCATTTCCCCAATAAGAATGACCCGGCGCGCCTGCGCCAACCTCTGCGCAGCGTTGGTCAGTTTGGTGTGGTCAACACGGTCCAGTAACGCTTGTACATTGCGCATCATCGCGGCGGCGTGCTGTTCGATCAGAGGGCGATCTTCCGGGTGGTCCTCACTTGCCAAGGCATGCGCGCGGTCGGCGAGGACCGTACGGGCGGGCAGAACATCTTTGCGGCAGAGATCGCGCAGCTGGTCATAGCTGTGCAGGCCAATGGCCTGAGCCAGGCGGGTGAAAGTTGGCGCGGGCAGGTTTGCCTCTTCGGCCACGAACCGCTGCGAGCGTGTCGCCACATCGCCGGGCCGTTCGACGACGAACCGGGCCGCCCGGCGCAGTTGAGGAGACAGCGCTTGCAAGCGCTCCGGCGTTAGATCTTCTAGTCTTACAGGCGGGGTGTGACCCATATTTTTGTTGCGTTCCTTACAATCGCTGGAATGATTGAATTGAAAATTTCAAGATTCGTCAACACTCATGGTCACACCTTCCCCCTCCCTGCCCTCTCATGCCTCCATCGTGGTCATCGGTGGCGGGATCATGGGGTGTTCGACGCTTTATCACTTGGCCAAGCTTGGCGTGACAGACGCGATCCTGCTGGAACGCAACAAACTGACCTCCGGCACCACATGGCATTCGGCGGCGCAGGTACGGGCGCTGCGAAACTCAAAGAACCTGACGCGGATGATCCAATACTCGGTTGAGCTTTATGCCCAGCTTGAACAGGAAACGGGCCAGTCGGTGGGGTGGATTCAGAAAGGCTCTCTTTCGATTGCAACGAACCCGGATCGCCTGACCCATATCAAGCGGCAAGAGGCTTTGGCCCATGCCTATGGGATTGACGCGATGTCGATCAGCGCGGGAGAGGCGCAGGAACGTTGGCCCCTGATGAATGCGAATGATGTCCTGGGCGCTGTATGGTCGCCGGATGATGGGCGCGTGTCACCCTCAGATGTCTGTGCGGCATTGGTCAAAGCCGCCAAGGCTCTTGGTGCGCGCATTTTCGAGGGCACAGGCGTAACCGGCATCTTAACGGATCAGGGCCGCATCACGGGGGTTGAGACCGACCAAGGCACGGTGATGTGCGATGCGGTCGCACTTTGCACCGGGCTGTGGTCCCGTGAGGTGGGCGCGATGGCGGGGGCAGAGGTGCCAGTGCTGGCCTGTGAACACTATTACCTGCTCACCAAACCCATCGACGGAATTGCCGGGAATACGCCAACCCTGAGCGATCATGACAACCATCTCTATATTCGCGATGACAGTGGCGGGCTGCTGGTGGGGTGTTTTGAACCCATGGGCAAGCCGATTGCGCCGGGCGTTCTGACCGCCGATTTCGCCTTTGGGCTTTTGCCGGAGGATTGGGATCACTTTGAGCCGATGATGGAGAATGCTCTGCACCGGCTGCCCGCGTTGGAGACAGCAGAGGTGAAGATGCTGCTCAACGGGCCCGAAAGCTTTACCCCCGATGGGACATTCATGTTGGGCGAAACGGCAGAGACGCGCGGGCTTTTCCTCGGCTGCGGTATGAATTCGGTGGGCATCGCCTCTGGCGGGGGCGCGGGCATGAACCTGGCCCATGCCATCGTCCATGGGCACACGGCCTATGATTTGTCCGAGGCAGATGCGAAACGGTTTGCGCCTGTGTTCAGCTCACTTGATCACTTGATGGCCCGCGCGCCTGAGATCCTCGGCACGCATTATGACATCGCCTTTCCCGGCAAACAGCTGCGCAGCGCGCGGGGGGTGCGACGGGGGCCGCTGGACGCAGAGCATCGCGCGTCCGGCGCGCATTTCGGTCAGTTCTTCGGATGGGAGCGACCGCTTTACTTTGGCAAAACGGCAGAGCCGCGCATGACGTTCGACCGGCCAGATTGGTTCGATCAGGTTGGCGCAGAGGTGCGCGCGGCGCATGAACGTGCCGCGATCTTTGATGCCTCCTCCTTTGGCAAAATTGAGGTGCAGGGACAGGACGCAGAGGCGTTTCTCTTGCATGTGTGTGCAGGGCACATGGCGCGGCCGCCCGGATCGGTGATCTACACGGCCCTGCTCAACGACCGTGGCACGTTTGAAAGCGATTTGACCGCGCAACGGGTCAGTGAAACGCACTACCGGCTGTTTGTTGGCACCGCTGCGATCAAGCGTGATTTGGCCTGGTTGCGGCGACACAGCACTGGGTTTGAGGTGACCCTGACCGACAGCACGGAGAGATACGCGGTGCTTGGGCTGATGGGGCCGGACGCCGCCCAGATCGTCAGCGAGTGCGGCGCGGCTGAGCTGACCGAACTGGGCTATTTCAAGGTTGGCCCGGCCCATATCGCTGGCAAACACGTGCGCGCCGCCAGGATGTCTTACGTGGGTGAGATGGGGTGGGAAATCACCTGTTTGTCTGAAAACGCGCCTGCGATCTATGCCGCTCTGACCGCCCGGGGCGCGCAGGTCGCGGGGCTGTTTGCACAGACCTCAATGCGCATCGAAAAAGGCTTTTGCGCGATGGGCCACGAGCTGGATGGCGATGTTACCCCCGTTGAGGCGGGTCTTGATTTCGCAACGCGCCGCACGGGCGGGTTTATCGGGGCGGATGCCTTGGCGGATCGTCGCGCCCAGGGTGCCGGCTCAAGGGTCATGTCCCTGATGTTCGATGACCTTGCCGCCATGCCTTTGGGGCATGAGCCGATCTATCACGCGGGGCACATCATCGGTCAGACCAGCTCTTGCGCCTATGGGTACCGCGTGGGCGCGCCTGTTGGCCTTGGCCATGTCAACGCTTCGGTCCCGCCTGGCACGCAGGTGCAGATCGACATCGCAGGCACACCCTTCAACGCGGTGATCCACCATGGCCCGCTCTTTGATCCAGATGGCACGCGAATGCGGGGCTGAAATAGCCTCGCCCCTTGGGGCCATATGTTGATAGGCTGGCACGGACACACATCAGGAAAGAAGGTTCACATGGCGGAGATTTCACTCAACCGGGCGCGCAAGATCATTCGCGCGGCCTTGGCCAAGGGCAAGGAAGAAGGGTTCAAACCATTGTCGGTTGTGGTGCTGGACAGTGGCGGGCATGTGAAGGCCTTTGAGCGCGAAGACGGCGCGTCCCCGGGGCGGTTCGGGATTGCCCATGGCAAGGCGTATGGATCGATCATGTTGGGCATTGCCGGGCGCGCACAAATGGCGCGGGCCGATCAACAAGCGTATTTCATGACGGCGATGAACGGGCTTTATGGTGGTCAGCTTGTCCCGGTGCCGGGTGGCGTATTGGTGCGTGATAGCGGTGACCGCATTGTCGGGGCTGTGGGCGTGACGGGCGATACATCCGACAATGATGTGATCGCAGCCGTGGCCGGGATTGAGGCGGTCAATCTGACGGCGGAAGCGTAGCCGTCAGCTGAGGTCAAACCCTTTAGCGCGCATGAATTGCCCGAAATCAGCGCGCTCCGGTCGGCTATATTGGCGGGTTTTGTCGTCGGTCCAAGTGTATTGTGATGTCTCGCCAAAAGCCTCCACAAAGCGCTGTTTCGCATAGGGCTGTCGCGCGTGGCGCGCCGCGTCATAGCCATCGACCGCATCGCGCAGGCCCGCCTCTTGGTACGTGTCCACATGACAGGTTACGCGCAAAGGCAAGCGCATGGAGATCTCGGGCGCACCGACAGGATATCCCACCGCGAGTCCGGCAAAGGGGAACACATGATCGGGCAAGCACAGCATGTCCGACACCGTTTGCGCCTCATTGCGCACGGCACTGATCGGACAACAGCCAAGGCCCACCGCCTCAGCTGCGGTGACAAACGCACCAAGCGCAATGGCCGCATCCGCGATCGCGTTGAACGCGGCATCAAAATGATCATTCACAAAAGGCACTTCGCGCCATTCATGCCAAAGCCGTTGGCGCCGGTTGTTGCCGCAAAAGATAAGGATCGTGGGTGCCTCAGCGATCCAGCTTTGATCGGTCATCAGCTGTGCGAGGTGGCGACGTTTTTCGGGTGCGCGCAGTTCGATGATATCGCGTTGTTGCAGATCGCTTTTGGTCGGGGCCGACAGCGCAGTGGCGCAAAGCATCTCTAGAAGATCGCGCGGCACGGATTGATCGGTAAATGCACGACATGAGCCACGGGCCGCCATGCCGATCAAAGCCGGTTCGTCCAAGGCCGTCGCCTCCAGATCGCCAAACCGGTCATTGAGGATCTTGTGCAGCGATTTGGGCATGGTGGGCCCCTTGTTGTTAGAAAAACTTACAAAAACCGAAAGAAATTATCGCATAGAATAAGCAATTCTATCCGTTATAGGGTGGTATTGAACAGGCAGCAGTGGAAACGTGCAACCGTGAACAGCACTTCAACCATTTCCGTGACAATCGAACGGGATGCGGACGCCCAGGCGCAATTTGAGGTGCCCGCCTATGACAACCAAACCGTTCTCGATGTGGTGTCCTGGGTGCAGCAACATGCCGATCCGACGCTGAGTTACCGGTTTGCCTGTCGCGTGGGGATGTGCGGCTCTTGCGCGATGATGGTCAACGGTGTGCCGCGTTGGACGTGCCGCACGCATATCTCAAAGGTGTTGGACAACGGCGCGGTCACCATTGGCCCATTGCGAAACCTGCCGGTGATCAAGGATCTGGCCGTGGATATGGACCCGTTTTTCGACAAATGGGTGGCGGCCGAAGCGGTGCATCATGGTGGCCTCACGCGGGATGACCCCATTGCGGCGGTGGATGAAACCAGTGCGGAGCGCGTGGAGGCCAATGCCGGGATTGAGTGCATCAATTGTTCGGTCTGCTATGCGGCCTGTGACACGGTGGCGGGCAACCCCGACTACCTTGGCCCTGCGGCGTTGCAGCGGGCATGGACGCTTCTCAACGATGCCAAGGATGAAGGGCGGCTGGCCATTTTGGATGCGGTGTCTGGATCAGGCGGATGTCATAACTGTCATTCCATGGGGTCTTGCACGGCCTATTGCCCCAACGATTTGGACCCGATGTCAGCCATTGCAGGGCTGAAGCGGGAGACAGCCAAACAGTTTTGGCCATGGGGACGCAAATGATCTCGCTGCGCCTTTACATGCTGCAACGGATCTCTGCGTTGCTCATGGCCCCGTTTGTGATCGGCCATCTGGCCGTGATGATCTATGCCATTCAGGGGGGCCTCAGCGCGGCGGAAATCCTGGGGCGCACGCAAGGCTCTTTGCTGTGGTTCTTGTTTTACGGCGGGTTCGTGGTTGCAGTCTCCGTGCACGGGGCCATCGGACTCCGTACGGTTGCGTATGAATGGGGCGGCTTGAAGGGCAAAGCCTTGGAGGCCTTCATGTGGGCGATCGGCGCGGGTCTTTTGATCATGGGGATGAACGCGGTGTGGGGCGTCACATATGCGGTCGGTCCCTTGGGGGGACCGGGCGGATGAGGGCGGCCAAAGGCATCACCTCAAGGGCGCACCCGTTGTGGCTGGCTTATATTCTGCACCGGCTGTCGGGGCTTGGCCTTGCCCTGTTCCTGCCTGTGCATTTCTGGATCCTGTCCTTTGCGATCCGCGATCAGGCCCGTCTTGATGGGTTTCTAAGCTGGACGGAGGTGTCCCTCGTCAAGGTCGCGGAGGTTGGCCTCGTGTTCCTGCTTGCGGTCCATATGTTTGGCGGATTGCGCCTTATGGCGATGGAGTTTTTGCCTTGGAGCGCGCCGCAAAAGACATTGGCCGCCGGGGCGACAGCCGTGTCTTTCCTTGTGGCCGGCTTATTTTTTATGCAGGCGGTGTGATCATGACCCAAGACATTGACAGACACGACACCGATATCCTGATCCTCGGCACCGGAGGGGCGGGCCTCTTTGCGGCGCTGCATGCTCAGCAAAGCGCGCCAGAGGGCACCAAAATCACCATCGCAGTGAAAGGCCTCATCGGCAAATGCGGCTGCACCCGGATGGTGCAGGGCGGTTACAACGTGGCGCTTGGCGGCGGGGACACGGTGGAACGGCATTTCATGGACACGATCCATGGGGGCAAGTGGCTGCCCAATCAGGATATGGCCTGGAGGCTGTGCGAACAGGCGGTGGTGCGCATTCGGGAGCTGGAAAACGAGGTCGGCTGTTTCTTTGATCGCAACCCTGATGGGTCGCTGCACCAAAAGGCCTTTGCCGGGCAGACCGCGGATCGGACGGTGCACAAGGGCGATCTGACCGGCATCGAGATCATAAATCGGCTGATGGAGAAGGTGCTCGCCAGCGGCGCCGAAAAGCTGCAAGAGCATCGCGCGATTGGCCTGATCCCGACGAAGGATGGCACGGCTCTAGCGGGTGTTTTGATGATCGACATGCGCACCGGGCGGTTCCGGTTGGTGCGCGCCAAGACCGTTCTGATGGCCACGGGCGGCGGGCCGACGATGTATCGGTATCACACGCCGTCGGGCGACAAGACGATGGACGGGCTGGCCATGGCCCTGCGCGCCGGATTGCCCCTGCGCGATATGGAGATGGTGCAGTTTCATCCCACGGGCCTCTTGGCAGGCGATCATACGCGGATGACCGGCACGGTTTTAGAGGAAGGGTTGCGTGGTGCGGGTGGGCAGCTGATCAATCACGCCGGTCAGCGCTTCATGTTTGATTATGACGGCAAGGGGGAGCGTGCGACGCGGGATGTGGTGAGCCGCGGGATCTATGCCGAGATGCGCAAGAACAACAATCCCGAGCAGGAGGGCGTGTTTATCTCCATGTCCCATCTGGGGCCGGACTGGGTCGCGCAGAAGTTCAAGGGCATGGTGAAACGCTGTGCCGATAGCGGGTTTGACCTGGCCGCGGGCAAAGTCGAGGTGGTGCCGACCGCGCATTATTTCATGGGCGGTGTTGTGGTGGATGTGGACACCCGGACGGAGATGGAAGGGCTTTATGTCGCTGGAGAAGACGCTGGCGGCGCGCATGGATCCAACAGGCTTGGCGGCAATGGGGTGGCCAACTCCACCGTCTATGGCGGGATTGCGGGCGATACGATGGGCGCAGATATTCGCACCATGCCTACGCTGCGCGAGGCGGATGAAGAGGTGCTCGCCGCTGAGGCGGCTCGCGCGATGCACCCTCTGAGCCGTAAACCTGATTTGGTGCTGCCACTGCGCAAGGAATTGCAAGAACTCATGTGGGAAGACGTGGGTGTCATGCGCACGGAAGGTGGCATGACGCGGGGTTTGACGCGGATTGCGGAAGTGTCGGACAGGCTGATGGAGGTGGGCGTGGACGGCAGCAATCTGGCGTTTAACCTGACTTGGCATGACTGGCTGAACCTGCGCTCGCTTTGTGATATCTCAGAGGTGATCACAAAAGCTGGCATCATGCGACAGAACTCTCGCGGTGCACATTACCGCGAGGATTTCCCCGATCCCGGCGCGATGGAGGACAGCGAGTTTACCGTCGCGCGCATGGCGGGGGACACGGTCAAGGTTTCAAACGAGCCGGTAGAGTTTAGTATTGTCCGTCCCGGCGAGACGATTTTACCCGACCATGAACCTGAAACCTTGGTGGCTGCACAATGATCCCAATCGACTTGATCCAATCCACCGCAGAAGACCTGATGGCCAAGGCCGCCATTGAAATCCCGCAGGATTACCTGGACGGGCTAAAGGCCGCGGCGAAGACGGAGGATGGAGATCTGTCCTCCTTCGTGCTGAAGGCGATGCTGGAAAACTATGAAGCGGCCAAGGAAGACGGGCGCGCGATGTGTGGCGACACGGGCGTGCCGCGCTGGTTTGTAAAGCTCGGCAATGAGGCCAGTGTGGAAGGTGGGATGGTCGCGTTGGAGGCCGCATTGCGCAAGGCCACGGCGAAGGCCACATATGATGTGCCGCTGCGCCCCAACCGGGTGCATCCGCTGTGGCGCACCGATCATGACAACAACGTGGGCATTGGCGCACCAGAGATTGAGTATGGGTTTGAACCGGCGGGCGATTGGATTGACCTGATCACCGTGCACAAAGGCGGGCTGTTTGGGACAGATTACCGGATGCTCTTCCCCTCGGATGGGATGCAAGGGATCAAGCGGTTTTACCTCGACACGCTGATGGCCTTTGGCAAGCGCGGTCTGGCCTGTCAGCCTGCCATTATCGGGATTGGTCTGGGCGGGTCGAAGGATATCTGCATGACGCTTGGCAAGCGCGCCTCGATCCTGCGCACGGTGGGCAGCCGCAACTCTGACCCGCGCATCGCGGAGATGGAGGAGGAGTTCAAGGAACTGGGCAATTCCATCGGCATGGGCGCCATGGGGTTTGTCGGCAAGAACATGGTGATCGATTGCAATATTGAGGTGGGCTATTGCCACACAGGCGGCATGCCCATTTCCGTCCACGCCTTTTGCCTGTCCTCGCGCCGGGCTGTGGCGCGGCTATTCCCGGATGGGCGGGTAGAGCACCGTACGGACCCGGATTGGTTCACCGATTATCAACGCCGCGAAACGGTGGAGTGGGAACCGGTGCAGGAGGCGGCGGAATGAAAATACTGGTTGTGGGCGCGAACGGCGATATCGGCCAAGTCGCGTGCGACGCGCTTGCCGAACGCCACGAGGTGATCAAGGCCGGGCGATCCTCGGGTGACGTACGTGTTGACCTGTCCGACCCTGCATCGGTTGAGGCCATGTACGAAAGCGTTGGCCCACTGGACGCCGTTGTTTCAACCGCGGGGGACGCACATTTCGCACCTCTCGCGGAGCATACGATGGACACGTTCATGATCGGTCTCAGCCAAAAAGTTATGGGTCAGGTGAACCTCGTCCTGCAGGGGATGGAGCATGTGGCAGATGGCGGCTCCTTTACCCTGACCAGCGGCGTTCTAGATCGGGACCCGATCGTGATGAGCTCGAACGCAGCGGCAGCCAATGGTGCGCTTGGCGGGTTTGTTAAGGCCGCGGCGTTAGAGATGCCCCGAGGCCAGCGGATCAATGTGGTCAGCCCCGAAGTGCTCGAAATGTCCATGCCGCGCTACGGCGAATGGTTTCGCGGCCATCGCCCGGTGTCGTCTGAGGATGTTGGACGCGCCTACATCAAATGCGTGGAAGGTGCGATCAATGGCCAAGTGGTGGTTGTCGAATGAGCCCGCGTGAGATCACCCTGTCCACCACCCCTACGGATGAGGATATCGCGCAACTGCGCCTCGGGGATGTCGTGTACCTGGACGGCCTCATGTACACCGCCCGTGAAGGCGTCTACATGCGCGCGTTGGAGGACAAGGCGAACATACCGATGGAGTTGCCTTCCCAATCGGCGGCCAATTTCCACTGCTCCCCCGCCGCGCGGATCAATGCGGACGGGTCGTTTGATATGGGCGCTGTGACGGCCACCGCCTCATTCCGCTTTGCCAAATGGTTGCCCGAGTGGATGGCCAAAACCGGGGCGAAATTGATCGTCGGCAAAGGCGGGATGTCTTCAAAAGACTACAAGGAGTACTTCGTGCCCAACGGGGCGGTGTATCTCTCCACAGTGGGCTATGGCACAGGCGCGCTGTTGGGCCGGGGCGTGGAGAATGTCGAGGCGGTGCACTGGAACGAAGAGCTGGGCCTCGCCCAGGCGATGTGGGTGATCAGATGCAAGCGGATGGGGCCATTTATCGTGGCCTCTGACCTCAATGGCGACTGCCTGTTTGAACGCGAGAACGCCAAGATCGCGGAGAATGTGGCCCGGGTCTATGAGGGCACCAAACCGGCCGTGCTGAAGCGGTACGGCGAAAGCGATGATCGTGCCGATGAGGTGATCTGATCACGCAATCTCGCTGATCAAAATGCCGAGGCCCATGGCGAGGTTGAGCAGGATCAGCAAGCGCCGGAAGGCCGTATCACTGAGACGTTTGAACACGAAAATACCGATCTGGGCGGCGATGAGGCCTGCCGGCACGGTGATGAGCAGTGCCTGTCCGGCGGTCGCGTCATAGGCACCTTTGACAAAAAGCAAAGCGACCGTGGTGCACAGCATCGCCATGTTGAAAGGTTGCAGCACCGCGCGTGTCTCAAGCTTGGGCCAAGGTCTGAGCGACAACCACACCATCGGCAGCGCCCCCGACAGCCCCGCCGAGCCGCCCAGTATCCCACCGGCAAAACCAATGCCACTATCGAGCCATGGCGTCGGGCGAGAGAACTTGGGCAAGGCCGCGCGAAAACCGAAATAGGCCCCAAAGATGATGAGCAGCGCCGCGATGGCGTAGCGCAGGAAAGAGGCCTCAATAATGCTGAGCAGCATGATCCCGATGGGGACCCCAACCAGACCCGGCAAAATGAAGCGCAGAAGGCGTCTAGGCTTTTTCAGGATTTCCGCGCGGACGACCCACATGCCCTGCGCCCCGGCGAGCACGGACATCAGTGCCACGATGGCCACGGCGGTCACGGGGTCGAGCACGACCAGATAGAACCCCAGCGCGAACAGCGCGGTGCCCGAGCCGGCCAGCCCATTGACGAAACCACCGGCGATGGCCCCAAGCAGCAAGAAGATGATGATTTCAAAGCCCATTATGCCGGGCCCGGATCTATAACGCGAAGCAGCGCGGCAAAGACCTCTTGCATGGCTTGCATTTTGATCTGGTCCTCGCGATAGGCCAGGCCCAAAACGCGTACGGGGGCAGCATCACCCAGGCTCACCTCCTGCACTTTGGGGGCGCCTTGAGGGCGCACGGCGAGGCGCGGCACGATAGACACGCCAAGGTTTTCGTGAACCATGCTGGTGATCGCCTCCAGGCTATCGAGCTCCATCGTTTCAGAGACGCGAATGCGGCGCGACAGGATCCAATCGTCGATCACACTGCCCACGACCGCGTTGCGGTTAAACCGGATAAAAGGGCGTGTCTTGAGCAGGCGGAGCGGGTCACCTTCGGTTTCACCCAAGCCCGTGATCAAGTGCATCGGTTCTTGGGCCAGTTCGCGAAAGGTGACGCCTTCGGGCATCAGATGCGGCCGGGACACGATAGCGGCATCCAGCGTGCCACGCTCCACCTCAAGCAAAAGCGCTCGGGTCAGAGCCGGGCGAATTTGCAGACCAATCTCGGGGTATTTGTCCTTGAGCACCCGCATCGCCAGCGGCGCCAGCCCGGTCAGGGTGGTCGGCATGGCACCGAGTGAAATCGTCCCTCGCATCCCACCATCGGACATAACGGACGGGATCAATGTATCGTAGTCGTGAAGGATCTGGCGCGCCCGGGCGACAACCTGACGGGCCACCGGCGTCAGTTCCGGCGTGCGGGTGCTCCGATCAAACAGTGCGACACCGAGATCTGCCTCTAGCGTGCGCATCTGCTGACTGACGGCGGCATGGGTGACGTGCACACGCTCTGCTGCCGCGCTAAAGGTCTTGGCATCGGCAATGGCCACAAGGGTTCTGAGATGTTTGATCGTCATACAAGACGTGTTTTGACGGAAAATTTCCCTTACGCAATGCCAAAGCTCTGTCGGCTTCTGTCAACGCTGCCTTTCACTTGGGGTGCTTGCCACCTAGGGCTTTGACGGGTGAATGACCTCCATGGCCTCTTTGATCGGTGCGATGCGGCGGTCACCGGGCTCGAATGCAATGATCAATTCGGTCAGGCGCACAACGCCCCCCCTTGCGGGCATGTAGTGCTTTAGGTCTTCCATCATGGCCACATAGGCTGCCAGATCAGCGTCAAATTCGCGGGTCGGCGCAGAAGGCCGAGGAAAGCGCATCTTTTGAAGATAGAGTTCCGCGTTGTCTGCGCCCCCGTCTTCGACATGTGACAACAGTCTGTGGATGTCTTCAAAGTACCGGTCCGTCAGGTCCAGCTCTTGCAGCACGCGAATGATAAACAGATGCCGTTTGGCCGCGTAGTGGGACGAAATCATGTCTTGGGGCGCGTGAATGTGCTCCTCCGCCCAAGCTTGCAGGGATTGGAGTGTCTGATTATGACGCGGCCGGTCAAAATAGCGGGCAGCAAACCCACTATAGGCTGAGTTTTCCGGCGCGATGATCTCTTGCGCGTAAGCCATGTGAAAGATGTCGAACACGTCTTGATCCACGCCATCAAAGGACCGGCTCGCTACGAAATCATACCCGGTCGCGCCGGCATGACCGGCCACTTCTGTCATATGCTCCGCAGCCCGCGGGTCATCCGAATGGACGCGAAACTCACCCGGCGGGCAGGTGTTTTGAATGAAGTGCAACGTGGCATCAAAGGGCACGAAACGCCTCATGTGTCCAAAATGCCGCCACTGCCCGTCCACGAGATCGCCGTGGCGGATGTGGACACCGCTATAGACTTGATCGGTCAGTGTTCTCATCGCCGCTTGAATGGGTTCTGAAAAACAAGAGATCGGCAAGACATCGGAAAACGGACCAATTGGGCCGGGATCAAGATCAGGTGGCAAGTCAGAGTTGCGCAACGCATCGATCACCCGGTACTGCGACGCTGCATCAGGGCTCTCATTTTGTCGTCTGAGGATCTTGCGCACGTCTTTGGGGTCCATCATCCGACCGTCAAGAAAGTCGGCAGAAAACACATCTTCGGGCGTTATTCGCATGGGGTGAATGCGGCCGTAGGGCCAAGACAGTCGCACCTCAAACCCATAGGTGCGTTGGAGAAACAGGGCGAAACTCAGTGAGCTTAGGCGACCACCTAATCGATCATATCGTTCTGCGATCAGGCGGGTCACGTCACTTGCGTCTTCGACGTTCTGCCGCTTCCAAAGCTGCGATCCGGTTGTCCATTTTGATCATCAGACCGCCGATGATCGAAACCACCTCATTGGGTTCAAATGTCAGCGTGTTGAGGTCTATGAAATCCACATCAGTCTCAATTTCATAAAGGTTCTCGGTGTCGAAAAACTCTCTGAAAAAGGCCTCATTGTCCACATCATAGGTCTCTTTCAACTTCTGCCGGATCTCGGGCGGCAAAATGGAGTGCTCCGAATGTATCGTGCTGCGCCCGGCCTCAGCGCTTGCTTCGACCAGCATGTCTGAAAACTGCATGCGTGGTTTGAACCGGTTCATCTCAATCATCAAACGCAATTCCAGGGGGGATGGGCTTGTGTTGACGGGCAAATCCGGCACGCCCAGATCAACGCTTGGGTCGCGCCCTACCGCCGAAAGGAAGACGCCCAGGATCCCATGTGGGTGGTCCAAACTGCTTTCATACCTGCGGATATGGGTTGGCACATCGGGCAAGGCTTCGCGCAACTTGGTAAAGCGTTTGTAGTAAAAATTCTGATGGCGCTGCTTCACCCACTGCTCAAAGTAGTCCTCGAGCAGGCCCTGTTCCCCGTGGCGTTTGACCTTTTGCATGTAACCAGAGGCCAGAAGGCTGGCCTGATTTCGAACAAAATACATCAATTCCACGCTGCCCTCACGGCTCAGCTCACCCACCAGATCGGCCATGTCCGGAACCGGAAGGGCGCTGAAGAACTCACTTGAAAGAAGCACGTCATGAGGCGTGGCCCGGATCCGAGAGAGGATGTCTTTCGTGAACTCCTCTTGTCTGTGCTGCAACGATGACGGGTTGCGCGGCGGCAGATAGCTCTTGGCGAATTGCACGCCATTGCCTGACGAGATCTTTCCTTGGGCCTGATCCTCAAACGCCCCGGCCTTGATGTAATCCAGCCCCAGCTTTTCGATCATCGCCTCGCGGCCTTGGGAAAATTTGACCTGAAGCGCGCTTGACCCTGTTTTGCCAAGGCCACAATGAACGAGAATACGCTTGCTCATCACACCGCCCTCGACTTTGCTCGGCGTTGGATCGTGATCTCATAGGTTTTGCGGTACTGGTCCATCATTTGCTCAATCGTGAACTGCGCGTCATATCTGCGTTTGGCGGCCTCACCCATCTGAATGCGTGTGTCGGGCGCATGGATAAGCTCCTTTAAAGCCGTCTCAAAGCCATGCACGTCAAGCCCCTCTCCGTCGATCAGCGGCACAATCACGCCACAGGCGGTGTCATCAGCGCCCAGAATGTAGGGTATCTCACCGGCATCGGTGGCGACGATCGGTTTGCCCAGACCCATCATTTCCAGCAGGACCAACGGCATGGATTCGCCCACGAAAAAGCTTGGCAGAATGCCGATATCGCAGATCGCCATGTAGTCGTGAATATCCGCGCGGTGACCATAGAGATGGACATGAGGCAACGCGCGCTCTTGCAAGATGTCGTGGGCGTCCCCTTCTCCGATCAGCATCAGATCAACCGGCATGCCCGAGGCGTTGAGCGACTGCACGATATCGGCCGCTGCCAACCAGCCCTTGCTTTCAATGGCGCGGGAGGCGAGGCAAAGTACAATTGCCTCCTCACGCAGGCCCAACTCTTCCCGATCAAAACTGCGGCGTAGCGTGACCGGTGCGCCATTGGGGATGCGCGTGACATGATCAGGCGTGCCATAGACATCGAAAACGCGCATGTTTTTGTCCGCGATGGGAACCCAGGTATCCATACGCTCCCGCATGTATGTCATCAGCTCGGGAAACCGTTCGTCAATCTGGCGCTCTTCCAGCACAGATTCGTGACAGCCATGCATCGTGGTCACCCAGGGCATATCGGTCATCTGTTCGATCCCGTGCGTGGCGACAAAGGCATCCGCCCACCAAAGCGACGAATGGATCAGATCAATGTCATAGGCCTCACACACCGATTCCAGACTGTTTTGAGCGGCATCAAACTTGTCGATAAACGCCACACGGGGAGAGATTTGCGCGACAACTTTTTCGTGGCTCGGCAGATATGCCACGTTGCCCAAAACGGCGCGGCCACCCATCGCGGCCCAGGCATTGGCCATGCGTACCGCAAACATTTGTCCCCCGCCCGGCGCAAGATCGGACACGACAAACAGAACGGAGGGCAGGCGTTTGTCCGCAGTCGCCCGGGTCGCCGCCGATAGGATATCTGCGCGGGTTTGAGGGTCAGTGATGCCAAAGCGATCCACATCTTCGGTGACAAACTGTTCGATCCGCGCCACGGTTTCGGGCGCCAGTGTGTAGGTGTCCTGCACGTAATCGCGCACCGTTTGCAGCTCTTCGAAATAAAGTGGGGACCCTTCGGTTTGCGCGGTGACCGTGGTGTCGTGACGGCGATGATAATTTGTGGCCGCATCACGATAGGACACCCGCCCGCCCCGCATAGCGCGCAGGTAGAAATACCAATCCCCGCACATCCGCATGGAGGTGACACGCGTCGCAAACTCCGGCTCTGGGTCGAACTTTCGCATCATCACGGCGCTGCCATTGGGGATGCAGTTGGCGATGCCGAGGCCGAGATCGGCCTCCTGATTGTCGGTCACGTCATAGGGCTGTGACCAGCGGCCGTTTGCGATCCGGTTGAGGTAAGGCCCCTCATAGTCACCTTGCACCTCACCTTCGGCATTTACGGGAACCGATTTCGCATAGGCCAGGAACGTGTTGCGATCCTCAAAAGCAGGGACGAGCGTGGCCAGCAAATTGGGATCGCAAAAGTCATCGGCCTCCGCGATCCAGATCAGATCCGCTTGGGCCAGCTCCATCCCCTTGATCCACTGTTTGAACGGCGAGCCGCTATTGGTATCATTGACAATAACGCGCGTGGCAAGGCGGGTCTTGGCCCACGCCTCCAACACCGAAACGGAAGCATCCGTGGACTTGTCATCTATCAAAATGACTTCGAAATCCTGGAACGTCTGCGCCGCGATCGAGGCCAGCCGTTGTGGCAGATAGGCCTCGTAATTGTAATTTGGCACAACCACGCTGACCGACGGTTTCAACCCTGCCGCCTGTTGAATGAGCGAGAAGAGCTGCGGCCCGGTTTGATCAATCGTGTGCCGTGCTTTGACCAGTTTGCGGGCAACCGCGCCATGGTCCGCGCGTAGATCGGGATTGTCGATGTAGCGCAAAGCGGCCTCGGCCATCGCGGCGGCGTCGAGAAATGGAACAACCGCACCACAGCCATCTGCAACCAGTTCGGGCATACCGCCTGCATCAGCGAAACAGATGATCGGGTTTTGCGCCATACCCGCCATCAAACACACCAAGGGAAAGGGATCCTCTTGTGAAGGCAGCAAAAAGATATCGCTGGCATTGAGATACTTTTGCACGTCCGGGGCGAACCCGGTCAGGGCCACACGATCTGTCAGGCCCTTTTGGACAATCAGGTCTTGGCACACCTCTTCATCCGGGCCACCACCCACCCAGATAAAGCGCAGCTTTTTGTCGGTTTGCGACAGAACGCGTTCGGCCACATCGATGAAGATCTCAGGTGATTTGCGCCAGTGCAAAACCCCGCAAGCTGAGATGATCAGCGTATCGGCATCTTCATCGATCTCGGCCTTGGCGGCGGCGCGGTCATTTGGGTCACTCAAACCGATGGGGCGGTCCAGAAACCCCTGCACCATCTCAAGGCGATCTGCAGGAAACCCGAACGTGTCGCGCAGCGCAGTACGTACCGCTTCGCTGCCGCCGATGACCGTCGTGGCGCGGTCCTTGATCAGGGCCACATCCTCATTGTGTTTGCGCAGCACATTGGGCAATTCGTGAATGTAGGACAGGACCGGCACGTCCTGTGGGAAGTGTTTGAGGAAACTCGCACTGGCGATGGAATTTAGAAACACACCGCGGACATTCGGGCCGCAGAATTTCTCAAGCGCGTCGACCGGCATGTCGTCTTCGTCATCGTCATCCAGCACAAAGGTCGGCGCAATCTCGTTGAACTTGTGCTGCATGCCGCCCGGTTTCACGGCAACAAAGCGGACGTCATAGGCGGTGTGGTGGCGCACCCATTTCCCGATGGAGCGCACAACCTCCTGCGCGCCACCGACATTGGCGTCATGGCTGACGAAAATCAGCGTGCCGTAGTTGAGTGTGCCAGAGGCTGCACCTTTGCGGGCGAGCGCGTCAAGTTCGTTGAACAGCGCGGATTTGCCATTGGGCGTGCGGTCAGAAAACCGGCCGTGGAGCATGAAATGCTGAAACGGCACAGAGCCTGCGGCCTTCACATCCGGGTTGCCGTCGAGATACCCGTGGGCATCAAAGATCGTACCGCTGGGGCGATGCTCTTTCCAACCGTAGAACATGTAGTGCAGGCACGCGTCGAGGCAGATCGAAGAGATATCGGCATTGTAGCGGATGTATTGGTACGCGTCGAAATAGGGGTTGGGGGAATACCCTTTGTAGCGGCCGTCATCGAGGTAGTGATCAAACGGATCCACGCCGGCCTGATCTTCGGGCACGTCATAGAGGTAACTGTCGCGATAATACTCTGCGTCGAACAATTTGTAGTGGGTGTATGCAACGCGGATGCACGCCTTGAGGTTGGTCAGCGCATCTTCGGTCATCTCAGGGCGTACATCGTCTGGCAAAAGCCCTGTAATCCAGCCCAGCAAACGATCCGCATTGGCGCGTTCGACGTCGCGCAAACTTCTGATCTTTGAGGATGTGCCCTGTGGTGGGGGCGAGACGAGGTCGGTCATGCGGCGAGTTTCAGCGTGGTGTCACCCAGATCATGCAAAGCGTCACGCAGCACCCAAAGGTGCACGCCGTGCGTGGCGATGGTCTTATAGGGGACAGGGCGTCGGCACAACCCGAACGGGCGGAGAGGTTATCCGTGCAAAATTGCCTCGAACCAACGCTTAGGGACAAAACTGAAAACGTCGCACGGTTTTGCGGCCCGCACGCGCGTTTTGGACCAAAAGGTCACCAGCGCATGCGAACGGGCAGTTCGATGGTCACGGCGGTTCCGCGGCCGTTGGATGCCAAGGTCACCGAAATCGATCCACCCATTTTGGTCACGATTTTGCGCGCCAAGGTCAGTCCCAGACCTGCGAGGCCCGTTTCCTCACGACGACGCAAACGGGTCAATGCCTCAAAGACAGTATCGCGGGCCTCAACGGGTATGCCGGGCCCGTCATCTTCGATGGTGATGAGTACATGTTCACCTTTTGTTTCACTGGCAACACGCGCGAAACCTTTGGTTTTGTCGTGATGGTGCAGGACATTTTCCAGAACGGCTTTGAACAAGGTCGCAGTTGCCGCCTTTGGAAGATATACCGTGTCGAGCGCCTCATGCGTGTCTAGTCTGAAATTCGCATCAGGCTTCAACGCATCCCAAGTGGCGCGGGCCACCTCTTGCACCGTCGTGCGATCTGGATCATCCGGTGTACGGCCAACCCGGGACAAACTTACAAATGCTTCCAGCAAGTTCGACAGTTGCCGAGCGTTGCAATGCATCATTGTAAGATGCTCTTTGACGTCATCTGGCATGTCAATCTTGTGGTATAGAAGGTCTTCTTCAATCCAAGTGGGCAATTCGGCCAAAGCGCGCAAATTTCCCTTCATGTCATGTGTAACAGAATACAGAAAGTTGTCTGTTTCAAGGGGTTGCACAGACCAATCCATCTGACTTTTTCGATGAGAGATCGCCGGAGATGGCTCGATCTTTTGCGCTTGCTGCATGTGTGTTTCGACCTTCTGGTGTATCACCTGACCACTTTGGACAGGAACAAGGGCCCGGCTTTCCAACCGGGCCTTGGTGTTTGTGTCAAAGACAGATCAATTGGATTTCCGCCGAAAATTCATGCCGTGATGCTCAGCTTCATCCAAGAAGCGCCATACGGCAAAACAGGACGATTCAATCTCATCCACCGCCTCGGGAGACGGGAGTTGTCGTTGCGCAATGCATTGGCGAAGGAAGTTGGCATTCTGATAGATCTTTGAGAGGTGCTTTTTGGTATTGCTGGAATACAAAAATGCCACGTCGTCCATCACTTGATTGACCATTTCAAGCCGATCGGCGTTGGATGTCGCCGTCAGTGCGACCTCATCCAGCGCTTCGGTGATCACGGTTTTCAGCGCGCTTACGGTCATGGACCCTTTTTGCAGGTAACTGACAAAGCCCAGTTGCACAGCTTCGATGATCACGGCGTCATCGGACATGCCCGTGACGAGCACGGCCGGAGTGTCCGCAGCGGTCGCACTGGATTTGATAATGCTGATCGCGTCAGTGCTTGTTTTTCCATTGCCCAAGGAATGGTCAATCAAGCAAAGATCATATGCGCCCGATTTGAAGGCCGAGGCAAATTCATCAAGGGTTTTCGTGGCGGTGATTTCAACATCTGACCGAATTTCTGAGATCATTCGGGAAACGCGCCGCAGGTCGAAATCGCTGTCATCCAAAATGAGAATGCGCAGGCCATCGGCAACGAGGTCAGCAGTTGGGTCTTTGATGGGAAGTGCTGTCTGTAGCATGATACGCTCTAGTTCTGTTTGAAGTAACAGCACCGTGCGTGGAAAAATCTAATTCAGAGTTAAAGATTTGACGGCTTTTGGCCGAAATCTGGGAATTTATACCGTGTTTTAATGAATAGGATCGGTCACATGGAACAAAGTATATTTGTCTAGAGGCCCGGTTGCATTGCGCATCTCACGGGCCTTCAAAGCGTGGTGTCATGGTGCCCAAACCTGACACGTCTCACCGTCGGTCCGCGCTCAGCAGCCTCATTGTTTTCTCGGCAATCGTCTGCACATCGTCAATGGTCAAAGGCTTGGATAGGAATTCCTGTACTGCCTGATACCTTTCAGCGCGGGCGCGATCATCGGGGTTGAGCGATGAAGTCAGCATGATCACCACGCGCGACGAGAAATGATCGCCAAATTCCTCCGTGGCTTCTGCCAGAAAGTCGAACCCGTTCTTGATGGGCATCATCACATCCAGGAAAATGATATGAGGAAAGACTTTGAACTCCCGCAATTCGTCGAGTGCGTTCTGTGCGGATGGAAAGTCAAAAATATGAGTGAACGCTCCGCTCCGTGTGAGGACGCGGCGATTCAATTTTCTATCAAATTCGGAGTCGTCGATTGTCCAAGCCACAAGCTCAGCCGTCTGTTCTAACGCATTACTCATGATAGACACCTCCCTTCTGGAATGTTGAGTACAAATCGACTGCCTTTTTCGACCTGTGATGTCAACGTAACCGTTCCTTCGTGATTGAGGGCCACGCGCTTGCAAATCGCCAATCCCACACCGGATCCGCGCACCTCATCCTGCCTGTGCAAGCGGGTGAACACGCCGAAAATCTTTTCAAACTGGGATTCAGGAATGCCGCAACCATTGTCGGTGAATACGATACTCAACACGTCGTTTTGGCTTTTCACGCATTCAATGGTGACGCGCGGCGGCACGCCTTGGCGACGATACTTGAGCGCGTTGGTCAGGATGTTTCGAAAAAACAGCTGCAGCTGGCTTCGATAGCCTGATACCTTTGGCAGGTCACCGATATGAACCTGCCCACCGGTATCCGAAAGCACCTCCTGCAGATCTCTGACCACCAATCTGGAAAGTTCCGCCAGGTCGATAGTTTCCTCAGGGGGCTTTTGTCCAACAAGTATGCCGTAGTCCAGCAAGTCAGAGATCAGAACCTGCATGCGTTCAAGCGTGCTGATTGCGCCTTCGAACATTTCACGCTGATCGTTGGTGAGGTTGCTGGTATCACCCATCAACCCCTCCTGCACCATTTGCAACGCTGTGCGGGACGGGGATTTGAGGTCATGACTGACCCCATAGGTGAAGGCGAGCAACTCATCATTGGCCAGTTTGACCTTAGCATGTTCGCGCCTCGCGTCCTCCTCGGCGCGTTTGACAGCGGTCAGGTCATTATGCGCGCCCAACATGCGCACGGGTCGGCCCATTTCATCTCGTATCGCAACACCGCGGCATCGCACCCAGACGGTCGACCCGTCCGCATGGCGATAGCGCACGGTCTGATCGTAGGGATGGTTTGGGTCGGCGCAGTGCTTTTGAAAATTCTCCAAGGCGATGGCCAGATCCTCTTCGAAGATAATATCCTGCCATGCGGATGGGCTGTGCGGTTTGGTCGACGGATCAACGCCGAAGAGCTTCCAGAATTCGGGGCTCATCCACTCAGAATCAGGATCCTCAAGATCCCAGTACCAAACCCCGTCAAGAGAGCCCTGTTGCAGGAAGTCCCACGTGCTTTGTTCCTGAGCGATCAGGTTCCGCAACTCCGTTTCGAGGTAATGCGGCTTCAAGCTGTTGTGTTCGCCCATGATTGTCATTTGCGGTTCCTGTCTAATTGTAAATTCTATCGGGAAGTTGTTAACGTTCTGTTAACTTCCCTCCGAATTGGCAGAATCCGGGCTCTGCCTGGCCCAAAACAATCAAACCACGGACGCGTTCACTCCTTAGATCAAACCCTCCTTTTGGAACAGGTCCAGAACGCTCACTTCAGGTCGCGCACCGTAGTGATCAATCACCTCCGCCGCGGCGATGCAGCCCATGCGGCCAGACACGTCCAAGGGTTGGCCGGTGGCCATGCCATAGAGGAACCCCGCCGCAAACTGGTCGCCTGCACCGGTTGTGTCGACCGGGGTGATTTCGTCGACATCCACGCGAACGGCCTCATCACCTTGTTTGATCACAACCTCATCGCCCGAGCGCGTGCACACGATCAAACCGCATTCATCCGAGGCACGGTCGAGCGCGGTGGTCAGGTCATGGGTTTCGTACAGGGATTTCCACTCATGCTCGTTGCCGATCACGAAATCAAGCTCTTGGGCCAAGGCATGAAAATCCGCGCGGTGACGTTCAACACAGAACGGGTCGGACAAGGAAATCCCAGCTTGGCCGCCGCCCGCCTGACAGGCCCGGACAGCCGCCTGAAACGCCGCTTTGCCCTGCGGTTTGTCATAGAGATACCCCTCCAGAAACAAGAGCCCTGCCCCACCGGCAACATCATCATCCACATCCTCTGGGCCCAGCTCTGTTGAGATGCCCAGATAGGTGTTCATCGACCGCTCCCCATCGGGGGTGACAAAAATCATGGACCGAGAGGTGGGCAGCGCCGCGCCGGACTGGGCGGCATTGGGGAAATGTGTGCCAACCTCGCCCATCTCGCGGATGTAATCTGCCCCCAAAATGTCATCGCTCACTTTGCCGATGAACGCGGTAGAGATACCCAACGCGCCCAGCCCTGCGATCGTGTTGGCCACCGATCCACCGGCCATTTGGGTGCGGTTTTCCATACTGGCATACAGCACCTCCCCGCGATCTTGCTCCACGAGCTGCATGATGCCTTTCTCAATCTCCATCCGGTCGAGAAACGCATCGTCACACTGGGTGATCACATCAACAACCGCATTGCCGATGCCGACAGCCTGAAATTTCGTCATTGGGTCTTTTCCTCGTAGAGACAGAGATCATTGATCACGCAAGTCGGGCACATCGGTTTGCGTGCCTTACAGTGATAGCGCCCGTGTAAGATCAGCCAGTGGTGGGCGTAAAGCTGAAAATCGGCTGGCACGTGGTCTTCGATGGCGCGTTCTACGGCCACCACATCCTTGCCCGGCGCAATACCTGTGCGGTTGCCCACCCGAAAAATATGCGTGTCCACCGCCTGCGCCGGAAAGCGCCACCACATGTTGAGCACGACATTGGCCGTTTTTCGACCCACACCCGGCAAGCTTTCAAGAGCAGCGCGGGAACACGGCACCTGACCGCCATATTGCTCCACCAGTATACGGCTGAGCTTCATCACATTCTTGGCCTTATTGCGGTAAAGACCGATGGTTTTGATGTGCTCGATCAACTTCTCTTCGCCCAGAGCCAGCATTTTCTCCGGCGTGTCCACGATCTTGAAAAGAGCCTCAGTGGCCTTGTTCACGCCGACATCCGTGGCCTGCGCCGACAGAGCCACGGCCACGACCAAGGTGTAGGCATTGGTGTGGTTCAACTCGCCCTTGGGCTCTGGTTCATGCGCCTGAAACCGGGTGAACGCGTCGCGGATAGAATGATAGTCAAGTTGCTTTGCCATGCGCCCTCATGCCCGCGCGCGCCTCAATGCGCAACATTCGGGTCGTCCTTGCGTCGGTCAATAGGTAGATTGTGCGCATGTCCTGTAAAGGAGGGTGCCATGACCCAAGAGACCGAAACGAGCTACCATTTTGCCGTCATGCGGCGCGCAATTGACCTGATAGATGCCGCCGCCGCGAAAGAACCCGGTGTGATCCCCTTGAGCGATTTGGCCAAAGAGATGTCGATGAGCCCTGCACATTTTCAGAAGCTGTTCACAGCGTGGGTGGGTGTTTCGCCCAAACGGTATCAGCAATATCTGGCGCTTGGTCAGGCCAAGGCGCTGCTGTCCGAACGCTTTACCATGCTGGAAACTGCCAATGAGCTGGGTCTATCCGGGACGGGTCGGTTGCATGATCTGTTCCTGAGGTGGGACGCCATGAGCCCTGGGGAATTTGCCCGCAAAGGGGAAGGTCTCAAGATCTATTGGGGGTGGTTTGACAGCCCGTTTGGCCTTGCCCTCGTGATGGGAACCGAAAAAGGGATTTGCGGCATTGGGTTCGCCCATGAAATGGGTGAGGATTGGGCGATGCAAGATATGCTCCGCCGTTGGCCCAATGCGGATTTTATCGAGGATCCAATGATGCTACGCCCTTGGGTTCTGACGGCTTTTGGCGCACCCGGCCAAACGGGAGAGGCCGCGCCGCTTTATCTGATCGGCGCACCGTTTCAGATCAAGGTGTGGGAAGCATTGCTGCGGGTCCCGTCGGGTCATGTGACGACCTATTCGGAGATCGCCAATTCCATCGGCAACCCAAAGGCTGTGCGCGCAGTCGGTACGGCTGTGGGGCGCAATCCGATCAGCCTTTTGATTCCGTGCCATCGGGCATTGCGAAAGTCGGGGGAACTTGGTGGGTATCATTGGGGCTTGCCGGTCAAACGGGCGATCCTAGCGTGGGAGTCGGCACGCGCGGATGCAGAGTTTAGAGCGGCTGGTTGAGGGGGACCCACGATAGAGCGCCATCGTCAGGCCGTGGCTTGGCGATCCGGGCTTCCTTCGGTCGCGCTTTATCCACCAATCCCGTCATCGCTTCGAGCGTCGCCCTGCGATTGCCAATTCGCCATGCCGTCGGGACGGCCTGACGAAGGCGCGGCGGGCTAACGCCCTTGATTCCGCGCCGGGTGCTTTAAAACCTAGGTATCGGACACCGAAACGATCCAGTCGCGCACCTGTTGCGCCTGTGGGCTAAGCTGCGCCGTCGATGACCACACGAGGTAAAACCCCTCCCCCGTGTCCCAAGCCCATTCCGCGCGGCGCTGCAACAGGCCCTGTTCGATCAGGTGCTCGGTCACGTGGTGCCAACCAAAGGCGAACCCTTCCCCTGCAATCGCAGCTTGAAGCACCAGCGCATAATCATTGAGGCGAAGTCCGGTCTTGGGCTCCTCATAAGGCACGTTCCAATGGCGAAAGAAATCGGCCCAGCCCGGGCGGTCCCGCACCGGTTCTTCGAGATGAATGAGAGTGTGATGCGCGAGAGTTGAGATCGTGCGCAGATTAACCGCAGCGGCCATGACCCGGGGCGCGGCAATGGGAGAGATCACTTCAGCAGCGATCAGATGGCTTTCGCATCCCGGCCACGCCCCCCTGCCACGCCGCACGGCGAGGCTGATGCCTTCTGTGTCAATGTCTGGCTCCCGCTCAGAGGTTTGCAAGCGCAGATCAATATCCGGACGTGCGGCATGAAACCGCGAGAGCCGCGGGATCATCCAATAATGCACAAAAGCCGACGACGCCGACAGCGTCACGTGATCCTGCGCGGCGCGTTGAGACAGCATTTCGGCGGTTTGGTGTATGCGGCTGAAGGCGCTTGTGACTTCGTTAAAGAGCCGCTCGCCCGCGTGGGTCAGCGACACAGCGCGATGCGTCCGCACGAACAAAAGCGTGCCGAGGGAGTGCTCCAGCTGTTTGATCGATGCGGACACGGCAGGCTGTTGCACGTTCAACTCTTCCGCCGCCCGGGTGAAGGACCCGGTGCGTGCGGCCGCTTCAAACACCAGAAGGTGGCGCGGGGAGGACACAAGCTTCCACAGTTTTTGCATAAGCTGACGTTATCCAAAGCCTTACAATTTGCAAGCATCACAGGGATAGACGCGGATGTTAGACTAAGCTGAGACAGATAAGAGTGACATCATGGCCAGACGGGCACGCGCGCGCCGCGACAGCATTGAGACACCGGGGGTTGCGGCCTCCCCGTATGTGCGCCGGCGGCTGCCATTCTTTGATGTGCTGGACGAAGAGACCATCGTGAAGCTGGAAGCGCAGGTCGAATGGATTTTCGAAGACGTGGGCATCGATTTTCGCGACGATCCCGAGGCGCTGCGTATCTGGCAAGAGGCAGGTGCCGACATAAACGACTGCCGCGTGCGCGCGGATGCAAGCTTTGTCCGAGCGCTCTGCGCCAAGGCGCCTCGCGCGTTCCAGCAAGTCGCGCGCACTCCAGACCGGTCCGTGATGATCGGCGAAGGCAACCAGGTGTTTGCCCCGATCTATGGCGCGCCTTTCGTGCGCGATCTGAAAAGCGGACGGCGCTATGGCGACATGGAGAGTTTCGAAAAGCTGGTGAAGCTGTCTTACATGCATCCCCATCTGCACCACACGGGGCTTGTGATTTGCGAGCCCTGTGACGTGCCGGTCAGCCATCGCCACCTCGATATGGTCTACGCCCATATGACGTTGGGCGACAAACCCCATCTCGGCGCGATCACCGAGATGAGCCGCGCTCAGGATAGCGTGGACATGGCCGAGATCCTGCATGGGCGCGAGGTGATGGATCAGCACTGCGTCATCATGGGCAACGTGAATACCAACTCTCCGCTTTTGGTGGACAAGGTCGTGACCGAGGCGATCCGCGTCTATTGCGGACGGGGGCAAGGGATCATCGTGGTGCCGTTCATCCTGTCTGGCGCCATGGGCCCCGTCAGCACGGCGGCTTCGGTGGCGCAGGCCATGGCCGAGGCGATGATGGTCTGCGCGTTTTCACAATTGGTGAAGCCGGGCGCGCCGTTTGTTCTAGGCAATTTCCTGTCGTCGATGAGCCTCAAGAGCGGGGCGCCGACCTTTGGCATGCCCGAACCGGTGATCTCAAACTACGCGATTGGGCAGTTGGCGCGTCGAGCCGGACTGCCTTTGCGCTGTGGCGGGTCGCTCACGGCGAGCAAGATTGAGGATGCGCAAGCGGCCTATGAAAGCGCGGATTCGATGCATTCCACCATGCTCGCGGGGGCGAATTTCGTCCTCCATGCCGCCGGCTGGATGGAAGGCGGGCTATGTACCGGGTTTGAGAAACTGATCATGGATGCGGATCGGCTGGGCAGCTACCAAAAGATCCTCGATCAGGGGTTTCTGGCCGATGAAGAGGCGATGGCGCGGGATGCGTATGGAGAGGTTGGCCCCGGCGGGCATTTCCTGGGGTCAGCCCACACGCTGCGCAATTACACGACGGCGTTCTATGAGCCCGAATTGTCGGACAGTGAAAACGTCGAAAGCTGGGAAGAGGGCGGCGCGAAGGACATGCGCGCGCGGGCTTATGCAAGGTGGAACGCGATGCTGGACCAGTATGAAAAGCCGCCGATTGATGTTGCCGTGGACGAGGCGCTGCAGGACTATGTGGCGCGGCGCAAACGGGAGATCCCGGAGGCGTGGTATTGATGAGCATGGGGGCGCTGCCCCCAAACCCCCGAGGTATTTCTGACAAGAAAGAAGCCAGGTCTGGATAGGACATGAAAGCAGGAAACAGGTTTGATGCGGATATCGCCACACGGCTCGATGGGTTGCGCGGTGAGGGTCTCTATAAATCCGAACGGGTGATCACCTCGATGCAGGCCGGCGAGGTGGTGTTGGAAAGCGGCGCGGAGGTGGTCAACCTGTGCGCCAATAACTACCTCGGGCTGGCCGACGATGCGCGGGTGATTGCAGCGGCCCATGACGCGCTTGATCGCTTTGGATTTGGCATGGCGAGTGTGCGATTCATTTGCGGCACGCAGGAAGAGCATAAAGCACTGGAAGCGCGGATCGCTGGATTTTTGGGGATGGAGGATGCGATCCTTTACGCGGCGGCCTTTGATGCCAATGCAGGTTTGTTTGAAACGCTCTTGGGCGAAGATGATGCGATCATCTCGGACGCGCTCAACCACGCCTCGATCATAGATGGCGTTCGACTGTGCAAGGCGCGGCGGTGGCGCTATGCCAATTCCGACATGGCCGATCTGGAGCGGTGTTTGCAGGAGGCGCAGGGCGCGCGGCATCGGTTGATCGCGACAGATGGTGTGTTTTCCATGGACGGATATTTCGCGCGGCTGGATGAGATCTGTGATCTGGCGGAGCGCTATGATGCGATGGTGATGGTGGATGATTGCCACTCCACCGGGTTTGTGGGCGCCACCGGGCGCGGCACCCATGAGCATTGCGGCGTGATGGGGCGGATCGATATCCTAACCGGCACGTTGGGCAAAGCACTTGGCGGGGCCTCTGGTGGCTATACAGCCGCAAGCGCGAAGGTGGTGGATTGGCTGCGGCAGCGGTCGCGCCCTTATTTGTTTTCCAACACGCTGGCCCCGGTGATCGCGGGGGCCTCTTTGCGGGTGTTTGACCTGTTGGAAGACGAAGGCGACGCGCTGCGTGAGCGGCTCTGGGAGAATGCGCGCTATTTTCGGGACCGCATGGGTTCGCTCGGGTTTGAACTTTTGCCAGGGGAGCATGCGATCATTCCGGTGATGCTGCGCGACCCGAAGCTGGCGCAAGACATGGCGGCGCGGCTGAATGAACGGGGGGTGTTTGTCACCGCGTTCAGCTTCCCGGTGGTGCCAAAAGGGCAAGATCGGATCAGAACGCAAATGTCTGCTGCCTTGACGCGAGAGATGCTCGACCGTGCGATTGACGCATTTGAAACCGTCGGGCGGGAGTTGGAGGTCATTTCATGATCTTCCCCTCGGTCATAGACACGATCGGGAACACCCCGCTGGTGGAGCTGTCGCGGGTGCGCGATGAGCTGATGCTGGACGGGCGTATTCTGGCCAAGCTTGACTACATGTTGCCGGGCTATTCCAAGAAAGACCGCGCGGCGCGGGCGATCATAGACGCGGCGCGTGAGGCCGGAGAGCTCATCCCGGGGCAGACGGTGGTGGAGTTGACATCGGGCAATATGGGCACGGGTCTGGCGATTGTCTGCGGCGTGTTAGGACATCCGTTTGTGGCGGTAATGAGTGAGGGCAATTCGCCTGAGCGGGCCCGGATGATGCGGGCGCTTGGCGCGGAGGTTGTGCTCGTGCCGCAGGCCGAGGGCAGCCAGCCTGGCGAAGTGTCGGGGGCGGATCTCGCACTGGTCGAAGAGGCCGCGCAAAAGATCACGGTGGAACGCGGGGCCTACCGCGCGGATCAGTTTGAACGCACGGGCAACCCGCTCTCCCATGAAACAGGCACCGGGCCTGAGATCTGGGAACAATCCGGCGGCGCGGTGACCGCGTTTTGTGACTTTGTCGGTTCGGGCGGAACACTGGCCGGGACGGCGCGATACCTTGGGCCAAAGGGTGTGCGCTGTTACGCGGTCGACCCGGATAAGCCCAATCACCCCATTCAGGGCGGCGGGTATTCGAACCCCGATTTGACCCATCTGCGGGGTATCGAATTGGCTGGGTCGGTGACGGTCTCTGGCCGGGATGCCAAGGATGCCGCACAACTTTTGGCGCGGCATGAGGGGATTTTTGCGGGATTTTCCGCCGGGGCCAATCTGGCGGCGGCGATCCAGCTTCTTACCGGCGTCGAACAAGGCGGCACGGTGGCTATCGTGATGTGTGACAGCGGGCTCAAATACCTCAGCACGGATTTATGGGATTGACCAAATGCAAAACCAGATGAAAGCGCTTGTCAAAGCCAAGCCAGAACCGGGGCTTTGGATGGAGCATGTGCCCGTGCCCGAACCGGGTCCATCGGACGTGCTGATCAAAGTGAAAAAGTCGGCCATCTGCGGGACGGATGTGCATATCTGGAACTGGGATGAGTTCAGCGCCAAGACCGTGCCGGTGCCCATGGTGGTGGGGCACGAGTTTGTGGGCGAGATCGTTGATACGGGTGCTGCGGCGGTGAAGTATCGAGTGGGTCAAAGGGTCAGCGGTGAAGGGCATATCGTCTGTGGTGTATGTCGAAACTGTCGTGCAGGCCGGGCGCATCTGTGCCGCAATACCAAAGGCGTGGGCGTCAACAGACCGGGCAGTTTTGCAGAGTATCTTTGCATTCCCGAATACAATGTCGTGCCGATCCCCGAGGATGTGCCTGACGAGATCGCAGCGATTTTTGACCCCTTTGGCAATGCCGTTCACACCGCGCTGAGCTTTGACCTGGTGGGGGAGGATGTGCTGGTTACCGGGGCGGGGCCGATCGGGATCATGGGCGCGCTTGTCGCGCAAAAGGTCGGCGCCCGGAAGGTGGTGATCACGGATATCAACCCTTACCGGCTGGATCTGGCCCGCGCCATGGGCGTGCATCACGTGGTGGATGTATCCAATCAGAACCTGCGCGACGTGATGGATAAGATCGGCATGACCGAAGGCTTTGACGTGGGCCTTGAGATGTCAGGCGCCTCGGCGGCCATGCAGCAGATGATCGCGCGGATGAACAATGGCGGGAAAGTCGCGCTTCTGGGGATCGCGCCGACGGCGTTTCCGGTCGACTGGAACACGGTGATTTTCAAGATGCTTGAAATCAAAGGCATCTACGGCCGTGAGATGTTTGAGACCTGGTACAAGATGATCGCGCTTGTGCAAGGCGGGCTCGACCTGAGCGGGCTGATCACACACCGCATTTCTATTGACGATTTTGATCAGGGGTTTGCGGCGATGATCTCAGGCAATTCCGGCAAGGTCGTTATGGATTGGGAGGATTGAGAATGGATATCGGTGCAAAATTTCGAGAGCTGCATCAGCGCGGCAACCCGTTTGTTTTGATGAATGTCTGGGACGCGGGCAGTGCCAAAGTGGCGGCGGGCCTAGGCGCACAGGCGCTTGGCACGACATCGGATGGTCAGGCCTTTACCCTAGGCAAGCTTGATATGGGGGAGATCACGCGGGATGAGGCTTTGGCCCATGCCGAAACGCTCGTGGCGGCGACATCCCTGCCCGTCTCCGGGGATTTTGAAAACGGCTATGGTGATGCCCCGGACTATGTGGCGGAGACGATCAGACTGGCGTCCGAGGCAGGGCTTGCCGGGTGTTCGATTGAAGACACCAATATGGTCGATCACAGCGCGTATGAGTTTGATCTTGCGGTGGAACGGGTGCGCGCGGCGGCCTCGGCGGCGCGATCTCTGAACGGCGATTTTGTCTTTGTTGCCCGCGCCGACGGGGTGATGAACGGCGTCTATGACATGGAGGAAGCGATCCGTCGCATCCAAGCCTTTGATGAGGCCGGGGCGGATTGCCTCTATGTGCCTGTGCCGCCATCCCTTGACGATTTGAAGCGCATTTGCGCGGCCACTCAAAAGCCTGTGAATGCACTGGCTGTCGGGCCTTTTGCAAAGGTCACCAAGACGGAATTTGCGGCCATGGGCATCGCACGCATTTCGCTTGGCAGCGCCCTGTCAAAGGTGACCCACGCAGCATTGCTCAAGGCCGCCAAGGGCATTCTGAACGACGGGGATTTCTCAGAGTTACTGAACGGAGCATCGGGGGAAGAGATCGAGGCGCTCCTGACCCAAGACAGAGGATAAGACATGCCGGAAATTCAAAAGATCCAAGAGACGGGTGGGAAGACACTGCCCAGCCACGCCAAGGTCGTGGTCATCGGGGGCGGTGTTGTGGGCTGTTCAATCCTGTTTCATCTGGCCAAGTTCGGGTGGAAGGACGTGGTTCTTCTGGAACGCGATGAACTCACCTCTGGATCCAGTTGGCACGCGGCGGGACAGATCCATACCATCAGTTCAGACCCCAATATCTCACGTCTGCAAGGCTACACGATCGACCTCTACAAAGAGATCGAAGAGACGTCTGGCCATTCGGTTGGCCTGCACATGACGGGCGGGTTTTATCTGGCGTCCAACAAGACATGGTATGACTACCTCAAGCGCGAACGTTCCAAAGCGCGCTACATGGGCCTGCAACAGGAGTTCATCAGCCCCAAGGAAGTGGCAGAGCGGCATCCGCTGATCGATCCCAAGCACTATTTGGCCGCCTTGTGGGATGATCAGGATGGGGATTTGGATCCATCCGGCGCGACCTATGCTTTTGCGAAATCTGCCAAGCATCACGGCGCGCAGTATTTCACCCACACGCCTGTCACCTCCACACGCCAGCGTACGGATGGGTCTTGGGATGTGACAACGCCCAAAGGTGTGATCAACGCCGAGATCATCGTCAACTGCGGTGGTCTATGGGCGCGCGAGGTGGCGGGCATGTCGGGGCTGCATGCGCCGGTGCAACCGATGGAGCATCACTATCTGCTGACCGAAAAGATCGATGCGGTCGCGGATCATCCGACGCGCCTGCCCTGTGGCATTGACTATGAGGCGAACATCTATTTCCGGCAGGAACGGCAAGGCATGCTGCTTGGCACCTATGAACCCGTGGGCGTGCCGTGGAAGGTTGGCGGCACACCGATGGATTTCGGGCACGAGCTGTTGCAGCCCAATCTGGATCATATCGCCGATCGGCTAGAGCTGGCCTTTGACCGGATCCCGGCTCTGGCGAGTGCCGGGATCAAGGATGCGATCAACGGGCCGTTCACCTTTGGCCCGGACGGCAACCCGATGATCGGGCCGGTCCCGGGCATGACCAATTACTGGTGCGCGATTGGCGTGATGGCGGGTTTTTGTCAGGGCGGCGGTGTGGGCCTGACCATGGCCGAATGGATGATCGATGGGGAGCCATCGATTGATGTCTGGGCCATGGACGTGGCGCGGTTCGGCAACTGGGCGACGCCCGATTGGGGCACGGTGAAATCGACCGAGAACTACGAACGCCGTTTCGTGATGACCTTCCCCAATGAAACCCTGCCCAAGGGTCGCCGCCAACAGACCACCGCGCTTTATGATCGTTTGGTCGCAAAAGGCGCGGTGATGGGGCAAAGCTTTGGGTTGGAAAACGCCATGTGGTTTGCCGACGGCCCGGATGACGCCCACGAAGACCCGACATTTGAGCGCAACAGGTCGTTCGACTACGTCACCGCCGAATGCAAAGCCGTGCGCGAAGGCGTCGGCGGGATCGAGATTGCCAATTTCGCCAAGCATCTGATCAAAGGCCCCGGCGCGCGGGACTGGCTGGATCGCACCATGGCGGGCCATATCCCGAAACCGGGGCGTATGACCCTGACGCCGATGTTGACAGAAAAGGGTCGGCTTTACGGGGATCTGACCGTGGCGTGCCTCGGTGAGGACCATTTCATGCTGTTTGGATCAGGGGCAATGCAGGACGCCCACGCCCGGTGGTTTGAACGTACGCGACCGGATGGTATCACCCATGAAAACCAAACCGAAGACTGGCATGGCATCGCCATCTCCGGCCCCAAATCCCGCGCTTTGCTGGAGAGGATCACCCGCGAGGATGTCAGCGCGGATGGGATGAAGTTCCGCGACTGTCGGCAAAGTTTCGTGGGGGGTGTGCCTGTCATCCTCAACCGCATCAGCTTTTCTGGCGAACTGGGGTTCGAGATCTACTGCCGTCCGCAATATATGATCCGGCTTTCTGAAGCGATTGAAGAAGCGGGCGCCGATTTGGGCTATCGCTGGTATGGTGGACGGGCACTCATGTCGCTCAGGCTAGAAAAAGGCTGGGGCGCATGGGGGCTGGAATTTCGGCCAGACTTCAACGCGGTCGAGGCAGGCATGGATGTCTTCATCAATTGGAAGAAAGACTTCGTCGGCAAGACCGCGACACAGCAATTCCTGGCCGATGGCGTGACGCGCAAATTGGTGACGATGACAGTAGACACCAAGATTGATGTGACGCTCGATGAGGCGGTGCTCAGCGATGGTGAGGCCGTGGGTTACATCACGTCGGGCGGCTATGCGCATCATGTGAAACGGTCCATGGCCATGGCCTATGTGGCGGCGGACTACGCTGTGGCCGGAACAAAACTCGATGTTGAAATCCTGGGAGAGATGTACCCGGCCGAGGTCCTTGGCGGACCGATCTACGATGCCAATGGGGCGAATATGCGCGCCTAATCAATCCAGACGGTGACCCGGTCGGCACGGCCCTCTGCGTCGATCACAGTCAGGGTTGAATACCCCCGCGCCACGCCGTTCACCGTCGCCTCTCGGCGGTGCATATTCGTGACCACGGGCACCCCATTGGCCAGCCAGGTAAAGGGCGGCGTGCCATCGCGCAACTTGAGGGGGAGCGCGCCGCGACTGAGCGGCAAGCGGGTGCCGTTGGGCGGAAAGATGAGTTTCGGCGCATCGTCAGGTGCCTCAAAAACCGCGTTGCGCCCAGTGAACCGACGCAACGGTTGCGGCAGGTCTGCGGTGGACAGGATCAGGGTTTCCGGCGGCGGGGGTGGCAGAGGGTCCGGGACGGATTTCAGACGGCCAAAGGCCTGAAACAGGATCGGCGCGGCCAAGTCGCCTCCGAAGATACCCGGCACCGGCGTACCGTCTGGGCGGCCAATCCACACACCGGCGACATGGGTTCCGTCAAAGCCCACGGCCCAGGCATCACGATGACCATAGGAGGTGCCCGTTTTGTAAGCGAGCCGCCCACGCGGCGAGCCCGGCGGCGGTGTCAGGTCGGCCAGGATATGCCCCACCTGCCAGGCCGCGACACCTGAAATCACGCGCGTGACGTCTGTGTCGATGTCCCCCTCACGCCAGCGCAAATCACGTGCTTGCCCGCCCTGGGCCAGCATCGCGTAAAGCTGCACCAAGTCCATCAGGCTGACGCCCACACCGCCCAAAGCGACGGCCAGACCTGCCTGATCGCCAGGCAGCACGGGGCGCGCGCCAGACTTGCGCAAGGCCGCCATAAGATGGGCCGGGCCAATCTCGTCCATCATCAACACCACAGGGATGTTCAAAGACTGTCGCAAAGCGTCAGCGACCGTAAGCTCCCCACGAAAGGCGCCGTCAAAGTTTTGCGGCGCGTAGCCTGCGAAACTGACAGGGCGGTCATGGATCAAGCTTTGCGGATGCGCCAGCCCCCGATCAAAGCCCAGCGCATAGACGAGGGGTTTGAGCGTCGATCCAGGCGACCGCACAGCGCGGGTCATGTCGACATAGCCCTGCCGCCCATCACCCAAGCCATAACTTGCGGACCCCACGGAGGCGAGGATCTCTCCGGTCTGATGGTTGGCCAGAACAATCGCCACCGACAGATCATCCGGCAACCCGTTCAGCGCGGTATGTGCCAAGGATTCCAGCTGGCGCTGAAGATCGATGTTCAGCGTCAGTCGATGTCTTAGACGGGCGGGATCATCCGTCTTGGCACGGTCTGCAAGGTGCGGGGCAAAGGCGGGAAAGGGTCGGCGGCCTTCTGGGACCGGTTCGGTCATGGCCGCCCGAGATGCCTCTGGTGTCAGTGTGGCGTTCGATACCATGCGCTGCAACACGCGATCGCGTGCCAGGCGGGCCGCTCGTCGCTCCCTGTCGGGGCGTCTCGCTTCCGGGGCTTGCGGCAGGGCTACCAGCAAGGCGGATTGGGCCGGCGTCAAACGCGTGGGTTCTTTGCCGAACCAGGCCAACGTCGCCGCACGCACGCCTTCGAGGTTGCCGCCGAAAGGTGCCCGAAACAGGTACAGCGCAAGAATGTCGTCTTTGCTCAATTGCCGTTCCAGAGCAAGTGCAACGCGGATCTGACGCAGCTTCCCGCGAAGCCGGCCTGTCCCGCTCTCCTCCAAAAGCCGCGCCACTTGCATGGTCAGCGTTGACCCGCCTGAGACAACCTCCCCATGCCAGAGCGCCTGCCCGACCGCACGGACCATCGCGCGCGCATCCACGCCATTGTGGCGGTAAAACCGTTTGTCCTCATAGGCGATCAGCATGGTGATGTAATCGGGATCCACGGCATCGAGGGAGGTTGCCAAACGCCAGCGCCCGTCATCCACAGTGTACAACCGCAACAACGCGCCCTTGCGATCCAACACTTCAACGGATGTCTCCGTCAGCAGCACCGGCAATTCTGTCTCCGCAATCCATTGGTTGGTGATGTCGCGGGCGACCGCGATGGTCAGCAACATGCCCGCCAAAAGGGTGAGACACCGATCAACTCGCATGGGTCACCTGCCCTTCCCAGAGCCCCGGGTAAAGTGTGACAAACCCCGTGCGATCCACGGTCAGATCGGTGGAGTAATCGGTCTCCTTGGCGCGATACCTCATGACATCGGCAACGCTCGTACGCGCATAGGTCTGCTCCAAAGGCACAAGCTTGGCCTGCGGATATTGCAGCCACGCGGCCGCGACGGGCAAATCTTCGGTTCCCAACCGTCGAAGCGGCATCAGGTTTGTGGCAGGTGTAAACGACAGGTCAATATCATGCGCTCCCGTGACGGCGGGTTGCGCGCGGTCGTCGACCCACCATGTCCCGCCCGCATTCACCATCTTGGCGCGCACCTCGTTGCGCTCATGCTGACCGGCCAGATCGACGCTTTGCGTGACCCAATCGCGATCACAGCGGACCACGTAATTGAGGCTGGCCTGCCCCAGCTCATCCCGAAACTGCGCGTGCCCAAGAAGGATCCAGCCCTCATCGGTTTGGCTCAGGCGGCAGGTGTCCTGCCCTTCTCGATCCAGCGCGCGCCATCGCGCTGTGGCGATGTGTTTGGCACTCATGGCGCTTCCACCACGCGGTCCACCATGGCCCGATTACTCCGTCACCTGCATCTGCCCTGTCGCGGTCACGGCACGGTATTGCGGGCGGTACATATCTTCGACCGAGGCCGCAGGATGGTGATACGTACCCGGAGAGATCGCCCGCACAATGTAGGCCAAATCGAACGGCTCATTGCTGCGCCAGTCGACCGCGGCCAGGAACCTGTCAGAGCGGAATTCCGTATTTTCCGGGAAGGCGACATCAAGCCAGTCGAGCGCGCGAATGTCGCCGGACCGCAAGATATTCGGGTTGTCGATCTCAAGGCCCGCAGGCAGTGGATCATTGACCATAAGCCGCGCTTCACCGCCTTCGAACGGATTGACCGTCAGCACCGTGACAAGACGCGTTCCCGTCTCAACCGCATCAAGCGACACCTCTTGCCCGTCCATGTCATAGTACCGCCGCGAGATCGCATAGCCGTACCCATTGGCCTCTGGCGCCACTTGCGGCACGCCCAGCGTGGTCAGCGTGATATCAACAGGACGGTTGCCCGTGTTGACGATCTGCTGCGGGGACAGGGCTTGCTCTTCGACCATCCGCACCAACGGGCCATCCAGTGGCGTGCCGTTCAGCGTAAGACCCGTCAGCGAGGGATCTTGCACCAGCGCATTGGCCGCCAGCAGGGTCCAGACCTGTTCTTGCGTGGACAAATGCGGCCCGGGGCGGCTGAGCGTGGTGGTCAGCGCATCGGCATCCACCGCATTGCTGCCCGCCTCCACCGCAAGGGTCAAAACGGCTGCGCGGTCTCGCAACCGCGTGCCATAATCCGCGCGCCACAGATGACGCTCTTGGCCCGAGATGCCGTTGATCCGCGCCATGGCCAGCGCAAACATGCGGTCGGCCCGGGTTTGATCGCCGTAACTGGCCAGAGCCGCGCCAAGTTGCGCCAGGGACATGGGCGTCGCGAAATTGCCCGCCTTCACATCCGCGAAATACCGCAAATCGCCCATGCGCGCCGCCCCTTCACGGGCGAGCACCATCAGCGCGTAGGCCACATCCTGACCCCCATTGTCGAAATCAGGGGCGTAGTTCACACGGTTGCGCAGGTTGTCCATGGCGAGCGTGAACGCCTCGCGCGGCACGGTGTAGCCCTTGGCTTTGGCGCGGGACAGGAAATCGGTGACATAGGCATCCAGCCAGAAATCCCCGCTGCCCGCGCGCCAGAGGCCAAAGGCACCGTTGCTGGCTTGCCGCGACAGAATTTGCGCCACGGCCTGATCGATCCGCGTCTGTATCTGATCATCCGCGGCCAGGCCCAGCGCGTCCGCCACATCGCCAAAATAGAGCAGCGGCAGTGCGCGGGATGTGACTTGTTCCGTGCAGCCATAGGGGTACCGATCCAGAGCAGACAGCAGGCCGGGCGCGTTGAGCTTGGCCAGTGGTCCAGCCGAGAGGATCGCACTGCCTGTGCCCGGACGCAGATCAGCAAAGACGTTTTCATCCAGCGTGAACGTGTCGCCCGCCCCAAGGGAGAATCGACGCGTGACAGCGACCTCTGGATCATTTGACCGCACACCCAACGTCAGCTCTTTGACCAATTGCTTGCCATCGGGCGTGGTCAGCGCCACGCGGATCTGATGATCGCCCACATCGCCCGCGCGGAATGGCAGGGTCAGCACGGCCTTGTCTTGCGCCGCGAGGTCAAGACCAGAGGGCACTTGACCGGTGAAGGCCAGACCGTCTGTCGTGACATCCAACCCCATGCGGCCTGCGGGGCCTTCTGTATGCACAACTTCGAGCAGCAGGCGACTTTCATCCCCGGGCGCCAAGAACCGCGGCATGGAGGCGGTGACCACAACCGGGTCACGGATCAGCACCTCATCCTCGGCCTGCCCGACACCTTTGTCAGACCAGGCCACGGCCATAAGCCGCACGGTGCCGTTGAAATCGGGAATGTCGAAACGGGCGGTGGCACGTCCATTGGCATCCACCGCAATCGGACCTGTGAAATAGGCGACAAGCTCGTCTTGCGGGGGCGGGCTCTCAAAACCGCCAGCGGAATTGGCATCCCCGCCGGATCGCACTTGCCCTTGCGCCCCGTTCATCCCATCGATCAAGCGGCCATAAAGATCGCGGATTTCAACCCCGAGCCGGCGCTGACCAAAGTAATGCGCGGATGGGTCCGGGCTATCGAACCCGGTGAGGTTCAGAATGCCCACATCCACAGCGGCGAGGGTCACGTATCCCTGAGCATCGCCCAGCCCCGTTACATCGACAGAGACCTCGACCGGCCCGCGTGGATCCGACATCTCAGGCGCATCAATGCTGACCGACAGCGCCCGCGCACCGGGATCAATCTTGGCATAGGCCAAACCGAGCGAGCGCGCGGGATTGCGCCCGTCGGAGACATCCATTGGCCGGATCACCTGCGCGGTGACATAGGCACCGGCCCCCCAGTCTTCGGTCACGGAAATGGGGATCAGGTTATCGCCTTCGACCACTTCAACCGCCTGCATGTCGATGACGCGGTTGGACATCACGGTGATGAGCGCAGTGCCTGCATAGCGCGGCACGATGCGCAACTGCGCGGTGTCGCCGGGGTTGTAACCAGGCCGATCCAGCGACAGCTCCAACGTGTCCGGCGTGCTGGTCGCATCTGCCGGGGCGTACCACCCTGCATAGAAATCCGACGACGACGCGACATATGTGCCATTCATACGCTCAACCACCAACTCATAGCGCCCCCAATCAACCGGGGCGGACACGGTGACGGGATCCGATCCCAGCGTCGCTTCTCCGGTTTCAATACGAGTGCGTGTGGTAATCGGCTCCCAATTCCATTCACCAAACTCCTGATACCACTGATAGCGCGTCTGAATGCGGTTCACCGTCCATGTCACGGCCATCGGCATGGGCGCCATATCGGCGTTGATCGCCATCACGTCGAACTCAGCCCGCGTGCCTTGCGCCACCACATCCTCAAAGATCGGCTTGATCCCGATCATGGGTCCTGCGGGCGCGAGCATGCGGGTGATCTGGCGTTCCACAGGGCGGCCAGACCCTTCGCGCACACTCACGGTGACTTCGGCCTCATAGGGACGGTCTTTGACAGTAACATCCGGCACCGGCACGCTGAGCACGATCTGACCGGAGGCGTCGGTTTTGCCGCCCTCAACATAGTCGCTGGATGACCGCGCGCGCTCGTCAAAAACACCGAATTGATAGCCAGGAAACGCCTCTAGCGCACGCTTTGGCGTGATGCGGATAAGCCCATCCGTGGCCAGCCCAGCACCGGGCGCACCAAAGAGGTAACGTGCATCAACGGTGAGCGGTGCCGTGTCCCCGGGTCGAATGGGCGCGCCCGGCAACGAAAGATCAAAATCAATCCGTTCAGGCAGGAAATCTTCGACCAACACCTTTTGGGTCGCCAAAACCGGCGCGTCGGGATCTGCTTTGATATCGAGCGTCCAGGCCCCCCGAGGCGCGGAGGCCGCGACCGGCATCTCAAACACATGCCCGCCTGCACGCCCGTCCGAGGACAAGTGACGTGAATACTCCACCCCATCCGGGCGGCGCAGAATGGCCGTGAGCGGCAAGCCCTGGATCGCGTCTGCCAAAGCATCGCGCGCCAACGCCGTGGCGTAAATCACCTCTCCCGCGCGGTAGGCCCCACGATCTGTGGTCAGGAATACGTCTACCGGCGGGGCAGAGGCGCGGCCCTCTACGCCACGATCAGACAGGTCAAAGGCCGGATCTGTCAGCGACAGAAAGGCCAGATCCTCCTCACCGCTTTGCGCGATCACCATCGCCGGCGCGGCCCCGCCCGATCCGCGCGTCAACCCCGCATCAAAGAGCGCATGGCCCATGGCATCGGTGGTCACTGTGCCCAGCTCAGCGTTAGAGCGCGACAGCAACGTAAGCGTCACGCCCTGTTGCGCACTCGCGTCGCCCAAAGCTTTGACAAACACGTGCAGCCCATCATTGCCTTTGAGCGTTGTCAGCCCAAGATCGGACAGAACAAACCACTGCGTGGCACCTTGGCTGTCATAGAGGTCTTCACCCGGAACACGTGCCGTCAGCGCGTAAATGCCCGGCGGTTGGTCGGCCAGAACATCGCCCAAAGGCAGGCGCGTCGTCATGGTTTGGTTGAGTGTATTCTGAACCTCACCCACGCCGGTCCAGACCTCTTCGGCCAGGTTGTTTCCGAACTCCTGGGCCGCCCAATAATCGAGGGGACGACCAAAGAAATCATCCTGCAACGTCCTTAAGAGGTTCCGATCACTCATGCGGCGCAGCTCAAGATCAACCTCATCGAGATTGACCGATTCAACCGGCAGCGCGGCATCGGCGGATTTGGGCAGCACATAAGCGCGCCCCGGAAACGCCACGGAGGGGGAGCGATCCCGGATGTAAAGCGCGATCTCCACATCCTTGATCAGGGTCTCACCGCTGGCGGCAGGCAGGCCTTTGCGGAAAGTCACTTGGTACCGTTCGCCATGCTGCACCCCGTCGATGCAGAGCTGGCGGCCATCAGGTTCCACCACCATGCCAGCGCTCGGCAAAGCGACAAAGGGCGTGTAATCGGTGCCACCTTTGATCAACGGTTCGGAAAACTCCGCACAGATCCGCGGTGCGGCGCTTTCGTTGTCCGCGCGGTGTTCGGTGATACGGAAACCGTATTTCGCCACCGCCCCTTCCAGAGCGGTCACCACGTCGGCGCGCGGTTGAATGCTTTCGGCCAAGCGCAGCGCGCTGACCATATCACGTCCCCGCCCAAGCCGTTCCAGCGCGGGCGCCATTTCCATCAGTGCTGTCACCCGCATCGGATCATTCAATGCACGCAAATAGGCATTGGCGGCGGCCTCAAACGCCTGACGGCCATAGCGGTTTTTCTCGGACGAATTCTGCGTTTTGATCAGCATCGATAGGCGCGCATACTCGGCCCACTGATCGGCTGCATCCGAGCGCGCGACAATCGCGCCGGTCCAGCGCATGGCGTTGAGGTAATCGCCCTGACTGATCTCATTACGCGCAGCCTCCAGCATCTGGTCCACGCCCCATTGCCCACCAGGATGGCGCGCGCCGATGTCCCAGGCCAGTTTGCGAATGTTCTTGAAATCTGTCTCGCCGAGAAAGCCAAGATCCCCCGCCCGCGCGCCCGCCTGTGCCAGAATGCGTGGGTCTGTGGCAAACATCTCGGCCGATGTGGCCCCGTCAAAGGCTTGAATTTCCAGCACCTCGGATTTCAGGAAACAGGCGTTCTTTTCGGTGTTGAACGTGTAGGCCTGACAGGTGGTATTGGCCATGCACGCGGCCTGGCAATTGTTGATCGTGGTGTCAAAAAGCGGGCTGATATCCGCGCCGAAAAAATCCGTCTTGGGCGTCACCACCTGGCGTCTTTCAGGCACCGGGGATTGGGCAACAGCCTGCGCAGCGAAAGTGATAAAAATAAGGGCGGATAGGATGTGGCGGAGCATGCTGACCTCCTTGTCATGCAGCCGCATCGTGCCACGCGTTCCCGCATCAGACAACGATTCCTGTTCAGCG
Source organism: Pseudomonadota bacterium (assembly GCA_039030635.1). Lineage (GTDB taxonomy): Bacteria > Pseudomonadota > Alphaproteobacteria > Rhodobacterales > Rhodobacteraceae > Roseovarius. The sequence continues at coordinate 44,089 of JBCCDT010000014.1, forward strand.
GCGGCTTTAACACGATCTTCAGCATGTTTGCCCTATCACAAACCCGATCAAGGTTTCGCGGCAGAGAGAAAGCATGACCCTCGCCAACAAGCTTGCGGATGAGCGCCGCGCCAGATTGGCGGCTGAGCGCCTTTTGGAGCAAAAACAGGCGGAGCTATATGCCGCCAATCGTAAGCTGGGCAAGCACGCGCTTGCCCTGAGCGAAGAAATTCATGAAACCCGCGCTGTCGTCAAAACCGTGCAGGATGAAAACGCCCGGGTGAAATCCGACCTCAGCGTCGCCCATGAAAAAGTGGAGGTGCTTGAGCGCAGGCTTTGGCATTCGATCAACACGATCGAGGATGGCTTTGCCGTGTTTGACATGGATAACAAAATGGTCACGGCCAACAGCGCCTGGTTGTCCGCCTTTGCCGGGTTGGAGGATGTAAAACCCGGTATCACCTACGTGGAAATTCTCCAACTCGCGACGGAAGAAGGCCTGATCGACACCGGCGACCGCAGCCTGGCAGACTGGCGTGAGGACATGTTGGACCGCTGGCAAAGCGCGGCGCCGGAACCTGTGATCATTCGTTTGTGGAATGACGAATACATCAAGCTGATCGATCAAAGGGGGGCGGGGGGCGATGTTGTGTGCTTGGCTTTGCGGATCACCGACACCGTGCGCTATGAGAAAAAGTTGGAACGCGCGCGCCAAGAGGCGGAGGCGGCCAACCACGCCAAATCGACCTTTCTGGCCAATATGAGCCACGAAATCCGCACCCCGATGAACGGCATCATCGGCATGGCGGAATTGTTGTTCGACACGGATATGAACGACGAACAACAGCTTTATGCGGAAACGATCAAAAGCTCGGGCGAGGCGCTTTTGGTGATCATCAATGACGTGCTTGATTTCTCCAAGATCGAGGCCGGAAAGCTGGTTCTGCAAGAAGACGAGTTTGACCTTGAACGGTGCATGCATGAGCTGGTGACGCTGATGCAGGTGAATTGCCGCGACAAGGGGATCGAGCTGATGGTCGACTATGATCTCTTCCTGCCCAGTCTTTATCGCGGGGATACCGGGCGGATACGCCAGGTGCTGACCAACCTGATGGGCAATGCCGTCAAATTCACCGAAGAAGGGAATGTCATTCTGCGGGCCACCGGCGTCCCCTCGCCGTCCGCGAACACAACCGACCTGCACATTTCCATTCAGGACACCGGCATCGGGATCAGTGCCGAAAAGTTGCGCCATGTCTTTGGAGAGTTCAATCAAGTCGACGATGCCCGCAATCGCAAGTTTGAAGGGACAGGTCTTGGCCTCGCGATCTCGAAGCGGTTGGTTGAGATGATGGGTGGCCGTATGTGGGTGGAGTCCGAGGAAGGTGTGGG
>JBCCDT010000015.1:0-43580 GCA_039030635.1 Pseudomonadota bacterium
ATCTGGAAGTCTTTGCCGTTCACCTGCTTGTCGCGCAGACCGAACTGAACCGCGTTCGTGAGCGAGTTCACCATGTTGCCGCCGTAGTGGTTCAGAACCAGCGTGTCGGCACCGGACTGCAGAACAGGCGCGATGTAGGAGCTGAAGTCGGTTTGTGTCAGCGGTGTTTTCACAGCCGCAACCGTTTCCCAACCCATGGCTTCGGTCGAGGACTTCACAGCCTCTTCCGTGGTGTAGCCCCAGTTGTAGTCCGCGGTCAGGTGATAGGCCTTCCGGTCGGTGCCGTATGCGTTGGCCAGCACCGGCGCGAGAGAGGCACCAGACATGTAGGAGTTGAAGAAGTGACGGAACCCGTTGGCCTTGCGGTCCTTACCGGTCGTGTCGTTGGAGTGTGTGAGACCCGCCATAAAGATGATGCCGGCCTCTTGGCAGAGCGCCTGCACAGCCACGGCCACACCGGAGGACGAGCCACCCGTGATCATGACAGCGCCGTCTTTTTCGATCATCGACTTGGCCGATGCGCGGGCTGCGTCAGACTTGGTCTGCGTGTCGCCCGTGACGTATTCCACTTTCTTGCCCAGGATACCGTTGCCCTGCAGCGCTTTGGAGCTGAACGTGTTCATCATGCCGCCGTCGCCGCCGCCATTGAGATGCTCAACCGCCAGCTCATAGGCGCGCAATTCGTCTGCACCCTCGTCAGCGTAGGGGCCGGACTGAGGCACGTTGAAACCCAGGGTCACCGTGGAGCCGGTGGGCTCATTGGTGTGGGCTGCCGCAGATTGGGCCGTGAAGATCGTCGGCAGCGCAAGGCCGGCACCAGCGATGGTCCCTGTCTTGATAAGGCCACGACGCGTCAGGTCTGTTTTGGACATAAAAATCCTCCCGTAAGTGAATAAGCCGGGGTTCCTCTCCCCCGGTCGCACAAAGTGCTGCTGCACTATGGTCGAGAGTTGGAAAAGCGATCAATAACTGCCGCAAGGTAAACGGATTTTTTGTAAACAAATACACAGATGCGTTTGTAAATCTGTAAATTTCTTTATATGCTGATCCCCGCACCTGACCCGAAGCCCCCGCTGCGCAAGGATAAATTCACAATGGAACGGGCCTCTATGATTGGCAGCCGGATCCGCGAACGTCGCGTGATGGCCGGGATGAAACAGGCCGATCTGGCGCGCGCTGCGGGGATTTCGGCATCTTACCTCAATCTCATTGAGCACAATCGCCGCAGAATCGGAGGCAAGACACTCAATCAACTGGCCGACGTTTTGGAGGTGCCTGCGGGCATATTGGCAGAAGGGGCCGAGGCCGCTTTGGTGACCGCGTTGCGCGATGCGATTGGCGAAGATGCCCGCGTGGAAGCAGATCGCGCAGAAGAATTCGCAGGCCGGTTTCCGGGATGGGCGGGCCTTGTGGCCGACCTTGCCCGGCAGCGCGAAGAACTGACCCAAACCGTCAACGCCCTGACCGACCGAATTGCCCATGACCCAGAGCTTGCCACCTCGTTGCATGAGGTGATCTCGACCGTCACGGCAATCCGGTCCACGGCCTCGATCCTGGCCGATGGTCAATCGCTTGAGCCGCAGTGGCAAAGCCGGTTCCACCGCAACATCAACGAAGACAGCATGCGCCTGGCCTCCGAGGCCGAAGCGTTGGTGCGCTATCTGGAAGGGGCGCCCGGTGCGGACATGGCGGTGCGCTCTCCGCTGGAGCAGGTGCACGCCTTTCTCTCCGCCCATGACCACCACTTCTCGGAATTGGAGGGCGCGGGTGGCTCGGCGCGCGTCGCCTCGCTCATTGCCCGCAGCGATCATCTGATCAGCGACCCCGCCCGACAGGTCGCCCGGGCTGTTCTGGACCAATATGTGCAAGATGCCCGCGCCCTTCCTTTGGGCGAGATGCGCGCGGCACTTGACGAGGTGGGAGTGGACCCTCTGCGCCTGTCCCAGATCACAGCGCAGCCCTTGGCAACTGTGGCCCGCCGCCTGGCCAATCTGCCAGAAGAAATGGTCCCCCCGGTGGGGATTTTCATCTGCGACAGCTCCGGGCGGATGATCGTGCAAAAGCCGGTGCTTGGCATGGACGTCATCCGCCCGTGCACGGCTTGCCAGAAATGGCCCCTTTTTGAGGTGCTGTGCCAGCCTGGCCGCATCGTTGAGAGACGCATCCGCCAGGGCGATCTGCCGTTTTGCGCGCTGGCCATGCCTCATGAGGTGCGGCCTGCCACCCTCAACCAGCCCGCCGTGATCCAAGCACAGATGGTGATCCTGCCCGACACGGGCGCGGGTGAGATATGGCCCGTGGGGGCAGTGTGCCACGGGTGCGCCTTCGGGCACTGTCAAGCCGATGAGGCGCGGGCCTAGGCGTTTCTTCTGGCCAGAAATATCCCCGCCGGAGGCCTGAAATCTGTCCCACCGCTGCCACGCAGATCGGGTTTTGACAGGCTTGCCAAACCGATAGATACTGCCTGCACGGGAAAGCACACTCAATCGGAGGGGAGGCCGATTGCATGGGCAAAAAGGTCATCGTCATAGAGGATGAGCGCAACATCATCGAAGCCATTTCGTTCATCTTGTCGCGGGACGGGTGGGATGTGGCAACCCATTCGAACGGCCATGACGCGGTTGAGGCCGTACGGGCGCGCAAACCTGATATCGTGATCCTCGATGTGATGCTCCCGGGCAAAAGCGGCTTTGATATTCTCACCGAAATTCGCGGAGACGCGGACCTGGCCTCAACGCCTGTCTTGATGCTCACCGCGCGCGGACAGGACAAAGACCGCGAAATGGCCGAGCGCGCGGGCGCCAGCGCTTACATGACCAAGCCTTTTTCCAACGCAGATGTGCTGGACGCCGTGCGCCAGTTGGCCACCGTATGACGCCGGGCAAACCCGCTATTTTCGTCCAACAGCGCACCTACAGGAGGCGCCGCTTGGCCGATGGTGCCCGGATGTTGCCGATCCTTGGGTTCATCTTGTTCATGTTGCCGCTTTTGTGGATGAGTTCGGGTCAGGCCACCACGGCCATGGTGATGGTGTATCTTTTCATCGCATGGGCCGCGCTGGCTGGCGTGGCGGGGCTCTTGTCACGCCGTCTGGGGCCCGAAGAGGACCAGCCAGAAGATAAAGCCCCCGATCCAGAGGATAAAGCCACCGATGAGGAGCCCGGCTGATGGCCACGCTCAACATTCTGGTTTTGGTGTGTCTGTCCTATGTGGTGCTGCTCTTCGTGGTGGCCTTCATGGCCGATCGTGCCGCCAAGCGGGGGCGGGCCCGGTGGCTGCGCTCTCCGCTGATCTATACGCTGTCCCTGTCAATCTACTGCACGGCCTGGACGTTTTACGGCGCGGTGGGCTTTGCGGCGCGATCCGGGCTTGAGTTCATCACGATCTATCTGGGCCCAACATTGGTGATGATCGGCTGGTGGTGGACGCTGCGCAAGATGGTCCGGGTGGGCCGCAGCCAGCGTATCACCTCAATCGCGGATCTGATCTCATCGCGCTTTGGCAAGTCGAACACTTTGGCTGTGATCGTGACGGTGATCGCTGTCATCGTGCTGGCCCCTTACATCGCGCTCCAGCTGCAATCGGTGACGCTCAGCTTCAGCACCGTGGCGGCCACCGATTTCATCACGCCAGAAGACACATCCGGGGAGCAGGCCACCGCATTCTGGGTGGCGGCGGGTCTGGCGCTCTTTACCATCCTCTTTGGCACCCGCAACGTGGATGCCAATGAGCGTCATCATGGCGTGGTCATGGCCATCGCGATTGAGGCGGTGGTCAAACTCATTGCGCTTTTGGCCGTTGGAGTGTTCGTGGTTTGGGGGCTTTCCGGGGGTGTTGAGGCGACGCTGACACGCATTGATGCCTCACCGATTTCCGCCTGGGATGTGCCGGGGAGCCGTTGGGTCGGGCTGACGCTTTTGTCGGCGGCCGCGTTCATCTGTCTGCCGCGGATGTTTCAGGTCATGGTGGTTGAAAGCGAGGACGAAGATCACCTGCGCATGGCCTCTTGGGCGTTTCCCGCCTACCTCATGGCAATGAGCCTTTTCGTCGTGCCGATTGCCGTTGTGGGGCTCGACATGCTGCCCGCCGAAGCCAATCCGGATCTCTTCGTTCTCACACTGCCCTTGATGGAAGGGCGCGAAGGCCTGGCCATTTTGTCGTTCCTGGGCGGGTTCAGTTCAGCCACCTCCATGGTGATCGTGGCCGCGATTGCGCTGTCGACCATGGTGTCAAACCACATCGTGATGCCCATCTGGCTGCGCTCCACCGGGGGCACGGCCAGCATCTCGGGCGATGTGCGCTCCGTTGCGCTGCTGGCGCGGCGGCTCTCGATCGCGGTGATTTTGTTTCTGGGCTATCTCTATTTGCGCCTGTCGGGCGGTGGCAGCGCTTTGGCCGCGATCGGGCTCATCTCATTCGTGGGTGCTGCGCAGTTTCTGCCGGCTTTGATGGGCGGGCTGTTCTGGCGCGGGGCCACGCGGAAAGGGGCAACGGCGGGTCTTGGCGTTGGCTTTGTCACCTGGCTTTACTGTCTCTTCCTGCCAAGCTTTGGGCCCTCAGGCGTGTTGCCGCAAGCTGTGTTTGACGCAGGTCTCTTCGGGCTGTCCTGGCTTAGGCCTTACGCGCTTTTTGGCAGCGATGGCATGGACCCGGTGATGCATGCGGTGCTTTGGAGCATGGTGTTGAACGCAGGCGCGTTCATTCTGGTGTCGATCCTCACGCTGCCCCAACCCATTGAGCGGTTGCAAGGCGCGCAGTTTGTGAACGTTTTTGACCATTCCGGCACGCCCGGTGGGTGGTCCGGTGGCTTTGCGCAGTCAGAGGACCTGATGATCATGGCGCAGCGGATCATGGGCGCAGGCGAGGCGCAGGCGCTTTTTGCCCAAGAGGCGCGACAACAGGGCATCGGGGGCTACCTGCCGGAGCCATCACCGGATTTCCTCAACCGCCTGGAGCGTGAATTGTCCGGCTCCATCGGGGCCGCGGCGGCCCATGCGATGATTTCCCAGATTGTAGGGCGTGCCACCGTATCGGTCGAAGACCTCATGGCTGTGGCCGATGAGACCGCCCAAATCATGGAGTATTCCAGCCGCCTTGAGGCCAAAACCAATGAGCAGGCCCGCACGGCACGGCAATTGCGCGAGGCCAATGAAAAGCTGACCCAGATTTCGGTGCAAAAGGACGCGTTCCTGAGCCAGATCAGTCATGAATTGCGCACGCCTATGACCTCGATCCGGTCATTTTCAGAGATCTTGCGCGACACGGACACGCTCAGCGGGGAAGAACGCAATAAATACGCCTCGATCATTCAGGAAGAGGCGACGCGCCTTACCCGGCTTTTGGACGATCTGCTGGATCTCAGCGTGCTGGAGAACGGTCAGGTCGTGCTCAACCGCGAAACAGGGACGCTGGCGGCGTTGCTGGATCGCGCGATTGCAGCGGCCGATGTGCAAGCAAAGCTGCGCATCCTGCGCAAATCCGAGGCCGAGCAGCACGTTCTGCACACCGATCTCGACCGTCTCACGCAGGTGTTTATCAACCTGATCGCCAATGCCGGGAAATACTGTGAAAACGGCGCGCCAGAGCTGTCGATCCGGCCTGAGTTGCGCGACGGCGATCTTGTGATTGACTTCATCGACAATGGCGATGGCATCCCGCGCAACCAACAGGCGGTGATCTTTGAAAAATTTGCCCGCGTGGGGGACACCAAGGCCGGGGGCGCGGGGCTTGGCCTGGCCATTTGCCGCGAGGTGATGGGCCGTCTGGGAGGGTCCATTTCCTATGTGCCGGGACAAAAGGGCGCCGCCTTCCGCGTGCGTTTGCCGCTGGAGGCCGCACAGCCCATGCAGGCCGCACAATAGACGTGATCCTTGGCTTTGGTAATCGCTTGGTAACCTTGCGCGCGTAATGTGCGCATCGGTCGCGGGGACCGGGTCAGGCGGCGAATAACGGCATTTCGCCTTAAATTTGGGGCAGAAGGGAAAGGCGAGATGCAGGCTTCATCCAATCGGTGCGCTGCGTTTCGTGTAACGCTGTGACCCAAGTTATTGTTGAAACGCGTTAGGGTCAGGCGGCGAAAGTCATGTCAACCGACAGCGATAGTTCTGTCATACGCAAAAAGGCACTCAGCGGGCGCGAGGATTTCGACGCGCGCGCGATGTCTTGGTCCAAGGCGGTGCGCCTCTCGTTGGAGCGGGTGAGCGACCGGCTTTTCGACTTGCAAGTGGCTGTGCGCACCGTGGAGCAGGTGGGATGCTCTCTGGCCGATCTCAAGGATGTGGCTTCGGGCGACCGCTTGCTGATGTTGCTCGATGCATATGGTGATCTGGGCCCGGACAAGGCACCCAATGGGCTTGCAGGATGCGGGGCCGCCATTCTGGATCGTGGTCTGGTACAAAGCCTGGTCGAGGTGCAGACACGCGGCCGCGTGACGCAGGCCGAATTGGAAGAGCGTGCATTCACCTACACCGACGCCGCTGTCACGGCACAATTGATCGATCCGGTCTTGTCATCGGTCGATGAGATGATGATCGAAACCCCGCAAAGCCCTGATCCTTTGCGCCTGCGTTACGGCGACAAGGTCGAAGATGCCCGTGCGTTGCTGTTGGTGTTGGAGGCTCCGGATTACATCCTCTTTCGGATCACGCTTGATATCGAGGATGAGGCACGCAGCGGCACAATGGTTCTTGCCATTCCCGACGAAATGCTGCGTCCACCCAAACCAGCCCCGGATCCTGATGAGGCCGATGCGGGCCAGTTTGATCTCAGCGGTATGGCCTTGTCAGCGCCCATCGCGCTCAACGCCATTGTCGCGCGTTTGAACATGCCGCTGTCGCGCCTGTGCACGCTCAAACCCGGTGACAAAATTCCGGTATCGCGCAATGTGCTGAGCCGGACCGAATTGATCGGGTCCAAGGGATTTGTGCTGGGCAAAGTGGTTTTGGGTCAGATGAACGGGTTTCGCGCGGTCCGTCTGGGCCCTGAGGAGGCGGACACCCCGCCATCCCGCGCGCTGCCTGATGCCAAATCGGAGCCAGCTTTCCCGACGTTGACAACGCCCCCTGGCCTCGGCGCGGACACGCCAGCGCCGCTTGGCGATGTGCCGGCTTTGGGGGATGGCGGTCTTGACTTGCCCGATATCCCAGAGCTCGGCGGAGATATGGATCTCACGGCGGGGGCGGCGGCCGATCTTGATTTTGACCTGCCCGATGCAATGACAGGAGAGGTGTCTCTGGATTTGGATGAGGCGCTGAACACGTCTTTACCGGACGCGCCAGAACTGGGCGATCTGGCGGATTTCAGCGGACTGGACGACGCGACCTTGTCCCCCGCCGAGGATGGTGTGCCCGACCTTCCTGATCTGCCCAGTCTCTAGTCGCGACGCGCGCGGCAGGCGGGCCAAGATACGCGCCTCACCCTGCGCAGGCTTGCGCGCGGGGCATCGACACGTTCTAATCCGTACAGTGTTGGATGCGAAGGGCGCATGGGTGGCGGATCGCATATCTGAAATTCAATCGGGTGGTGCCATGGTTCTGGCGTGGACGGGACCTGTCACGCCAGAGCTTTGCGACCAGCTGCGCGCGGCGGTTGAGGCAGGGCAGGTCGACCCGGAGGTCACGTTTCTCAAGCTGGTGCTTGGCCCGGACAGCTTGGGCATCGCCCATGGCTTGCGTGAGCTGCAACCCGTGTCGGAGTGCCTTAGCACCTTGGCCCGTCGGATGGCGGCCTGTGCAAAACCAGTGGTTGCCATTTTGCAAGGTGATCTCTCGGATGCCACCCTGGAATTGGCACTGGCCGCGCATATCCGTGTCGCCCATCCGTCTGTTCGCGTGTCGATGCCCGCCGTCGAAATGGGGCTTATTCCCATGGCTGGGGCGACACAGCGCCTCCCGCGCGTGATTGCCCCCAAGGCCAGCGCGCATCTTTTGCTGACCGGTGAGACATGGCCCATCACCGACATCCGGCTCAAAGGTTTGGCCGAGATTGTAACAGATGTGGATGATGCCTCGGCAATCCAGGCTCTGATCGAAACCCGTACGCCGATGCCAGAGGATGTCACGGTTGAACCGGACAAATTTCAAGTCGCTCTTGCCGATGCGCGCGCCCGATTTCCCCGACCAGCGCCTGCGCAAGCTGACATCATCGCGTGCCTGGAGGCCGCGCAGCTTTTGCCGCTTGAACAAGGCCTGAACTTTGAAACCGCCCGCTTTGTTCAACGCGCCCGCGACCCGCAAAGCCGGCTGTTGCGCCATGCCGCTTTTGTCGAAGAGAGCGCACGACATCGCCCCCTAAGCACCTCCGCCACGCCGGGCAGAGTGCAGAATGTGGTGGTGATGGGCCGGTCGTCAGAAACCGCCGACTTGGCGGCGATGGGCCTCGAACAGGGGTATCGTGTGTGGATCGAAGCGGGCTCGACCCATATGGGGCGTGCCCTGGCAGAGCTGGCATGCAAACGCCTGCGCCCACCGTTCCGGTCATCAGAGGAGGTCAAGGCGCGCTTGGGCGTCGATCTCACCGGGGCGGAGATGGAAGAGGCCGACTTGATTTTTGACACGGCGGAATTGACCCCGGATCCGCCGGTGACACTCAAAACCGGCGGGGTTTGGATCGTGACCTCACCGGACATTGCCGCCGCGGATCGGGCGCGGGAAGTGCAAAGCGAAGGTCGGGCTTTGCGCATGCGTCGATTGCTGCGGGCCAGTCACGTGGTGGAGTTGAGCGCGCCGCCTGAGACCGAAGAGAGCGCGCTGATCACCGCCCATGCAGCACTGAGTTCTGGTGGGCAAAGCGTGATCCTCACCAAGGATGCGCCCGGCGGACTTTTGGGCGCGCTGTTTGGCGCTTTGTCGCGGGCCGCGCTGGTCATGTTGGCGGCCGGCAAGGACCCGGGCGAGATCGAACATGCCGCACGGGCGATGGGGTTGCGTCAAGGGCCGCTCCAGATGATTGATGTGCTTGGGGCAGGGCGTGCGCTGTCACAAATGCGTCGGATCTATGAGCAACGCGATGTGTCCTTGGCGCCGTTGCGCCTGTTGTCTGACAGGATGAGCGATGTCACCGGCGGGGACGAGGCGCGTGCGCGCCGAGCGCTGGTGTTTCATGCCCCGGCTGGACAAAGTTTTGCGCGCGACCCGGATTTGATCCCATGGCTGGCGGAATGGCGCGAGGATCATCCCGACCGGTGCGTGACCTGGCCGGGTGTGGATCTGGAAGCGGCGATGCGCGCGGCTTTGGTGGCAGAGGCCGCGCGTCTGATCCAAGCCGAGGTGGTAGAGCGGCCGTCAGATATTGATCTGGCCGCGCAAAAGGGGCTTTTGATGGATCCTTTGCGCGGAGGGCCGTTGATTCAGTCGGATCTGATGGGGGTGCTTGGCATCAGCTCAACCCTGGCGCAGTTGCAGGCGACTGACCCTGCGGTTTGGGCGCGGGAGCCTTTGATCGTCGACATGGTCAAGAACGGGCGGTCTTTCTTCTAGGCCCGTCAGGAAAAGGCGATGCCGATCACGACCACCATCAAACCCAAGATGGAGATAAACAGCGCGCCTGTGTTGATCGGCACAACCTGGCGTAAAACATCCTTGAGCTCTTCGTCGCTGAGCCCGGCCTTGCGCGCAGACCACACCCGTTTGATGCAGTAAAGCAGCCCGCCCAGCCCGAAAAGCGATACTGCCGCGCCAACCCAGATCAACCACTCCATCTCGCTCTCCTTTCGGTTTGTGTGCAGGTAGCGGGTTCGATCGAGCCACGCAAGCGGGCAGGTCTTGCAGCGCCCGCGCGGGGGGCCTAAACGAGGACAAGCGATGCCCGGAAGGATACCAAAGCCATGAGCGACACCACCACCAACCCTGATGCCAGCTACCGCGTGACCGCGGATGAGTTGCGCCAGTTCATCGAACGGTTTGAGCGTCTGGAGGCGGAAAAGCGCGACCTTGCCGATCAGCAAAAAGAGGTCATGGCAGAGGCCAAGGCGCGGGGCTATGACACCAAGGTCATGCGCAAGGTGATCGCGCTGCGCAAGCGAGACAAAGATGACATCGCCGAAGAAGAGGCGGTGTTGGAAATGTACAAGGAAGCCTTGGGAATGTGACCCCTGTCCCGGGCTTGACCCGGGACCTCTGAAAGTCACGGGTTGAGGCCCCGGATCAAGCCCGGGGCGCGCGGCGTTTGTCTGACATGTGCACCGGTTAAGGCGTGATCAGGTTCACTCCTGGCACGCGAGGGATATTGAACACGTCTTCCTCATAGAGCTCGGTCATCTGGTCGATAATGTCGCTGGTCCAACCCTCAAGCTCATATTCTTCTTCGACCGCATCATCATCGACGAATTTATCCAGAAAGGCTGCGATGACGCGGCGCTTTTGCACCTCGGTCATACCTGGATGACTGTCGACATAGGCCTGAAAGCGTTTCAGACCTGTGTCGGTCATGATCTCTTCGAGGAGGTCATGTTCGCCTTCGATGGTCTGGGTCGGGTCAAGCCCGCCCATTTCCCGGATCAGTTCCGCCCAGATCAGGGGGGTGTCTTCGTTGCACCACACGGTGATCGGAATATCGGGAATTTGCGCGCGAATCCGTTCAAAGAGCTCGGACCAGCGAAAGCTGAGCGGATCATAGCCGCGAAAAAGATCTTCGATCGAGTTGAAATTGGTGATCTCAAGCAGCGCGGGCATGAACGAGGCCGGGTTGCGCACCGCAAAGAAAAGTTCCAACTGGTCATCGGGAAACAGTTGGCGCATGGCCTCTAGCCGGGAACAAGAGGCGGGGTAGAACATGCGTTTGACGGCCATTTTGTGCGTGCCAAAAAAGCTGTCATTGGAAATGACCAACCGATCCACGTCTTCCTTCAGCACCAGTGCCCGGCGCAAGGCATTGCCGGCCTCGGCGCTTGCGCCCCCATCCGTGGCCGCCGCGATCGTGTCGCGCAGCAAGATACGATAGCTTTCGGGGTCAGGCACAGACGTGCCAATGGAATCCAGATGTTCTGCGTTCTTCAAAAGACAGGTGACGAGGCGGTTCTCATCGGTGACATGGGCGCCTGCGTGAAGAATGATTTGCATGGGTCGGTTTGGTCTTTGTTCTGCGCGTGGCCGTTAGGAGGGCCGTTGGAAGGGCCATGGGTTGGCGCCAATATACGCGGATTTGGCGCGGCTTCCAGTGAAACAAGGACGCGCGCGTGCGTCATGGCGGGTGTCGTGGCGGGTGGCTTGGCTTCAAGTGTCTGTGAGCCAAAACTGACGGTTTTCTGATGCATTCGTGATTGGCCCGGACCGGGCGGGCAGGGTACAGAATGTCGCACCCATTGTCTGGACGCGCTGCCAGACCAGGGGTGAAATGAAGGTTTCAGGAGGGGCGTCTCATGCTCAGACCCATGTTTTTGAAAAGCCGCGCGGTTCTTACCGCCTGCGCCGTGTCGTTGGCCGCTTTCGGTGTCACGATCAGTACTGAGGACGCCCGCGCGCTGCCTGCGCATGTGATTGCAGAATACGGCGTGCCGCCTGCCATCCCCGATGGTGCGTTGACGACGGATCTCAAACAGGCGGTGAAGCTTGCTTTTGTCGATTCCATGACCCAATCCACCTGGGGGCGCGATCAAGAGATTGCGTTGATGGAGATTGGCACGTCCGGGGATCTGCGTTTGGCCTGGATGATCAGCGATTTGATGCGCTTTATCTCCAGCCGGGGGATCAATGTGCAACTGGCGGATGCGGCCTCGGAATTGATGGGGCGCGAGATCCCGATTGACAATGCCTGGGGGGAGTTGACGGATCTTTTGATCGCCTGGGACGTGCCAGCCCCGCCGGGATACCTGAAGGTAAAGCGATCGATCTTCACGTCCGTTCTGCCGGAATGGAAACCGCTTTTTGTGGAAGGCGATATCGATTGGCGGCATGTGTCCTGGGGCGGGGTTCCGATCGATGACCGGGCCTTTGATACGACAGATGAGCGGTGCAACTGCATTCCGGCCGCCGACAATCCAGACGTCAGCACTGCGGCGGAGGCCACATGGCTGAAAGACAGTGATGTGGTGTTTGGCATTGTGGTCAATGGGGAGGCGCGCGCCTATCCGCGTCGCATCATGGAAGTGCGCGAGATGGTCAATGACACGCTGGGCGGGCGCGATTTGGGTATTCCCTATTGCACGCTTTGCGGGGCGGCGCAGGCCTATTTCACGGACGGCGTTCCGGCTTGGGTAGAGCGCCCTGTGCTGCGCACCTCCGGGCTTCTTATCCGGTCCAACAAGGTGATGTTCGATCTGGAAACCTATTCAGTATTCGACACGTTTCTGGGCAAGGCCGTGACAGGGCCTTTGCTGAAAGAAGGGATCATGCTGGAGCAAGCCAGCGTGGTGACCACCGACTGGGGCACCTGGAAAGAGGCGCATCCCGAGACGACCGTGCTGGTGGAGGCCTTGGCCCTGGGACGGGATTTTGATTTTCGCAATGGGCGCGACGCCAATGGGCCGATTTTTCCCGTGGGCGATGTAGATCCGCGGTTGGGCGTGCATGAGGATGTGATCGGGGTGATCACGGCCTCTGGCAAGCCTGTGGCCTTTCAAAGATCGCGTGCGTTTACAGCGCTAAGCCAAGGCCGCGAGATCGTTGTGGAGAACGTGCATTTGAAGATGGATGGCGGCGGGATCAAGGCCGTGGATGCCTCTGGCCAAGACCTGGGCAGTCATCAGGCCTTTTGGTTCGCCTGGTCCCAGTTTCATCCCGGGACTGCCCTTTGGGAGGGGTGATGTGTGACGGGTGCGCTCGTCGCTCCCTTCGGTCGCGTCTCGCTTAAGCTGTTGGCAGCGCCCCTTGCGGGGCGCTGCGGTGGCGATCACTGCGTGATCGCTTTGGTTTCTAGATATTCGTGGAACCCCAATGGGCCGGCCTCACGGCCGTTTCCGGATTGTTTGTAGCCGCCAAATGGCACGTCGTAATCGCCGCCTTCGCCATTGGCATTGACCACACCGGCGCGCAGTTTGCGGCTGACGCGGTTGATGCGATCTGTGTCGCCAGACTGAATGTAGGCCGCCAGACCGTAGGGCGTGTCATTGGCGATCTCGACGGCCTCTTCTTCGGTCTCAAAGGGCAGCACGGCGAGGACCGGGCCGAACACCTCTTCGCGGGCGATGACCATGTCATTGTTCACATCCGTGAAGACCGTCGGGCGGATGTAGTAGCCTTTGTTGAAGCCTTGCGGCAGACCCGGGCCACCCGCGGCCAGTGTAGCGCCATCCTCGATGCCCGCCTGGATCAACGCTTGCACGTGATCGAACTGTTTTTTGTTCACCAGTGGACCGATGTGATCGCCATCTTCCATCGGGTCGCCCACAACGCAGTTTTCCACCTCTTTGGTGACCAGGGAAACGACCTCATCATAAACCGATTTCTCCACCAAAAGGCGCGAAGCGGCATCGCAGGATTGGCCATTGTTGATAAAGCACGCATCCACCGAGACCTTGGCCGCAGTGGGCAGATCCGCATCGGCAAAGAGCAGGTTGGGCGATTTGCCGCCCAGTTCCAACGAGACGCGCTTGATCGTGTCAGCGGCGGCCTTGGTCACCGCTTTGCCTGCGCGGGTGGAGCCGGTGAAGGACACCATATCGATATCTTCATGGGACGCGATGGGTTCCCCCACGGCCAGGCCGTCGCCATTGATCATGTTGAACACGCCCGGTGGGCAGCCCGCCTCATCAATCACTTCGGCCAGCATGATTGAGGTGAGCGGGGAATACTCAGAGGGTTTCAGAACCATGGTGCATCCCGCCGCGAGCGCTGGTGCCACCTTGATCATGATCTGGTTCACCGGCCAGTTCCACGGCGTGATCATGCCCACAACGCCCACCGGTTCATCGACCAGGGTGGATCCGCCCCGCAAGGAGGGGCGTTCAAACTCATGCGCCTTGAGCGCCTCAATGGCGGCCTCCAGGTGACCCACGCCCACTGGTTGGTGCACCTCGCGGGAAAAGGACATGGTCGTGCCCATCTCGTGGGGCATCATCCGGACAAATTCCTCTTCGCGGGCCTCATAGGCTTTGAGGATACGCTCAAGCAGGTCCACGCGCTCCTCCACGGTGGCAAAACCGAAGGTCTTGAACGCCTCTTTCGCAGCCGCGACAGCCTTATCGACATCCGCCTTGCTGCCCATGGCGATCGTGGCGACCACCTCTTCGTTGCCGGGATGAATAACGTCAAAGGTTGAGCTGCCTGCTTCGGGGTCAACCCACGCGCCGTTGATGTAAAACTTCTGAAGATTGCTCATGTCCGCTCCCTGCGAAAAATGTTCTTGGCTTGGCCGATACCGCCAAAGCAAAGCGTAAAACAAAATTCAGCCGGAGACGAGACGAAAGGTTGCGCCCGCCCGGGATCAAGACGAGGGGTGACATGGGGCGGGCTTTGAGGCTACATCCCCGCGCGGCTGCGATGCGGTCGGACGACATAGGAATAGACGATGAAATGTGTCCTGCATATCGGCACGGAAAAAACCGCGACAACGCTTTTGCAAACCTGGCTTTATGACAATGAGGCCGCGCTTTCGGCGCAAGGGGTTGCGATGTCGCGGGTGATGAACACGCCCAATAATCGAAAATTGGCGACCTTTGCCCAAGGCGGCATCGATGATTACCTGAGGATGCGTGGCGTGCATGACGATGCCGGGCGCGAGGCGTTTTTCCGCGGTTTTCCAGAAGCCATGGATGCCGAAATCCGGGCCAAGGCCGCGGCGGGGCATCATACCTTTCTCATCACCTCTGAGCATTTTCACAGCCGTTTGCAGGGCCCTCAGCAGGTGGCGCGGGTGCGGGAGATCCTGGCGCCTTATTTTGATGAATTCCGGGTCGTCTGCTATTTTCGGGAACAATCCAGGAAGCGCACATCGCTCTATTCCACGGGGCTGCGCAACACCAGTGGTCAAACGATTGAAGAGTTTCAAAAAGGCGTCGGTCTGAAACATCACGCATATAACTACCTGGTGTTTTTCAGAAAGTGGGAAGATGTCTTTGGCCATGCGGCCTTGGTGGCGCGGTTGTTTGAAAGCTCCGCCCTGGAGCAGGGTGACATCCGGCGCGATTTTCTCAACCACGCCTTGCCCGGGGTAGACCCCGAGGCGCTGAATTTCGACAAAAGCAGTGCCAATGTCTCTCTCTCGGCGGATGAGGCGCTGCTTTATCAACGGATCAATGCCGCCCGCCCGCAATTCATCGGAAAGGTCCTTGATCCGACGCCAGGCACCGTCAAGCATCTTGTGTCGCAGATGCCATTTCTGGACCAATCAGAGGCTCTCAGGGATGGGCGCCAAGAGGCGTTTTATGACCTCTTCAATGACAGCAACATCGCGTTCTTTGAACGCTACTTTGGCGAAGCCCGTAACCTGTTCAAACGCCCCAAAGCGCATGATGGCGACGCCGATGACACGCCGAAATACGCGTCCAAGGATCTTGCTGAGTTTGCCGCGCGATTGATGGACTTCAACAACCTGGTTGTGTTGCGGGAAGAAGAAGTGACCGTTTTGGCGAATTTGGCGCAGCGATTGCACGATGCCGGCGCGATTTCCGCGCAGGAGGCGATCACGCTTTTGTCCATCGCCCAAAGAGCCCGCCCCGATGGCGAGGAGATCGCCGCGAGAATAGACGCGTTATGGCCGCAGAAATAGAGACGCACCTGCCGCGAAATTTACAGGGTTCTGGGCAATTGCAATTCTTTGGCGCTATGCGACAGTAGCAAAATGACTGACACTCTTCCCGTTCACCAAGCCCTTGCCCAAAGTCTGGCCGATCACGATGTGAAAGCGCTCTTTGGTCTGATGGGGGATGCCAACCTATTTATGGTGGATCATTGGGTGCGCAGCCATGGGGGGCATTTTGTGTCTGTCGCCCATGAAGGCAGCGCCGTGCTGATGGCCATGGGGTACGCCCATGTGACTGGCGGCATCGGGGTGGCGACCGTCACCCATGGGCCTGCCGTGACCAATTGCGTCACCGCCTTGGTGGAAGGGGTGAAAGGCCGCGTGCCGATCGTGCTTTTGGCAGGGGACACCCCTGCGGACAATCTGCTGCACCACCAAAACGTGGATCAGCGCGAGATTTTCAAAGCCACCGGCGCGGGGTTCGAACAGATGCGCAGCCCAGCCACGGCGACGCAAGATCTGGCGCGTGCGTTCTACCGCGCGGGGGCAGAACGGCGTCCGGTCGTGCTCAACATGCCGGTGGATTACATGTGGGAGGCAGGCGGCGCTCAGGCAGCACCTCTGGCCCCGTTTGAGCAGCCCCATGGGATCGCCCAAAGCGATATGGTCGATGAGGCCGTGGGCATGATCGCCTCGGCCCGGCGTCCGCTGATCCTGGCGGGCGGGGGCGCAATAGGGGCGGGCGAGGCTTTGATTGCCCTGGCCGACCGGTTGCAAGCGCCGCTGGCCACCACGCTGAAGGGCAATGGGCTTTTTGCCGATCACCCGTATGCCATCGGTATCTTCGGAACGCTCAGCAGCCCCGCCGCCTATGAAGTGATGGCGCAGTCGGATTGCGTGGTCGCCTTCGGGGCAGGGCTACATTACTACACCACCGATCACGGCAAGCTTTTGAAAAACAAGCGTCTCGTGCAGGTGGATGTGGACCCGGCGGCGATTGGCAAGGGTATCCACCCTGATGCCGCGCTGATCGCCGATGCGGCCCCCGCAGCAGAGCTGATCCTGCATTGGATCAATGAGGCCGAGATCGCGCCCTCGGGCTTTACCGCCGAGCTTGATCCCGACACGCTGCGCCACCATCCGAACCCGCCCGACAAAACACCGGTGGGTCACGTCAATTACGTGGAAGCCATCAACGCGCTAGAAGAGGCGCTGCCCAAGGACCGCATCATCGTCACCGATGTGGGCCGCTTCATGACCGAGATCTGGGCCCGGATGAGCGTGCCCGACCCGCGCAGTTTTATCCCGGCCACGAATTTCACCTGCATCGGTTTGGGCCTGCAAGAAGCGATTGGCGCCGCTGTGGCCAAACCCGATCGCACGGTGGTCGCGGCCTGCGGCGATGGTGGCTTCATGCTGGGCGCGATCAATGAGTTGCACACGGCCATTCGGCTGGGCCTCAACATGGTGATTGTCGTGGCCAATGACAGCGCCTATGGCGCCGAGCACATTCAGTTTGAATACCGCCAGATGGATCCAAGCGCGTCGCATCTGGATTGGCCCGGCTTTGCCGATGTCGCCCGCGCCATGGGCGCGCAGGCGGTGAAAGTGGACAGCTCAGAGGCGCTGTCTGAGGCGCTGGAAATGCTGAAGACCCGCGAAGGTGTCGCCTTGATTGAGCTGGTGCTGGACCCGGCCGATGTGCCGCCGCTGCGGAACTGATCCACAGCGACGGCGGATGCGTTACATCACACTGGCGGGCACATAGGCATAAGCCTCCCCCGAGCGCACGAACCGCCCAATGCCCGGGAAGGGCACATGGGTGGCGGCAATCAGCAGGTTGTCGGCCGCGGCGCGATCAAACACCCGGCGACGCGACGACGCTGCCAGAGGAGAATCTGTGTCAAAGCCAAAGCCCGTGTCGGGCAAAGCGGTATGCACCACCGAGCTGTGCAGCGTGTCGGCCACCATCAAAAGCTCTCGCGTGCCGCCATCAATATGAACCAGCGCATGACCCGGCGTGTGACCCGGCGACAGCTCCATCGTGATGCCAGGGGCAACCTCGGTGTCAGCGGTGATCGGGATCAACCGGTCGCCATAGGCGCTGTAGACACCCTGGGCCAGTTGGAACAGGCCTTGGGCTTCTTCGGGGGCTTGCGCCATGATGCCGGCATCGCCCCAAAAATCGATCTCGGCCTGGGCAATCGCCACTTCGGCGTTGGGGAATACCGCGCCATTTGACCCGACCATCCCGCCGATATGATCGGGATGGGCATGGGTGACGATGACAAGGTCCACATCCTCGGGCGCGACACCCATGGCGGCCAGCCCGTCCGAGACGCGGCCAAGGCCCGGCCCGAACATGTCCAGATCGCCAAGGCCTGTGTCGATCAGAATGGTGCGATCCTCACTTTGGAGCAGAAATGCCGTGATCGGGGCCGGCATAGCTTCGCCGTTGAGGCCAGCCGCGGCCAGTACCGCGTCCATCTCGGCCGCATCAGCAGGTTGAAACATCGCCTTTTGCAACGGGCCCATGCCGTCAAAGAGGGACGTCATGCGATACGTGCCGACCGGGGCGTCAAACAGCGCGGGTGCACCCTTGGCATGCCCATCCGCACGAGCAGGGAGTGTTGTCGCGGTCAGAAGCGCGGGGGCAGAGAGGGCGGCAAGCCCAAAGGAACGACGGGAGAGGGAGGTCATTGGCAGTGTCCTTTCAATTTAAATCGTACACGAAGTAATCGAATACGATTAAATGAAAGTCAACCCTTTCCTATGCGCATAAAACTGCCTATCTTGCTCAGCCATGGACAAACCAGTGACCCAGACCGCGCTTCACGATCTGCTGTGCTTCAACATTTACACGTTGAACCGCAGTTTTGGCCGGTATTATCAGGCGGCGTTTTCTGAAACTGGCCTGACTTACCCGAAATTCGTGATTCTCATGGCGCTTGAGGCGCGTCGTCCAATGTCGGTGTCGGATCTCTCTGGGCAGGTGGGTGTGGAAGCCAACACATTGTCGCCGCTCCTTAAGAAAATGGCCGAGTTTGGTGCGATCACGCGGGCCCGGGCGGAAGCGGATGAGCGGCGCGTTGATGTGGATATCACGCCCATGGGTCAAGAGATTTTGGCGCGCGCCAGTGAGATCATCGCCCAAGGCTTTGACGCGCTGCAGATTGACCGGGAGCGCATGTCAGAGGCGCTGCACTTTCTCAACGACGCCCGTGGCAAAGTTGAGGCCGCCGATCCGCCAAAGCTCAGTTTTGATGGTCTAAAGGACGAACCCTAAGTCAGGTGTCCCGCGTCAGGTTGCCCATCCCGCGAAACCCGCGCACCAAAGTGTCAAAGACAATCCGGATGCGGCGGCTGGTTTGCAATTCGCGATGGGTGACCAACCAGATCGGAAACTGAAACGGCGGCAGGTCGGGCAAAACGCGTTCCAGCGCAGGATCGGGGTCACACATCGCATCCGGCAAGACGGAGATACCAAGCCCGGCCCGCAGCAATTCCCACACGACAACGCCATTGGTGCTTTGCATGACAAAGTTGTCGGCCCTGAGGGGGATCCCCAGATTGTGCATCGGCGCCAGTAGGCGCTCTGGGTCCGGATGGCCGACAAAGGCGTGATCGGCCACGTCACGCGGGGTCGTCGGGCGGCCTGCGCGATCCAGGTAGGACGTCGCCGCATAGAGCCCGGCATGAAAATCACCCACATGGCGGGCGATCAATTCGGGCTGTTCGGGGCGCACATGACGCACGGCGATATCGGCCTCCCGCTCCAACAGGTTTTGCAACTCGTTTGAGGCCACGATGTTGATCCGAATGCCTGGATTGCTGTCGCGCAACGGATGCAAAAGATCCGGCAGGGTTTGCGCCGACAGCAGGTCCGACGCGGTGACGGTCACGAGGCCCGAGATGTCTTCGGAATGCGCGGTGGCTGACATGGAAATCAACGTGGCTGCCTCGGCCATGGCGCGCACATGTTCCAACAGGTCTTGCCCGGCTTCTGTAAGCTTTGGTCCGCGGACGCTGCGCTCAACAAGGGTGATGCCCAAGTGGGTTTCCAAGTCTGTGATCTGGCGGCCAATCGTGGGTTGCGTGGATTTCAACACGCGGGCCGCCCCGCTGAAGGAGCCTTCCTCGGCGGTCGCCAGAAAGGCCCGTACTTGGTTCCAGTCAAATGAGATCGCCGCCCAGTTCATACGTAAATGTATAGCTACTGTACGAATTTTGGCAATTACCCCCGGATAAACGTATAGCTATGTCCGGCCGCGACAGCACATGAGGCCCATTATGCACAGCAAACACACCCCCCATCGCGACACCCGGTTCTGGGATAGGATCGCGGCAAAATACGCCAGACGGCCGGTCAAGGATCAGGCCGCCTACGAGGCCAAACTCACCCTATTGAAATCGCTTTTGAACCAAGGTGACACGGTTCTCGAAGTGGGCTGCGGCACTGGGACGACCGCGCTTGTTCTGGCCCCGCAGGTCGCCCGGTACATTGCCACGGATATCTCGCCTGAGATGATGAAGATCGCAGAGGGTAAACGCGTGGCGGCGGGCGCGGACAACGTGACATTCCATGTGGCCACCTCCACCCAGATGATGCCCGACGCCCCGTTTGACGCGGTGATGGCTTTCAGCCTGCTGCATTTGGTGCAAGATTTGCCCGCCACGCTACAGGCGCTGCATGACCAGCTGCGCCCGGGCGGGCTGTTTCTGTCCAAAACCACCTGTCTGGCTGAGGCCAATCTTGCCATCCGCGTCATGGTCAAAGTGATGCGCCTGGTGGGCTACGCGCCCCATGTCCTCTTTCTCACCCAAAGTGAGTTGAAACAGGCGCTGCGCGATGCCGGGTTCGAGATCGAAGAGGTTCAGCACTTTGGCAAGGACCAGATGACCCCGTTTTTCCGCGCCCGCCGCACGGCCTGAGACAGAAAGGACGATCTTATGCGCCCCGTTGATCCCCATTTGAAACTGTCCCTTTTGTGGGCGTTTATCTTGTTCAACATCCTCTTTCGCGACTTGCATCAATTCGTGATGCCCGGGTTTCTGGACACCATCATGACGGGTCGCTTCAACGGGATGGAGATCACAGAAGAGCTCATGCTGATCGGCGGTTTGGTCGTGTCGGTCCCGATCGCGATGGTGCTTTTGTCGGTTCTGCTGGAGGCGCGTCTGCTCAAACCAGTGACATACGGGGCCGCATTGATCACCTCTGTGACCATGGTCCCGCCAGCCCCGGTTGATCTTGATGACACCTACCATTTCGCGCTTCAGGCGGCGGCCATAGTCGCGATCGTCTGGACCATTTGGTCCTGGGATCACGCGGCCCAAGCTCGTGAGCGAGCCGCGCCTAAGCGGCGAGCGGTCAGATCGGCAAATCCAGACGCGGCTTCCAGAAAGGCCTGAACAACTCAATCTTGGGGCAGCGGTTCATCACGACCTTGAGCCCTGCCTCTTCGGCCAGATGGGCCGCGGCATCATCATAGACGCCGATCTGCCCCCAAAGCACTTTGGCCCCGATCGCAATGGCCTGTTCGGCAAATCCATAAAGCTCTTCTTTGGGGCGAAAGACCTCAACCATGTCCACAGGGCGGTCGATCTCCTGCAAAGAGTGATAGACCTTTATGCCGCGGATCTCTGTCACCTTGGGGTTGGGGTTAACGGGCAGCATCTCATACCCTGTCTCATGCAGAACGCGCAGCACACCGTAGCTGAACTTCGTCTTGTCAGCGCTGGCGCCCACCATGGCGATGGTTTTGACAGATTTCAGAATATCGGCCAGGTAGGCCGGATCGTAATCATAGATGTGATCGACAGCGGCATCCGCCATGTCAGCCCTCCTTTGTGGCGATATCCGCCTTGAGTTCGTGCGGTTGGAGCGGGTCAAGAAACGGGTTGCGGTAGAGCCTGTCATGGCTCTCCACGCCAACCTCAAGCGTGATGTCGGTCACAGGACGCGCCACACAAAGAATGATGTAGCCATCGTTGATTTGACGGTTGTTGAGCGCGACCTGACGGTTTTGCGTGACCTCACCTTTGGTCAGTTTGGCCGCGCAGGTGATGCAGCCGCCATATTGGCACCCATAAGGCAGGTCGACCCCGTGATCTCGCAAGCTGTCGAGCAGCGGACGGCGCGCATCGACCTCCATTTCCGCGTTGTCGCGGTTGGCCAAGGAGACCTTGAACGTGCCCATTAGACCACCCGTCCCGGGCTTGACCCGGGACCTCCTCGGTGCGCTGAAACGAGGCCCCGGATCACGTCCGGGGCGGGTTTTCCTGACCAAACCGTCATAACCAGATGTCACTAGTGCAATCGCCACCGGGGTAGCGCGCCTCATGACACCGCGAGGGGCCATTTGGCTCTTGCCCGAAATCGACGATGAAGTCGGGGTTGATCTCCATCCCGCCATTCTCTGGGTTGCAATCAATCTGCACCATCACGCCGCCCTTTTCGCGGATCTCTGGGTAGAACTGATTGTCCCACGTGCTGAAAAGGCTGGTCGTCACATAAAGCCTGCGCCCGTCAAGCGAGAGCTGAAACATCTGCGGGCCGCCCGCCATCTCCACGCCGTTGACCACCGGCGCCTTGCCCAAAAGCCCGCCCATAAAGACCTGACCGGTGAGGACCGGATTGTGCGGATCGGTAATGTCATACTGGCGCATATCGCCGTGCAACCAGTTGTTGAGATAGAGATACTTGTCATCCATCGATACCAAAATGGCCGACATCACGCCAGGGATCGGGATCGGCCATTCGGGGTGGGGTTCATTTTCCACATCGATGACCTTTTCCCACTGCCAACCGTCATCGCCTTTCCAGAAATGGATCACATTGGCGCTGAGCGCGGCCCCGCAGAACCCATGCGTGCTGTCCGGGTCGTGATGAAATTTCACCTCCAGCGGGATCAATCCATCTTCGCCCAGATACATCGTCTCCACCGGTTTGCGCGCTTCAAAATCCCACAGGTGCAGGCGGCGACCGTATTTGAGATGCCCCACTTCCTCCAGATCAAAGCCCGGCATGAACGTATTGGGCGCGGCCCATTCCGAGCTGACCATCACATTGTGGCGGGGCTGGTACCAGAAATCATAGCCAAAGGGGATGTCGCCCATCGACGCCTCCCACCGGCCCATGATCTCAAAGTCCTTGTTGAGGTGCAGATACCCGCCCGGGGCCTCGCCCATCGCATCCCCCAGCATGGAGATGATGATCTCACTGCCCAGACAATGCACCGTATGTGGCCCGCTCAGGTTGGTCTTTGATTTGATCTCTGCCCCGTCGATCACCTTGTGCAGACGCGGTGCACGGGGGTCGGTCGCGGTGTCGACCACGTGAATGTTGTTTGATCGCACGCCCGGCAGCAGCAGAAAACGCCGCGACATGGAACTGTCGTCAAAGCAAGAGGAGCACGCGTTCCATCCCATATGATGCAGCTCATCGCCGATGCCGGGCATCTCAAGCCGGTGGACGACCTGGGAATAGGTCGGGCTGTCGGGGTCCACGTCCACGGTCGCCAGGTAATCGGGTTTCTGAATGCCCGTGCCCGTGTAGATCGCGATCGTGTACAGCAGCTTTTCGCGCGGGGCTTTGATGGCCTCCGCCGGTGAGGCGTATCCCGGTCCGCAACACTCCATCTGATCCCCCTTAGTTGCGCCGACTCGTTCCCGTTGACGGCTATGGCTTAGTATTATTATATGAGACAAATGTCTGTAAAGTGAGATTTAGATGCATCTTGATCGCGTCATGACGGTGTTGGAGGCCGTGGCCATTGCCGGTCGGCCCGTGGCGGCACCTGAGGTGCAGGCCTCAACCGGATTGCCGCGTCCCACATGCTACCGCCTTCTGCAGACCATGTCAGAGCATCGCTTGCTCGATGAGGTGGAGCCGGGGCGGTATCTGGTGGGGGAGCGTCTGATGCGGGTGTCGCTTTTGGGGCAGTCGGATGTGGATGTGTGTCAGGCGGCGATGCCCGCGCTGCGTGCGGCGTCGGATCATCTGGGCGAGGCGGTGTTTCTATCGCGCTTTCGCAACAAAGGTGTTGAGATCATCCATGTGGAAACGCCATCTGAGGCCACGCGCTCTTTCGTGCATCCGGGGCTTGGGTTTCGCCCCATGCATGCCTGTTCGTGTTCCAAGGTCATCGCGGCCTTTGCGGAAGAGGCGTTTCGAGAGGAAATCCTGGCCGGTCCGCTGCGTAGTTATACGCCACAAACCAAACAGGACCCCGAGGTGCTGCGCTCAGAATTTGCGGCGATCCGCCTGGCGGGGTTTGCCGAATGTGTCGAAGAGATCGAGGTGGGTGTCTCATCCGTTGCGGCCCCCATTCAGATTGGCAATATCGGGGCGACGTTCAGTGTCGGGGCGACAGGTCCGGTGCGGCGGTTCACCCAGGCGCGGCGGACTGAGATTGGCGCGTATCTGCGCTGCTCGTCTGACCAAGTGGCCCTGGCTTTGCAAATGCACGGTGCGGCGATGCGCTAAAGGCCCATCCGATCGGCAATCGCCACGATCCGGTACATATCCCGAAGCACAGGCTTTTCGATCAGCTTGCCATCGATCACCACAAGGCCGGTATCTGCGGCCTCAAATTCTGTGATGATGCGGCGGGCGCGGGTGATTTGCGCCTCGGACGGGGTGAAGACCGCATTGAGCGCGGCGATCTGTTTTGGGTGGATAGCACCTTTGCCGGCAAAGCCCATGTCGCGCACTTTTTCGGCCTCAACCCGCATGCCCTCTGGATCGTCGAGGTCGAGAAAGGGCACATCAATCACATCAAGGCCCGCGCTGGCTGCGGCATGAACCACGCGGGATCTAGCGTAGTAGAGCCCGTCATAGCTGTTCTGACAGCGCAGTTCGGCGGCCATATCGACGCCGCCGAAAAACAGCGCGTCAATGCGGGCGGAGCAGCGCGCAATGTCAAACGCGGCCTCAAGCCCCTCATTCGTCTCGATGATCACATGAAGCCGCGTGGCATGGCCTGCTTCGGTCAGCAATTGATCAAGCATCACCACCTCATCGGGCGTGCGCACTTTGGGCATCATCAGGGCAGGGGGCGGGGTTGGTGTCGTGAGAATGGCCTGAACATCTTCGATGCCAAACCGTTCGCGCATGGAGTTGATGCGCACGATGCGCTCCACCCCGTCGTCCACTTGCGCCGTTTCAAACAGCGCGAGGGTCTTGGCGCGGGCCTCAGCCTTGTCCTTGGGGGCGATGCCGTCTTCTAGTTCCACACAAACGATATCGGCCCCGCTGGCCAGCGCCTTGGGGAACATATCCGGGCGCAGGCCGGGCGCGAAGATAAAGCTGCGCCTTGGGCGGGCGATGCGATCTGTCATCTGGGTCTTCCTTTTTCAGGCGGGCTTCATGCCACCTGACGCCCTTTTTGCCAGCCCAAAAGCATCAAGCCCCCCCCGATCGCAATGCCTGCAAGGTCCGTCTTCCAATCGCCGGAGATGAGGCAGACCGCGCCCACCAGCAAGACCAGACGGATGAGCCCGTTGGCCGGCCCGATGAACCAACCTTGCACGGCACCGGCCAGCATGTAGACGCCCGCCAATGCGGTGATCAGGTTTTTCACGCTGATATACCAAGGCGCTTCCATCAAAAGGCCGGGACTGTAGAAGAACATGAAAGGCACGATGAAGGCGGCAAGACCCACCTTGAAGCTGGTGACCGAGGTGCGCATCGGCTCAGACCCCGCGATGGCCGCACCGGCATAGGCGGCAAGCGCCACAGGCGGGGTGATGGCCGAGACCACGGCGAAATAGAACACAAAGAAATGCGCGATAAGGGGCTGGATCCCGATTTCAATCAGGCCCGGCGCCACGACCGAGGCCGCGACCGCATAGGCCGCTGTTGTGGGCATCCCCATGCCGAGGATCACCGCGATCATCATGGCAAAGACCAGCGCCAAAAGCGTGCTTTGCTGGGCCAGATCAAAAAGAAGGCTGGAGAAACGCGCGCCCACACCGGTGAGTGAGATCACCCCGACGATCAGGCCCGCACAGGCGCAAACGATGATGATCTGGAGCGCCATGCGCCCGCCATTGCCGAGCGCCTCGTAGACCTCGCGCGGTCCCATCCGAAACGGTGTAAGCCAGCTCACAACAGCGGCAGACGCAATCGCCAACGTGCCCGCACGGATCACGGAATACCCGCTAAAGAGCGCGCCGATCAGGATGACGATGGGCAAGAACAAATAGGCTTGCTTTATCAACTCGCGAAGCTTGGGCAACTCGTCAGAGCGCAGACCCCGCATGCCGGTCCGGCTCGCCTCAAAATCGACCATGAAGTAGATGGAGGCGAAGTAGAGGATGGCCGGGATCAGCGCCGCGACCACGAGTTCGGTGTAGGGAATACCGGTGATCTCGGCCATGATGAACGCACCGGCACCCATGATCGGCGGCATGATCTGCCCACCGGTGGAGGCCGCCGCCTCAATCGCGCCGGCCGATTGCGGACGGTAGCCCACTTTTTTCATCAGCGGAATGGTGAGCGAGCCGGTGGAGACCACATTGCCCGCCGAGGTGCCGTTGATCATGCCCATAAGACCGGAGGCGAGAACCGACACTTTCGCAGGTCCACCGCGCGCGCGTCCGGCGGCGGCAAAGGCAAAGTTGACGAAATAATCGCCCACCTTTGAGCTTTGCAGGAAAGCCGCAAACACGATGAAGAGAATGATGTAGGTGGAGGACACGGCCGTTGTCGGGCCCAGCACGCCATTATCGGTGAAAATATAGGTGAAGAAACGTTTCGGGCCGTAGCCTTTGTGCTCCAAAAAACCGGGCATCCAAGGGCCTAGGAAGGCATAGGCGATGAAGATCACCGCGATGACGACAAGCGCCAGACCGGCGAGCCGTCGCGTCAATTCCGCAATCAAGATGATGATCACAAACGCCGCCCAGCCATTGTTGCCATCCGCAAAAGGCGTGCCCGCCCGCAGGCGCAGCGACAGCGTGTCGAGACTAAACAGGATAAACCCGCAGCTGGCGATCACCGCCAGGATCAGGGCGATGTCTCCCACTGGTAGCTGTCCTTGCCGCGCAGGGAAAAACCAGCCTGTCAGGATCGCCAGGATGGTGCCCCCGGCCAGAGCCCAGCCATAGGGGGCCAGCGTCCAGGCGGGTGGGGCCTGCGCGCCGGGTTCCATGTAAATCACCGCCAAGATCAACGAGCCAAGCGCGACCAAAACAGCGATGAGAGAAACAGACCCCAAAAGGACCGGCAGCTTGCCCGCGTCATGGGTGGGCGCAGGGCGCACCGAAAGGGCAGAGCTCATCGCAAGGCCAAGGATCAGCGCGCCCGCAATGTGGGCAATGCGAAAGGTCCAGGTTTCAAGCGGTGCGATATTGAGGACGTAAAGATGCCAGCCCGCATAGACCGCGCAAAGCAGAAACCCCACGCGCGCCAGCCAGTGGCGTTGATCCAATTCAGGCGTCGCGCCATCCCCGAGTGAGGGGATGTCTGGCGTGCTGCTAGGGCGTTGATCAGGGCTGTCCGTCATGAGGGTTGTCCGTTCGCACATGTGCCAAAGCACCCCATCTGAACAGACAGGGTGCCTTTAGTTTTCACAACGATCCTTGGCGATCAGCCTTCCAGATCATCCGGGATGTCGAAGCCGTTTTCCTCAAACCACTTCACCGCGCCCGGATGCCAGGGGATGAAGGTGTTCTTGTCAAAATTCTCAGGCAGCGTTTCGACTGCGGCCTTATGGACTTCCATCATGCCGGGATTGTTCTCCATCACCGTCTTGACGACCTCATAGACAAAGCTGTCTGGCAGGTCGGCGTGACCAATGGCAAAGTTCCACATGGAAACGCTGAGCTGATCCTCATTGAGCGACGGGTACATGCCCGCAGGGATCTCAAAGGTCGACACCGGCTGCGTTTCGATCACGGCCGTTTGCTCTTGCGGGGTGAAGCCGAAATAGACGACATCCGTTTGCGCATCGAGCTGGCTAAATGCCGGATAGGGCAGGCCACCCGCCCAGGTCATCACGTCAATCAGACCATCTTGGAGCTGACCGGCGAGGTCAGAGGCACCGCCATTGCGGAATTCCACGTCCTTACCCATACCCGTCAGGATACGCGGCCAATAGGTGCCGGGTGTACCGCCGGCCGGGCCCACGCCCACGACAGACCCGTCGGGAATGCTCTCAAAGCTGGTGATGCCGGAGCTGGCCAGTGTGACCGCATGAAACCCGGTTTTGTACATTGGAAAGATCGCGCGGATCTGGTCGTGCTTGAGACCAGGGGCCAGCGCGGACTCGCCATTGATCGCGTCAAAGGCCGGGCCCATCGTGACCATCGCCATATCAAGCTCTCCGGCTTGAACGAGTGCTGCGTTTTGAACCGGGCCGCCGGTCACTTCGGTGCCACCTGGAAGGCCAAGCGCCTCGGACACCATGTTGGCCCACCCTGCGCCATAGACAAAATAGGTGCCGCCCTGGCTTGCGGTGCCCACCGAGAAACTGTCGGGCCAGTCCGCTTTGTCATCGGCCACAGCCATGCTCGCGGCAAAGGCGATAGCCCCTGAGACGGCAATGGCCTTGAACGCGGCGATATCTTTAAATGGTTTCATTAACTCCTCCTGTCGTTTTTTCGTCCGGGCCTCGACCAATGGTGCGATGTGCCGAACAGTATATAGGCACCTATGACGTTGCGTGCGTGAAACAAGCCCAGTGCCGACGGTCTTACGCTACCCTGCCACTGCCTGCGTTCAAAGCCCAAAACGCGCAGAGGCGTCCAACCACTGGATTGCCTCCTAAATCGGGTCATCCTGGGCGGGCGCTTTTTGCCGGATTTGACGAGATCGCGTGCTGACCCAATTCGAACACAGCATCTGAAAACGGCGGTTTCCGGAGAAACCATTAAAAACATCGTGTGTGCCGCCCTTTTCTATTCTGCCTCGCAACGTTTGGCTCTAGAAGGCGGGTGGAGACGTGTAATCAACGGCAGTGGGTTGGGCATGACACAGCATATCGAAGACTTGGGTTTGTCCAATCTCAGAGGGGATGATCTGGTCGAACGACTGAGCGAATTGATCAATCAGCAAAACGCCAAGATTTCAAAACTTGAGGCCTCTCTCGAATTGCTGCGGATCTACCAGGAAAACAGCGATACCCTGCTGCATGCCGAAGAGATGATAACGGTCAAAGAGCCTGAGCTTGCGACATCCTTTTTCACCGGAGCGGAGGATCATTTCACCCGTATGGAAGGGTTTCACGGGCTGGAGTTTGGCGGCGACGGCAAGGCGTATCGGTGGTGCGGCGAGAACGGGACACTGTCGTTCAACTGCTATGTCAGCCGCGCTGAACCGCTCAAAGTGACGTTGGAGCTGTTCAATTCGGTGCATCCCGACAACATCCCTCAAGCGGTTCTCCATGAAGGCAGCACGACATTGCCTGTCGAGGTGCGGGACAGCGAAGAAAAGCCCTGGCCCCAGCTGACAACGGTTTTGCCCGCGGCCAAGAAGACAACCGGCATGACCGTGTTGCGCTACAAATTCCCCCACGCCAAGCAATTGACGGACACGGATACGCGCGTGGCCAGCGTGGCCTTTCACAAGTTTTCCATGCTGCCAGCGGAACAGGGGTGATCTTTGAACATTGCATCATCTCGTAAAACGGATCCCAAGCGCGCCAAGTCAGTGAAGACTGCGGGCCGATCAGGGCTCAAGGCCTCGGTCGTGATCTGCAGTTACAACCGCTACCACCTTTTGGGATCGGCCATTCAGTCGTGCCTGGATCAGGATATCGGCGCGGATGCGTTCGAGATGATCGTGGTCGACA
Organism: Pseudomonadota bacterium; assembly: GCA_039030635.1. Taxonomy (GTDB): domain Bacteria; phylum Pseudomonadota; class Alphaproteobacteria; order Rhodobacterales; family Rhodobacteraceae; genus Roseovarius. Next base: position 29,412 of record JBCCDT010000015.1, read on the forward strand.
ACTCACCCGATCACGCGGCGGCAGAAAAATTTGGCAAAGCGTTCCAAGACCACAAGAACCTGACATACATCGTTGAGAAAACGCCTGGCATTTCAAACGCACGCAACGTGGGTGTGCAGGCATGCTCTGCTGAGATTGTTGCCTTTCTGGACGATGACGCGATCGCAAAACCGGATTGGTTGCGGCAGATGCTCAAGGCCTATGAAGACATGGGCGATGTTGTCGTGGCCGCGGGCGGAAAAGTCAGCCCGATCTGGGGAACACCCAGGCCAAGTTGGTTGGCAGATAACAAACTTGGTCTTGTTTCCGTCGTGGATTGGGGCGGGTCTACGCGCCCGGCGCGCGCTAAGGAATGGTTGGCTGGGGCCAATCTGTCAGTGCGCAAGAGCGCGCTTGAAAACGCTGGCGGGTTTGACAAAGCCCTTGGGCGACGCGGCGGTGAGACCACAATGCTCAGCAATGAGGAAATCCACTTTGTTGAGCGGCTTCAGCAGCAGGGCGGCACGGTCCTTTATGTCCCCGAAGCCGAGGTCGATCATTTGGTCGACGAGCGCCGTCTGACACAGGAATGGTTTCGCAAGCGCACCGCCTGGCAAGCAGCCTCTGATCTGATCAAAGACCCGGAGTTGGAGAAAAACGTCGAACCCATGCTGAATTCGGCGCTGAACTATTTGATGCGGCAGCCGCCACGGTACAGATCGCATGCAGGGTTGGCGCGTGATCTGGAACATGCGGATGATTTCAGTGAACAGCTGGACGCAATCTACAATATGACCGTCGCGATGCTGTCTGGATACAAAGCGCAAAGCTGATGGCAGGCGATACCCCAAAGGCAGACCCAACGCAGTGGCGGGACCGGACTGTTCTGGTCGTGTCGCCAACGCCGACACATCCGCAGGATTACGGCAACCGCAAGCGCGTCTACCAGATTTGCAAAATGCTGCAGGAGGCGGGCGCGCGCATACATTTCGTCCATTTCGCCTGGGAGGGTGAATGGATCGGACGCGTGGCGCAACAACACCAACAGGTCATGGCACGGCAGTGGGATGGCTACTACTTTGTGCCGCCAACCATTCAACCCCATGCCAATGCCAAGGGCGAACACCATGAGATTGACGAATGGTGGGATCCGCATCTGGAAACGACAGTCCGCTGGTTGGGGGAGGCGCTCCGCCCAGACGTGTTGTTTGTCAACTACACCTGGTTGAGCAAGGCCTGCGACTGCGTGTCCAAAGACACGTTCAAGATTCTTGACACCAATGACAAGTTCACCGGGCGCAAAGAGCTTTTGGCGCAATTTGGCATTGGCGCTGAGTATTTCTACACCACTGAGGAACGGGAAAGCACGGCCCTGTCCCGGGCGGATTTGATTTGGGCCATCAAAGAAGAAGAAACCTACGACTTTCGCATGATGACGCGCAAACCGGTGATCACGGTGCCCCACGCGGACCCGGCCAACCCGTTGCCGCGACGCGAGATGCCCAAAGACCCGGCCGACTTTGAATTGCGCATCGGGCTGATGGCGGCGAAGAACTCGATCAATGAGACCAACACCAGACGGTTTCTAAACGCGGTCGCGCCGGTTTGGCGGACCCATCTGCCGCCCCTCAAGCTGATCATCACGGGCACATTGTGCGAGTTTTTGGACGATATCGATCTGCCCTTTGTTGAGAAACGCGGATGGATCAAGGACGCCGAAACCTTCTATCGCGAAGCCGATGTTGTCGTCGTGCCGATGGAGTTTTCCACCGGGCAAAAGATCAAGACCGCCGAAGCGATCGGATTTGGCAAGCCCATCTTGTCACACGCGCACGCCTTTGAAGGGTATGAGCCGTTCCACAAATACCATGTCCTGCCCAGCTTTGAGGCGATGGCAGAAGCCTGCGTTGATCTGGCCTTTGCTGGCCCTGACGCCCTGACCGAGTTGGAGCAGGCCTCTCACGCCGCGCATCGGGCCGTGGTCAAGGAAATGGATATTGGCCTTGCGCAAGTCGGCGCGGCCTTGGCGCGGCACAAAACGCCTATGCTGATGTGCCTCAACAAAACGGCCTTCTCGCATCGGTCCATCAGTGCCTTGACCACGATCAGCACCATTCGGTTCTTTAGGCATCACGGGCCTTTGGCCGTCTACATTGAAACGTTCGACCATTTCGACGACGTGCTGCGCTTTTGCAAACCTCTCGATATCAAGCGAATTTACGTGTCAGAGGCGTGCAAATCCGGCCTGAGCGAAGATGAGATTTTTGAAGGCGAGAATATCGGCGTTCAGTGGGTCTCTTTTGACGACATCATGCGGCGCACACGCGTGCAGCACCTTTGGGTAGATCAGGTGCCTCAGCAGGTATCATCGCATTCAACGCAGGATTTTGAACGCATCTCGATGAACCTCACCCAGTTGGCGAATGGTTCTAGCCATCCCGAGATGCAGGGATTTCTCAGGTCCGCCGCAGGGCAATTGACGTCCATACAGCTTGTCGCGCTCAAAGACAGTCCGGTGGCGTCACAGCTGCGCGCGGAATTCAACGCCCAAATGGTCTTTTGCGCGCCGTTTTGGATTTACAATTTTCCATTGTTACAGGCCATTGAGCCGGTGGATCCAGCCAATCGGGCGGGTTTTACTGTCATCTTGCCAAGCGCGAGCCCAACCCTCGAACGGCTCTTGAAGCAGATCGCGAACAACGCAGATCAGCCCTTGGTCAATTTCATCGTGCTGGATCTGGATCCGTCAGGCGGGCGCTCGCGCTACGAAGGCGATCTCGAAGTGCGGACGATCTCGCCAGATGCGGTAAATCAATCTGAGATGCAAAGGATCCGGCATGCGCATTTCACGTTGAACTTTGCCCCTCACAGCGTCTTTGCCGATGTGGTGGAAACCATTCTTGAAACGGCGGGACACCGGATCATCCGACCGCTCGACGAAGGCAGCACAGAGCGCCCGGGTGCCTATGGCCTGATGCAATTGATCACGATGATGCATGAGGCCCTGACCCAGCCAGAAAACCAGCCGCGCATCGATACGGACGTCTATATGCGTGCGGTGCATCATCCGGGCTGGCGTCAGTTTTGGGCGGAGGCCTGATGCCAAATCTCGGCCACAGCTTGCAGCAACGGTTCAATCTGTGACAGGGTCGTGATCAACCAAACCTGAGCGGCGCTTGACCGCTGAGCGGCACATTATCGCTGAGCGGTCCCCGGAACTTGCCATGACATATGACCCTGATCTGCGACTGTTGTTTTTGCATGTGCCCAAATGCGGCGGCACGTCCATGGTCGCGGCCTTGCGTGACCAATTCCCGGCCGACCAGGTGTTTGACACCTATCACGTTGAGATGGACACGATTGAGACCGAAAACTACCGGTTCATCACCGGGCATTTTGGGTATCGGGATGTGGCCCAATTGCCGTTCAAGCGTGTCACCGTCATTCGCGATCCGATCGACCGCTTTCTGTCTCACATGTACTATTGGAAAGCCAGGGCTGAGAACGGTCGGCCGAACGGGCATTTTGCGGACGCTGTGGTGACGCGCAGCCTTGAGGAACTGCTGGATCACATGGAAGAGGGCAATCCTGTGCCGCCCATGGACAATCTTTTGACCTGGACCTTCGCAGTCAGCGAAAATCTGTGGGCCAGGCGCACCTTGCAGGACAAAACCCCGGATCAAGTGCTCGACATCGCCAAACAGAACCTGTCGCGGTTTGACGTGGTTGGGTGCCTTGAGGATTTGCCCGGCTTCCAAGCCGATTTGGAACGGGTGCTGGGTTTGACCGTCGATTTTGAGGTTTTGAACACGACAAAATCACGGCCCAAACAAGATGCGTTGCCCGATACAACCCTGCACAGGCTACGGCAATTGCTGGCACTGGACATTGCACTTTATGAATGGGTGCGCGGGCAGGGGGCCCAGGCGTCAGACGCTTAAAATCGCCTCCAGGTTTTCGGCAATCACATCGCGGGACGCGTTTTGCGCGATATAGCTCAACCCTTGAGCCTGAAGCGCGGTCCAGGCTGCGTCGTCTCTGAGCAGTGTCACACAATTGCGCGCAAAGGCCTGCGCATCATTCACGGGCGAGGACAGCGCAGGCATATCCGTCGCGACCCCATCACCAAGCACGATCTGGCTGCGTAACAGATCAGTGCACACGCATGGCAGGCCGAAGGCAACTGATTCCATGACCTTGATCGGAATGCCGCCGGAATATCGCGTGGGCGCCACGAACACGCGCGCCTTGTGCATTTCCGGCATGATGCTGTCGAGACAGCCCAGATACTCCACGCCGTCATGGCGCTCTGCCAGCGCTGCGAGGTCGACCCCTTTCCCGGTAAAGCCTGAAAAACGAAACGTCTCGGATGGGCGTTCACGGCGGACGGCCGGCCATATCTCTTCGAGAAACCAGATCAGCCCGTCATAATTCGGCGTCTGCACATCATGAAACGCGCCGCAAAAGAAAATACCGTTTCGGCCGGTTGCATCACCCGCGTTCAACAGAGGCGCCACGCTATGGGGCAGTTCAAACACCGGACAGGCCACAGCCGCTTGCGCCGCAGTTCGATCATTTTGATTGACCGTCACAATGGCGTCCAAGGGGTAGGGGGAGGCCAGTTCTGCCGCGACAAGCGCCTCAGCAGTTTCCGCCGGTGGATGCCCTTGAAGGGTTTGAAGGGCGATCTCTCTGAACGTCGACAAGGCCTCCGTATCCAGAATGACTTTCAAATCTGGATTGCCCTCTTTCATCGCGGTGACAAACCCGGCGCAGCGTTCGATATTGTGGGTTCTGCAGAGCCAGAGAAGATCGAAATCCCCTTGCCGGGACGCGAGAGCCTCCGCGTGATCTTTGCCCGCGAGGATCACAGTTTCAACGCCAAGCCGGTGCAGGTGATCGGCATGGTTTGTGAACATGTAATTCAGCGCAAAAACCGTGACCCCGCACCTCATGTCGATGAGCGTCTCAATGACCGCATTGGCGCGGCCAAAACCTGATCCAAACGCAGGATCAGGTAGAAAATCCTCCAACACTGCCACGTTTGGGCGCAGCCTGCGGCCCGCGCGCGCGGCGGGTGTCTCCGCATCGCTATTAAGGGCCAACGTGGCCAAGCGTGGCGCGTGCGCGTCCACAAGATGGTCTCGATTGACCGCCATGCGACCGGCGCTCACCAAAGGGGGGCGGTTTTTGGAATAGCTGGCATATTCGTAGTGATAGACATGAAACTCGGGGTGGAAGACGGTGGGCAGGCCTTGTTCCGCCAGACGCAAGCACAGGTCGGTTTCCTCATAGTAGCCTGGGGCAAACACCTCATCAAAACCGTCTGCCGCCTTAAAGACCGACCGCCGAATGAAGAAACAGCAGCCCGAACAAAAATCCACCTCCTTGAGGACAGAGGCGTTGATCGTGTGAAACGGCGCATCGCGTGCCACACCGCGCGTCCCACCTTCTGAGAACACAAGGCTGCCCGCCTCCTGCAAATCACCATTCATCTGAATGATTTTGGGGCCCAAGGCTCCGATTTCTGGATGGTCCGCCACGTATTGCGCGGCCCCGATCAAAGAAAGCGCGTTGATTTCAATGTCGTTGTTGAGAAACACCAAAACGTCTCCGCGCGCCCGCGCGGCGCCTGCGTTGCACGCGATGGGGTAGCCGCCCGCAGAGGTGCGTCGTTCGATCACCACACCCTCGGTGTAGCGCTCCAACTCGGTCGTGAGGTCCTCAGAGGCGTCATCGACCACGATCACCTCGATGCCCGGGGCATCCGTGGTGTTGGTGATGGTGGCAAGCTGATCCAGCAGATGCAGCGTCATGTCAAAATGATCATGTACCGGAATGATACACGACAGCGCCACCTGATCACCGGGCGGACGAAAGCGCAGAACCTTTTTGTAACGCACAATGTCATGTGCGGTGACCCGGCAGCGTTTTTCATAAAGCGCTTTGCCATGCATCACAGGGACGGGCACCGAATAGAGCGGCGCATGCGCCTTGTATCCGCGATCCTTTCCGACCTTCAGAAAATGCTCAAACGCGCTGGTCAGGTTCATCTGTGCCATCTGCCCAGGCACATCGGGCTGAGCGGTCAGATAGTAGTTTGTGTCAAAGAACGGGTTCGGATTGCGCCCTTCCGGTGCGCCGTGAAAGATAAAATGATCGGCGCCGCTTTTGAGCCGACCTTCTTTTACGGCCGCGTGCACATCCGGGTTCTGCGCATAGTAGAATTCTGCGTCGAAATCGCCAAAGGGCACCATGCCCATCGCACTGCCGCAATTGACAAAGTGATCCAGCAGGTTGGTGTACTCTCCTGCGGCGACACTGGCGCGGGCCTGAGGGTAGATCGCGCCGTAAAACACCGGGTCAAAATACACGGAGGTTTGCGCCTCAGTGGTCCAGCCCGTTTCCAGATGCGTGCGAAGGGGATGATCCACCGGATGCCCGTCCGCATCGACCACAAAGGACGGGTCGAAAAGCATACTGTGGCGTATGTCGTGCCGGTCAAAGGATCGCAACAGCGCGACAGAGCCGCAAAATAGGCCCGCCTGTGCGATCTCGTCTCGCAAAGATTGGGGGTACACACCTTGCGGCGCAGTGGGCAGCAAAATATGCGGTGACACGTTGTGACTGTTGGCAAGGTACGTGTGGATCAGATCATCACCCGGATCGATGCCAAGATGGGCAAGCTGCCCCTCCACGTAGCGCGGCATGAAAAAGGGGCAGGGCTGGCGCCCTAGAGCTCGGCCTTGAGATACGTAGTTTTGCCAGGCGTCATCGTCTGACATGTCGGGCAGCCCATAGGTCGTCCGGTACCAGGTGGCGTCAAACTCCAGTTCTTTGGGAACGTCCTGTGCGGTGACCGAATGTGGCTCATCTTGTGCGTCTGACGCGTGGGGTGTGCGTGCCGACAACGCCTTGAGTTTCCGTACCCCTGTGGCCAGGAGGGATGTTGAAGGGTTGCTTTTTTGCAAACGCCTGCCTCAGCAAAATTATTGTCATTTTATGCGCTGATTTCAGCCGCGACACCCTGCGGATTTTAGACCTAAGTGTCAACCCGACCGGGCCTATGATGCCCGGGCCCGGCCCCTCAGCCCAAAGGGCGTAACAAACATGTACCACTTGGTCATGGGGCCGCGAAGGGACGCGACGGAACATACGCGCGACGATTGACAATGGGATGTCTTTTGGCCAGCCACGCCAGACAATCGAATTGGTGGAGCGCAAAATTGAAGACCGGACCCGCTGCGCTGATAACTGGCATCTTCGGACAAGATGGGGCTCTGCTCGCAGAGCTGTTGTTGTCCAAGGGGTATCGCGTGATCGGCGCGCATCACAGCTCCGTTGAGACAGGAAGCTTTCGGTTGCAGATGCTGGGGATCGACCATCGCGTGGAGCTGATTGAATGTGACGTCGCCAAGGATGGTGCCGTGGCCGAGCTTCTCAAGACCTACAAGATCGATGAATTCTACAATTTGGCGGCTCAAAGCTTTGTCGGCCAATCCTGGGACAGACCGGAGGCCACCACCTCAGTCAACGCGCTGGCGGTGCTGTATATCCTTGAGGCGCTGCGCAACCTGTCCCCTGAGACGCGGTTCTTTCAAGCCTCCAGCGCCGAGATGTTTGGCAATGGATCGTCCAAGCTCAAAACCGAAGGGACGGCGCTCAACCCGTGCTCTCCTTATGCGGTTGCAAAGGCCTATGGTCACCATATGACCGTGAATTATCGCGAGTCCCATGGTCTGCATGCCAGCAGCGGGATCCTGTTCAATCACGACTCGCGCCTGCGCTCGCGAGAGTTTGTGACGCGCAAGATCACTTATGGCCTTGCCCAGATCGCGGTGGGTTTTGCCGGCCCACTGGAACTGGGCAATATCGCGTGCAGGCGCGATTGGGGCTTTGCGGGTGAGTATGTGGAGGCCATGTGGCAGATGCTGCAGCAACCGCAGCCGGATGACTACGTGATCGCCACCGGCAAGGCCCATTCGATCCGCGATTTCGTGGAAGCCACCGCGCGCGTCTTCGACATGGAGATTGAGTGGAGCGGGTCCGGCCTTGATGAGGTTGGACGAGATCGTGCGACAGGCCGGGCCGTGGTTGTCATCAATGATAAGTTCTTTCGACCAGCTGAGGTGGATATTCTGGTGGGCGATGCCAGCAAGGCCCAAGCCGCGCTCGGATGGGCGTCGTCGACCGATCTCGACATGTTGGTCGCCGATATGGCCATGTCTGACTACAATCTTTTGGTCAAAAAAGCGTCCTGAGCCGCATCGAAGGCTGTAATGGCGCAGGTCGCAGATTGCCCTATGGGTGCCTGTGGCCCCATCCCCATAAGGCAAGACCTTCAGGCGCATCCTTCAATCCGTTGCCTTGACTTGTGCTGTCTTGGCTGGTCAATCTTTGGGTAATTTTTGTTTGAGTTGATTGCTGGGGTACTTATTTCGACTCATGCCATTGAAATGTTGGGAAAATACTATGCGTGGACTTCTCCGTAAAATCAAACGTCGTGATGTTGTTTTGAGTGAGCAGGCGCGACCTGAATACCTCAACATCATGTTGCGCGGGGGTCGCATGACCAAAGTGGCCGGGGTCGCGGCGAGTTTCGCCCCCACTTTGGGCACGGTTGGCAGCACACTGACGCTGGGTGCATCCTCCATTGCCTTGGGCACGGCACTGTCTGTGTCTGGCGCGTTTGCGGGCAATTGCGGGGCCCTGGGCGGAGGGGCTTATGTCTGTATAGGACCGGCGAACAACGCGGTAGATGTTACCCAAAGCTTTATTGTCCCGGGCGATCTGAACGTCGCGCTGGCGGATGGGTTCGGCATTGACACAACCGGTGGCGGCAACGCATTTCAGCTTGGCAACGACCCGGCGGGCACGTCGATCACCCTGACCGATATCTACGGCGCGGCGATTACAGGCGGCAATAATGGCATCGTTGCCAACAACGCCAATGCGGCCAGCACGGATGTAACGATTGATCTGGCTGGGACCGTTCGGGGCGTTGTCGGAAACGGTATTACAGTCACCAATTTCGGCACGGGTCTCACGACGATCAACAATACGAACGCCGCTGGAACGGCCTCTGTGACCGGTCAGTTGACCGGGATCTACGCCTATGCTGGCTTCAATACCACTGGGATTGAGATCGCGGTCAATAACGTCACCTCCTACGTGGCTGAGGGGATCCAAGCGCGCTCGAACGGGGGCGGCGATATTACGGTCAACGCAACGAATGCAGCTGGCACAGCCTTGGTCAGTGCCAGTCAGGTTGGCATTCGCGTCGGCCATTATGGTGCGGCGTCGGGCACAGTTTCCATCACCGCCAACAATGTCTCCGCCGTCGATAACGATGGCATCTACGTGTACCATTCAGATGGCGACGACATCCTTGTGACCGTCGATGGCGAGGTTGAGAGCGACACCGCCTACGGTATTCGTACCAACCATTTCGGCTTTGGCGACACCGTGATCACGGCCACCAATGCCGCAGGGGACGCCTCTGTCAGAGGGTACGCAAGCGGGATCCGTGCGTATGCGGATAACACCACGGGTGCCATGACCATCACGACCAACAACGTGACGGGCTATACCGGTGATGGCATCTATGGTCAGAGCTTTGGCTCCGGCGACTTGACGATCACGTCAACCAATGCGGCAGGCACAGCTGACGTGTTTGGCCAGGTGCGCGGCATTGCTGCGCGAAACTACGATGCGGGCGCACTCACTATCACGGCGGACAACGTCTACTCGATTGTCGGGGCAGGCATCGACGCTTACAATAACGGCGGTACCACGGACCTCAATATAACGGTCAATCAAGAGGTGTTCTCGACCGGCAGCACCGGCATCAGAGCCCGGAATTACGGAACCGGTGATACAATTATCAACACCGCCAACGCGGCCGGCGATGGCAATGTGTTTGGCGACAGTGATGGCATCTACGCCTACAGCGACGGCAGTACCGGTGCGCTGACCATCACAACCAACACTGTCACATCTCAGTCGAGTAGCGGGATCCGCGCGCGCCACTACGGCACGGGCGATTTGACGATCAACGCAACCAACGCTGCTGGTACGAGCGCGGTCACAGCACAAAACGCCGGCATCTACGCCTTCGTCGGTGGCCCGGGTGCGCTGTCGGTGACGGCCAACAACGTAACGGCAACAAACGGTCAGGGGATTCGGGCCTATAGCCTTGGCTCTGGCGACATAACCGTGACCGCTGATGGCCAAGTTCAAAGCACGAATGGAGATGGAATATACCTAGGTCATTTTGGCACTGGCAACAGCACGATTGACGTCACCAACGCCGCGGGCGATGCGCTTGTGAGCGGCAGCCGGGGTGTTTACGTCTACGCGGGCCTTGCCACTGGAACGACGTCCCTGACATTCAACAACGTCACAGGCACGGGCAATGACGCGATCAATGTGCGCAGTAGCGGCAATGGTGGTGTGACGGTCACGTCCGGCAATGTTGCTGGCACAGCTCAGGTGACTGGTGACGCGAGCGGTATAACGGCCCGGAATTACGACGGCGATCTGGCCATTTCGGCGAACAACGTGACCGGCACAAATTCTTACGGCATTTATGCGTATAGCGATGGTGTGGACATTGATGTCACGACCACGGGCACGATCTACGGCAACACGTCAGGCATTTACGCACGGAATTCTGGCACGGGCGACACAACCATCACCACGACCAACGCCGCAGGCGACGCAACCGTGACAGGGGGCAACAACGGTATCCGGGTCTATCAGAACTTTGGGTCGGATGCGGTCACCATTACCGCCAATAACGTGAACGGCTATGCAGGCTACGGCATCTACGTTCGATCCTTTGGTGATGGCGATACAAACGTGACCGCCACGAATGCCACCGGAACTGCGACAGTCTTTGGCGCGGATTTCGGGATCTACGTCTACAATGCCTATGGCGATGTGAATATCACAGCTGACGACGTCACCGGTTCAAATGACGACGGTATCGCGGTTTACAATGGTCCCTTCTCAGATGCGGTTTCTGTCACGGCCTATGGCACCGTCCTGGGCGATGATGAGGGTATTTACGTCAGAAACTCCGGCACCGGCGGCGTCACCGTCTCTGCCTCAAATGCCTCTGGCACAGGCCAGGTGACGTCACTCAATGACAATGGCGTCGAGATAGACAATTACAATGGTGGCGCAGTTGACGTCACCGTCGATAACGTCACCGCCCCGAACTACGGCGTTTTGATCTACAATGACGCCGCCGGGACAGGCGTATCCCTGACCGTCAACGGTACGGTGCAGGGCGACTACAATGCTGTTTACATAGTGAACAATGGGAGCGAAGGCGTCACAGTCAGCGCGACAAATGCGGACAATTCGTCGCTTTTGACGGGCGATTACGGCCTTTATGTCACGAATTACAATGGCGGTGCCGTTGATGTCATTGTGGACAGTGCGACCGGCCTTACCGGAGATGCCATTGATCTGGAAAATGATTCTGCTGGTACAACCATATCCCTGACCGCTTACGGTACGATCACTGGCTACGAATACGGCATAGACATCGATAACTATGGCACTGGGGGTGTAACTTTAACGGCCACCAACGCCGACGGCACCGCGCTGGTCACGTCACTGGATGGCAATGCCATTGGGGTCAATAATGAAAACGGCGGTGCGGTTGTCATCACGGTCGACAATGTGACCGGCTACGACTACGGCATCGTGACCCAAAACGATGCCTCGGGCTCAACCGTGACGGTCACGGGCACCGGGACCATTCAAACGGTGAACTCTGATGCCATTGAAATCAATAGCGACGGCACCGGCGGGGTGCTCGTCGATGTCAGAAATGCCGATGGCACAGCCGAGGTCACAACACAAAACGGCCACGGCATCGATATCTTCAATGACAATGGCGGTGCTGTTCGGATCTACGCTGACAATGTCTCCGGCTCCGAAGAGGCGATTGAGATCGACAACGATCCAGGCGGTCTTTTCGTCTCCGTCACGATCAATGGCGATGTGACGGCCGGCAACCAAGAAGGCATCGACATCGATAACCAAGGCGTCGGCGGCATCACGGTCACCGCGACCAATGCGGACAACTCCTCGCAAATCACCGCGCTCAATAACGAAGGCGTGCTCGTCGACAACGACAATGGCGGCGCTGTGTCCGTCACCGTCGACAATGTGACCGCGTATAATGAAGGCATCGAGGTCGACAATGACAACGTTGGCACGTCTGTGTCTGTCACCGTTTATGGCTATGTCGTGTCCTATGAGGACGAAGGCATCGATGTCGACAACAACGGCTCTGAGGGGGTGACTGTCACAGCCTCCAACGCCGATCGCTCAGTCCAGATCACCTCCCTGGACGAAGAGGGCCTCAACGTCAACAATGACGAAGGTGGCGGTGTCACCATCACAGCCGACAATGTCACTGCCGAAGAAGAAGGCATTGAAATCGACAATGACACATCGAGCACATACACGCGGCTCACAGTGTACGGGTCGGTCCTGTCCTATGACAATGACGGCATCGAAATTGACAGTGACGGCACCGGTGATGTGACCGTCTCGGTATCCAACGCCGATGGCACTGCTCAGGTCACGTCTGAGACCAATGAAGGCATCGACCTGGACAACGACAACGGCGGTTCCGTGGATGTCACGGTCGACAATGCCTACGGGTATAGCCGGGGGATGTATATCCGCAACGATGCGGCCGGCACGTCCGTGTCTGTCACGGTGAACGGCAACGTCACAGGTACAAATAACGAAGGCATCGACATCGAAAACGATGGCTCCGAGGGCGTGAGCGTTGTGGCAACGAATGCCACGAACAGCTCTCAGATCACCGGCTATGAAAACGCAGTGAACGTGCTCAACTACAATGGTGGCGCGGTGGACATCACGGTCGACAACGCCACCAGTGCGGACGCGATCGGTGTTTACGCCTATAACGACACAGCAGGCACGGATCTGTCTGTCACCAGCTACGGCAATGTCACTGGCGATTTCGTGGGCATCTATGCGGAAAACGATGGCTCTGGCGATCTCAACATCACAGCCAGCAACCCCGATGGCACCGCGATCACGACAGGCTTTGGCGGGATTGTCGCCCGCAACTTCAATGGCGGCACAGTGACCATCGTCGCCGACAACGCCACCGGTCAGCTTGACGCGATATATGGCCTCAACGATGTGGGTGGCACGACCCTCTCTGTCCGAACCTATGGCGATGTCATCTCTGACACCTACGGGATCCGCGGCTACAATTACGGCACGGGCGATTTCACCATTGTTGCGCAAAACAGCGACAGCTCGGCGCAGGTCACAGGTGGGGAGGATGGGATCACGGCCACCAACTACAATGGCGGCGCGCTGTCGATCACGGCGGACAATGCAACCGGTACAGTCAATGACGCGATCACGGCCTATAACGACGCGGCCGGGACCGACCTGACGATCACTGCGCTTGGCGATGTGATCGGTGGGGATGAAGGCATCGATGCTGTCAACGAAGGCAGCGGCGATCTGCTGGTCCAAGCCACCAACACCGCTGGCACGGCGAATGTCACAGGCGGTGACAACGGGATCAGCGTGGACAACTTCAATGGCGGCTCCGTCATCGTGTTTGCCGACAACGTGACCGGCACGGCAGATGCTGGGATCAGCACAACAAATGATCCGGCTGGCACGAACACCTCGATCACCACTTACGGTGACGTGAGTGGCGCAACCAACGGGATTGAGGCGTTCCACGGCGGTTCGGGCCTCCTCAGCGTCACGGTCTCAGGCGGGGTGGACAGCTCTGGCGGCTACGGCATTTACACCTTTGCGGGGCCTGCGGGGACCACGCGGATCACGCTTGAAGATGGGGCGGATGTGACGGGCAGTGTGAACGCGATCTTCAACGACGCGGGCGACAGTGACAGCTACTTCAATGATGGCTCCACGGTGAGCCAGGGCGTTGTGCTCAATGACGGCTCGGACAACCTGACCATTGCGAACGCAGATATCACGGCTGTGACCGTTCTGGACGGTGGCGATGACAGTGATGTGGCGGATGGGTTTGTGGATCTGCTGACCTTCTCGGGCTTTGACGGCAGCTTCGGGGCGGATTTGTTGAACTGGGAAGGGGTGATCTTTGACGAGTCAAACGCCACCTTCACCGGGGCCGCGATCACCACGCCG
>JBCCDT010000016.1:0-43232 GCA_039030635.1 Pseudomonadota bacterium
GCCCCCTGCCTGGCCAGAGAAAATCTGCAAAATGCCGTTATAGGCTTTGCCGCTGGCACGCTCATCCACATAAGCCGCCACTTTCCAGCCGCCCTCGGCCATGCGCCCAGGGATATCGACCATCAGGCCCACGTTCAGCCCTGAGAGGTCTTCGCCCTCATAATGGCCTTCATCAATCGCAATCGCCATCCACGCCTGACAATAGCCTTCCGTGGGTGGATGCGCGCCCAGCGAGACCACACAAGGACAAAACACCGTGCAGGAGCAATTCAGGAAAAGCTCCCCCTTGATGGCCCATTCCGTGGGCGTCATCTTGCGCCGCTTGGGGTTGGCCATGCGGTTGTCGATCCGCTGGCTCACCGGCAGTTTGTCGGCCTGTTTTCTGCGTTGAAGCGCCATTCTCTATCCTCCCATCGCCATAGGCCACACCACAACGGCCAGCCCGGCTGCAATCAGTATACCACCCATGGGCCGCGTCACCACATGCCCAATCTGCGGCAGCTTTTCGATCACCATAAAGAGCGTGGCAAGACCCATCCAAAGAAGGCTCATCACCCCGCCCACAAACCCCAGAGCCATAAAGCCCCAGCAACAGCCCACGCAAAACGCGCCCAGGCCCAGCCCCATGCGCAGCCCGCCACCAAATCCTGCGCGCCAATGGCCCAGGTAATAGCCCATCGGGCTGTGACAGACCCCGTGACAGACCTCTTTGACACGGGTGAACTGAAACGCGCCCACCACGATCAAAAGCCCGCCTGTGATCCAGACCGATTTGGCAATCCCCAGCATGTCCACCACACCGCCAAACAGCAGGGCCAGCTGCGCCACGGCGATCAGCGCGGCAAAGGCCACCCACACGATGGAATAGCCCAGCAAAACGCCCATCCAGCCCGCCCATGTGCCGTCGGCAGAGGTCATCAAATCCTCATAGGCGCGCAGCGTGGGCACCATGGTGGGCAGCATCATCGCCGCCATCATGATCGCCCACATCCAAAACAGCGGGCCGAAATTGGCCATGGGCATATACATCGGCATACGCGGATCCATCGCCTGCATCCGCGCGCCCTCCGGCCCCGGACGGCC
This sequence comes from Pseudomonadota bacterium, assembly GCA_039030635.1. Taxonomy (GTDB): domain Bacteria; phylum Pseudomonadota; class Alphaproteobacteria; order Rhodobacterales; family Rhodobacteraceae; genus Roseovarius. The sequence goes on from JBCCDT010000016.1 coordinate 1,084, forward strand.
AATCAGGTCGAGATCCATGTCGACGGCCATCATGTAAAGCATCCACCAAGACACCAAAATCACAGCGAAAAACGCCAGCCATAGTACAGAGCGCATCGGTGTGACAAACTGCGTGCGCATCTGCGCGTCCTTCGAGTCGGGGGTATTGCGCAGAAAATGTCAGACAATTAAATGTAAGACAAATGAAAACTGAACCCAAACCCACCGACCTCTCCGCCCAGATTGCCAAGGCCATCCGCGACGCCATCATCGAAGGCCGCATGATCGTCGATGAACGCCTGCCCTCTGAGGCCGAACTGGCCTCCGAATTCAACGTCTCCCGCCCCACGGTGCGCGAAGCGTTGAAGCGTCTGGCCGCTCAGTCTCTCATCCGCACGCAGCGCGGCGCCTTTGGCGGGGCCTTTGTCAAACGGCTCTCTTATGAAGAGGCCTATGGCCAGCACATCACCACCTCAACGCTGCTTTTGTCGATGAATGCCGTGCGCTTTGAGACCGCCTGTGAGGCCCGCTACACGCTGGAGCGCGCCTGCGCGCCGCTGGCGGCCCAGCGCCGCTCGCCCGATCACCTGGCCACCATGCGTGCCGAAATCCACCGCCAAACCCAACCGGGCCTGTCGGACGAAAGCTTTTGCGCCTCCGATGTGACCTTCCACCGCGCGCTGGTGGATGCCGCCGCCAACCCCGTGCTGAGCTATCAACTCGCCGGCGCGGTCGAGGCGATGCAGCCTCTGATGAACATGATCACCTTCACCGAACGCTCCCGCGAACAGATCGTGGGCCTCCATACAGCCATCGCTGACGCGATCGAGGCCAAAGACCCCCGCGCCGCCGACACCAAGCTCGAAGAACTCGCCGCCTACACACTCACCTTGGGCCAAGACGCCATGGAAAAACACGCGCGCAAATCTACATAACGTAATCTTGGGGGCCAGCCCCCAAACGCACTTTTCTTGGGGGCCAGCCCCCAAACCCCCGAGGTATTTCCGACAAGAAAGAAGCAAACGCCCCGCTTCTTTCTTGTTCCAAATACCTCCGCCGGAGGCATAAAATCTTTCAGAGCAAATGCCCGGATTTTTTGGCTTTGGTCGCCAGATAGGCCGCGTTCTTGGGGTTTTCGCCCACCTTGAGCGGCACGCGTTCGGCCACGTCAATCCCGTTGGCGCTCATCATTTCGATCTTGCCGGGGTTGTTGGTCAGCAGCCGCACCGCCGAAAAGCCCAAGCGCCGCAGGATGTCCGCGCCAATACGAAAATCACGCTCATCATCTTCAAAGCCCAGCCGGTGATTGGCCTCAACCGTGTCAAACCCCTGATCCTGCAAGGAATAGGCCCGCATCTTGTTGGCCAGCCCAATCCCGCGCCCTTCCTGGTTGAGGTAAAGCAGCACGCCGTGGCCTTCTTCACCCATTTGCGCCAGTGCCGCACGCAGCTGTGGCCCGCAGTCGCATTTGAGCGATCCCATCACATCGCCCGTGAAACAGGCCGAATGCAGCCGCGACAGCACCGGGGCGTCCCGCGGGGGCGATCCGATCTCAATGGCATAATGCTCTTCGCCGCCGTCATCAGGGCGGAACACATGCAACCGCCCCAGATCTGAGACTTCAATGGGCAAGCGCGCGCTGACGACCGAATGCATCGGGCTGTTCAGCTCCAGATGCGGGAGGGTCTCAGAGGCCTCAAGCACCGTCAGACCATGGGCCAGCGCAAAACCTCTGGCATCCGGCAGCGCCACAACCATGGCCGCGGGCAGCATCTGCGCAGATTTCGTCACCTGCATGGCCAACCGGTGCAACGCGGCATGGCCGTCACGTTCGCTCATCAACGGGCCCTTCATGGGCTTTTCCAGATCATCAGCGGGGTCCGCCACACTGTGCACCCAGGCGTGATCGGCATCCGCTGGCAGCACGATCCGCGCCAAATCCCCGTCATAGGCGCGCGCCTTGAGCGTCTCGGCGCGCCGCGCGCTGATCACCACCACCGGCGTGCCGTCCAATGCGCGGATCTCTGCCAGCCGGGGCGCATCCAGCGCCTCAACCGCCGCCGCCAGCACGCCAGCCTCGCCCTCGACCAACACAACCGGCACACCCATGCGCAAATCCGCGCGCGCGCGGGCCAGCAAATCAACAGGGTTTGGGGCAAGGCTCATGGGATTTCCGGGTTGGATCAGTCAATTCGCGCCAGACCTATCGCCTTTTGTCAGAAATTGAAACATTCGCTAGCGATCCAACACAGGGACGTGAGAGCGCTGACACACGTCTTGTCACGAGCGCGTTTGCACCGCACATCCCTCCCAACAGCAAACGAGGAACGCGACAATGGCCCAGCTCAAGAAAATCCTTCTGGTCGATGATGACGACGATCTGCGCGAGGTGCTCGGTGAACAGCTTTTGATGACCGAGGATTTCGATGTCTTCGAAGCCGGCAACGCCCATGAGGCGATGATCAAGACCAAGGACACGATCTATGACCTGATTATCCTCGATGTGGGCCTGCCCGACAATGACGGCCGCGAGGTGTGCCGCCTTATGCGCAAGCAAGGCGTCAAGGCCCCGATCCTGATGCTCACTGGCCATGACGGCGATGCAGACACCATTCTGGGCCTTGATGCGGGCGCCAATGACTACATCACCAAACCGTTCAAATTCCCCGTGCTTCTGGCCCGCATCCGCGCGCAGCTGCGCCAGCATGAACAGTCTGAGGACGCGATTTTCCAGCTTGGGCCGTACACGTTCAAGCCGTCGATGAAGATGCTGATCACCGAGGACGAAAAGAAAATCCGCCTGACTGAGAAAGAGACGAACATCCTCAAGTTCCTCTACCGCTCCACCGAAGGCGTGGTGCCCCGCGACGTGCTCTTGCACGAGGTCTGGGGCTACAACGCGGGCGTCACAACCCACACGCTGGAGACACATATTTATCGTTTGCGTCAGAAGATTGAGCCCGATCCGTCGAATGCACGCCTTTTGGTGACGGAATCGGGCGGCTATCGCCTGATGTCGTAAGGTAAGGTGCCTTAAAGCGTGGTGCAGAGCGCTTCGAGGCCATCCGCCTTCCGAATTGAAGACCTCCCTGTTGGACTGCCCCGGCATTTTGCCGGGGCTTTTTTTGTGCGCGCCGCGCGGGAGTATTTTTGGCAAGATGAAACCGGGGGATGGGCTTGGTTGCATCCAAGGCCGCCTGCTGCGTAGTGTCAGCCCATGCGTTGGGTGTTTCGTCTGATCTTGGTCTTGGGGGTGTTGGCCGCTTTGGTCTTGGGCGTGGCCTCCGGTGCGGCGCTGTTGCGCGAGACCCAGGCGCGGGCGGAGATCTTACCGACAGAGGGCCGCTTGGTGGACACCGCCGACGGCGCGATTTTTGTGCTGGAGACCGGCCCAGAGGATGGCCCGCCTCTTCTCTTTGCTCATGGGACGGCGGCTTGGTCTGGACTATGGCAGCCGGTGCTGGAGGCCACAGGCGCGGATGGCTGGCGCGCGGTCGCGTTCGACATGCCGCCTTTCGGGTTTTCTGATCACGCCGCCGACCGCCTCTATTCCCGACCACGTCAGGCAGAGCGCATTCTGGCCCTGGTCGCGGCGATGAACATCAAACCGATTTTCGTGGCCCATTCCGTGGGCGCGGGCCCCGCCGTTGAGGCAGTGATGCAAGACCAGGGTGCCTTTGCCGGGCTGATCGTGGTCGACGGCGCGCTGGCCCTTGGGCGGCAAGCAGAGGCCGAAACCCTGCCCCTGCCCTTGCGGCCAGAGCCCATTCGCAAGGCCGCCACCGCGCTGACCATGACCAACCCGCTTTTGACCCGGCAGTTCCTGTCAGGTTTTGTCCACAAGAAAGACGCCGTCACAGACGACCGCGTCGCGCTGTTGCAGCGCCCAATGGTGCGCAAAAACACCACCGCCGCCTATGCCGATTGGCTGCCCAACCTGCTGGCCGCGCCGACAGATGCGCGCAGCACGCGAGCTGAGGAATTTCAGGCGCTTGCCCTGCCCGTGGTCTACATTTGGGGCGCCGAAGACACGATCACGCCCCTGTCCCAGGCCCAGGACCTCACCCGCCTCACGCCCGACGCAAAGCTGATCACGCTCCCCGGGGTCGGCCACATCCCGCAGATCGAAGATACCCCCGCCTTCCTGCTTGCACTGACCGACGCGCTTGGGCTTATTGCCGCGCAAACCCCCAACTGACTGGACCCTCCATGCCCTTCACCCTTGCCACCTGGAACATCAACTCTGTGCGCCTGCGCGCGGGCATCGTGGCCAAGCTGATGGAGGACGAGGCCCCCGATGTGCTCTGCCTGCAGGAATGCAAAAGCCCGGTCGACAAGATCCCCGCCGAGGTCTTCGCGGCGCTTGGCTACACCCACATGATCGCGCGCGGGCAAAAGGGCTACAATGGCGTGGCGATCTTTTCCAAGCAGCCCATCGAAGAGGTGGGCAGTTTCGACTTCGCAGAGCTGGGCCATGCCCGCCACATTGCCGGGCGTCTGGAAAACGGCGTCACGATCCACAATTTCTACGTTCCCGCCGGGGGCGATGTGCCCGACCGCACCAAGAATGAGAAATTCGGCCAAAAGCTCGACTACCTCACCGATATGCGCGATTGGGGCGCATCGGACGGCCCGCAGAAATCCATCCTGGTGGGCGATCTCAACATCGCGCCCCGCGAGGATGATGTCTGGTCCCACAAACAGCTTCTCAAGGTGGTCAGCCACACGCCTGTCGAGGTGGAACACCTCAGCGATGTGATGGAGGCCGGCGGCTGGCACGATGTCACCCGCGCCGATATCCCCGAGGGTCAGCTTTACAGCTGGTGGAGCTACCGCGCCCGCGATTGGGACGCCGCCGACAAGGGGCGTCGGTTGGACCACATCTGGGCCACAGACGACATTGCGCAGGCCGGTCATTCCAGTCGCATCCTCCGTGATGCGCGCGGATGGGAGAAACCCAGCGACCACGCCCCGGTTTTTGCGACATTTGATCTTTGAACGCATATCGATCCAAAGGCACCACTCGCCCCGGACTGATCCGGGGCCTCCTACCACCGGTCTATGAGGCCCCGGATCAAGTCCGGGGCGGGTCGTGATGACACAATAGCAATCTGACGCCCTCCCCCTTGCAACATGCCCGCCCCTAGGCCATGTACCCATCCAACGCTCTTTGCACCCCCCAACCCGAAAGGTGCCGCATGCTTGAACTTGGTGGAACGCCCCCCGCGGATGATCTGATCAAAGACGTCACTGAGGCCGATTTCATGGCCGAGGTGGTGGACGCCTCGCAAACCACACCGATCATCGTGGATTTCTGGGCGCCCTGGTGCGGACCGTGCAAGACACTCACACCCGCGCTCGAGGCGGCGGTGACCAAGGCCAAAGGCGCGGTGAAACTGGCCAAGGTCAATGTCGATGACAACCAGATGATCGCGGGCCAGCTGCGCATTCAATCCATCCCCACGGTCTATGCCTTTTGGCAAGGCCAGCCGGTCGATGGTTTCCAAGGTGCCGTGCCCCAATCTGAGCTGGACGCGTTTATTGAACGTGCCGTGGCCCTGGGCGGCGGCGATGCCAGTGGCGGGCTCGATGATGCGCTGGACGCGGCCGATGAAATGCTGGAGGCGGGGGCGGCCTCCGATGCCGCGCAAACCTACGCCGCCATTCTACAAGAGGACGGCAGCAGCGCGCGCGCCTATGCCGGTCTGGTGCGCTCCTACATCGCTTTGGAAGATCTCGATCAGGCAGAGGCGGTGCTGAACGGGGCCCCGGCTGAGATTTCATCGGCCCCCGAATTGGAAGCCGCGCACGCGGCCCTCAGCCTTGCACGCCAAGCCGCCGATGCGGGTCCCTTGGGGGATCTCACCGCCGCGGTAGAGGCCAATCCCGATGATCTTCAGGCGCGGTTTGACCTGGCGCAGGCGCTCCATGCCGCCGGTCAGACAGAGGAGGCCGTGGCCCAGCTTTTGGATCTGTTTTGCCGCGACCGCGAGTGGAATGACGGCGCTGCAAAGACCCAGCTTTTCACGATTTTTGACGCGTTAAAGCCCAATGACCCGATCGTCCTGAACGGTCGGCGAAAACTCTCATCAATGATATTTGCCTGAGGGGCTGAACAGTCTACCTAAAGGCCATGTTCAAGCAGATCGACCTCCCCGAAGTGATCTCTGTGTTTCCGCTGCCGGGCGCTTTGCTCTTGCCTCGGTCGCGCTTACCTCTGCATCTTTTTGAACCGCGCTATCTGGCGATGTTTGACGATGCGCTCAAAACACCGGAGCGGCTCATTGGCATGGTGCAGCCGTCAAAATCCTCCACCGGCAACGAGGCGCCACCGCTGCACATGATCGGGTGTGTGGGCCGCGTGACCCAGTTTTCCGAGACCGAGGATGGCCGTTACATGATCACGCTGAGCGGGATGTCGAGGTTTCGCATTCTCGAAGAGGTGGATGGCTTCACCCCCTACCGCCGCACCCGCGTGTCCTGGGCGGGGTTTGAACGTGACATGGGCCCCACGGATGCCGATCCGGGCTTTGACCGCGCGAAATTCATGAACCTTCTGTCGCGCTATTTCAAAGCGCGCGAATTGAATGCCGATTGGGACACGCTCAAGGACGCCGATGATGAATTGCTGATCAACTCCCTGTCGATGCTTTTGGGGTTTGAGCCCGAAGACAAACAGGCACTGCTTGAGGCTCCGTCGCTGTCGACACGGCGCGAAACCCTTGTGACCTTGATGGAATACGCCCTGCGCGGCGGCGATGAAACGGAAGTCCTGCAATGAGCGGTGATGACGTGTCTGCCGGTCCCGCCACCGACCGGCGCATGCTGGAGGCGCTGATTTGCCCGCAGACCCATGCGACCTTGCGCTATGACGCCGAGGCGCAGGAACTGATCAGCAAAGCCGCCGGTCTTGCCTTCCCGATCCGCGGCGGCATCCCGATCCTGCTCATCGATGAGGCGCGGTCCCTGGATCATTGAACTGAGCGACGATCCCGGTCCCAACCTTGCCCGCGTGTGAGCGCAGGTCGGTCTGCGCAGTTGAGAAGGCCAACGACAATCAGCGTGGCGCGAACGTCAACCGTGCAAACGCGAAACCCGCATTTGCGGGTCAAATCGCTTCAGCGTCGCCCTCTGATGACACATGTTGGGTCAACTGAGGTGTCGCTTCACGTTCAAAAGCCACCAGCTTTGCGCCAGCCTTGATGGCACGGCGACCAGCAGACCCGCCCAGGCATGGGCGCGCTGGACTCACGGTCTCTGATACAGATTTCTGTGATGCCAGAACGCGTTCGACATCCAGTATCTCTCGCGCTGATAACCGTAGGTACCCTTGCGGACCCGGCAGAAAACTTTCCGCGGCCAGGCCCGATACATCCAACACGTCGTGATTGGCCAGAAGAATGGAGTTGTATTCGATCCTGCGACGGCCGCGCATGTAGCGAATGCCCTTCTCGCCGACAAACGCCTTGGCAGGTGCAAAAATTTCGTCCCCATTCTTCTTTCTCAGCAGAAGCCGGTGTTGAGGCGACACAATAACTTGCTTTCTAAGTGACCCGCAGACGAACGCGTTTTTTTGAATGACAATCGGTTGCACGTCCGGAGAGGTTTGATCGACTTCTATGTCCCTGCGGCCAATCCAAAGAATGGCTTGGACCCCACGATCGCGCGTGATGACGAGGTCTTTGACCTTCAGCTTTCCGGCAGGGATGTCGCCGCTCGGCGTTCGAATGCACGTATCAGACGAAAAACAAACGAATGCATGTTCGTACTGCGTCGATGCGTCCTGATCGCTGGTGTAGAAGCCTGCTGTCGCGCCCTGATCGGAGACGTCAGAGTGCCAGGATTCCAAATCAAACCCGGGTGTCCAAACAATTTGTTCCAGTTCGCCGTCTTGGTTGATCCCTTCAAACACCACGACGTGCCCGCCACCCGGCAAAGCATCAGAGCGAATGACCTCGGCATCCTCAAAAATGGCGTCTGTGCCGCTCCCGCTATCGCCGTAGGCCAGGTCATAGGTGTCTCCTACGGAAAAAGTGCTCGGGCTTGGGTCATTTGAATTTGCGGTGATGGACAACCCTCTTGAGGAAGAAGGCGGGTCGTCAAAGGTGCTTTGGTTCGGGCCACTGTTCACATTGGAACCTGTGGCCACGGCAAATTCTTCATCAAGTGCGTTGATTGTGAACATGCGCCCTCACCGCGTGGGCGTCCGTTGTCGTTGAAGACCCTAAAACAAACTTTGAATTCTTCGCAGACTTCACCGGAAAACTACCTAAAAGTTTAAGCTATGGCGTCGGGTCACGCCCCTTGACCAAGAGATGGCCTGGGTCTTGGGCGGCCCGGTCACTCTTTCAGGTGTTTGACGTGTCAGACATGGGCCAAATACGGGCTCAAACCGGACATGCGGCGGCGCAGTGAGACAAGTTTCGCGTCAGATGTCTGCCACATAGGCAAACAGTCCTTCGGATATCTGCCCTGGCCGCGCCAGACACCACAACAAAACGCGACATTGGTAGGGTTCGAACCTTCTCTGTAAGGTCGAGGGTCATCGACCAACTCTCCATGATCTTCCCTCAGACGCAGGCCACAGCCCCGAAGCCCTCCAAAATTTCGCGCAATAAATGCAAAGAAACCCGCCACATGCGACAACTTTTTTAAAAATGCCTGTTGACGGTCCCCAAACCCGCTCATAGTGTCTCGCCCACGCAAAGGAGTCTTTCATGACCGACCTAGTGGTCATTTTGGTAGATATAAGGCGCATGGGCCGGTAACGGACACCATAACGGTACCCCATGCGCCCCCGATCGACCGGGGGCTTTTTTTTGCGCAAAACCAACGACTTGTATGTCATAAACGGAGCAAAGCAATGACACGTCAAATGACCGGAGCGAAAATGGTGGTTCAAGCCCTGAAGGATCAGGGTGTGGACGTCGTATTCGGATATCCCGGGGGCGCGGTGCTACCGATTTATGACGAGGTGTTTCAGCAAAACGATATTCACCACATTCTGGTCCGTCACGAACAGGGCGCGGTCCATGCCGCCGAAGGGTATGCGCGCTCGACCGGCAAGCCAGGCGTTGTTCTGGTCACCTCCGGCCCCGGGGCCACGAATGCTGTCACGGGCCTCACCGATGCGCTGATGGACTCGATCCCGATCGTGGTTCTGACCGGTCAGGTCCCCACCTTCATGATCGGCACCGATGCCTTCCAAGAGGCCGACACCGTGGGCATCACCCGGCCTTGCACGAAACACAACTGGCTCGTGGATGACACGTCCAAACTCTCGGACGTGATGCATCAGGCGTTCCACGTGGCCACCTCGGGCCGTCCGGGTCCTGTTCTGGTCGATATCCCCAAGGATGTGCAGTTTGCCTCCGCCACCTACACGCCCCCCGCCAAGGCCACGATCAGTCACTATCAGCCCCAGGTCAAAGGCGACATGGACACGATTACTGAGCTGGTCGAAGCGCTTGAGACGGCAGAGCGCCCGATCTTCTACACCGGCGGCGGCGTGATCAATTCGGGCCCCGCGGCCAGCCAGCTGTTGCGCGAACTGGTCTCCGCGACCGGGTTCCCGATCACCTCCACCCTCATGGGCCTCGGCGCTTACCCCGCCTCGGGCGAGGCCTGGGTCGGCATGCTGGGGATGCATGGGCTTTATGAGGCCAATCTGGCGATGCATGATTGCGATCTGATGATCAATGTCGGTGCCCGCTTTGATGACCGGATCACCGGGCGGCTCGACGCGTTCAGCCCCGCCTCCAAGAAGGCGCATATCGACATTGATCCCTCCTCCATCAACAAGGTGATCAAGACCGATATCCCGATCATCGGCGACATCGCCCATGTGCTCGAAGACGTGCTCAAGGTCTGGAAAGCCCGCGGGCGCAAGACCAACAAGGCGGCACTCACCAAGTGGTGGGAACAGATCGAAGAGTGGAAAAAGGTCAAATGCCTGGGCTTCACCCAAGAAGGCAAAACGATCAAACCGCAATATGCGCTCGAACGCCTTGAGGCGCTGACCAAGGGGCATGATCGCTATGTCTGTACCGAGGTGGGCCAGCATCAAATGTGGGCCGCGCAATATATGGGGTTTGAGGATCCCAACCGCTGGATGACCTCCGGTGGTCTGGGCACCATGGGCTACGGCTTCCCCGCCTCCATCGGCGTGCAGGTGGCCCACCCCGACGCGCTGGTGATCAATGTGGCCGGCGAGGCGTCATGGCTCATGAACATGCAGGAAATGGGCACCGCCGTGCAATTCCGCCTGCCCGTCAAACAGTTCATCCTCAACAACGAACGGTTGGGTATGGTCCGCCAGTGGCAAGAGCTCTTGCACGGCGAACGCTACTCGCATTCCTGGTCCGAGGCCCTGCCCGATTTCGTCAAACTGGCCGAGGCGTTTGGCTGCAAAGGCATTATCGTGAAAGACCCCGCCGATCTCGACGACGCGATCATGGAGATGATCAATTATGACGGCCCGGTGATCTTTGACTGTCTGGTGGAAAAGCACGAAAACTGCTTCCCGATGATCCCCTCGGGCAAAGCGCATAACGAAATGCTGCTGGGCGAGGCCGAGACCCAAGGCGTGATCGACGCCAAGGGGTCGGTGCTTGTGTAAGGAAAGAACAATGTCCGCACTCAAAATCAAAAAAGGCGCAAGCAGCCATTCCGCCTATAATCTACGGCCTACGTTCTCAGACACGATTGAGACGCACACGCTGGCTGTGATCGTTGACAACGAACCGGGCGTTCTGGCCCGCGTGATCGGGCTTTTCTCGGGGCGCGGCTATAACATCGACAGCCTGACCGTGGCCGAGGTGGACCACCAAGGCCACCAGTCGCGCATCACCATCGTCACACGCGGCACGCCGCAGGTGATCGAACAGATCAAAGCGCAGCTGGGCCGGATCGTGGTGGTTCATGAAGTGCATGACTTGACCGTCGAAGGCCGCTCTGTCGAGCGGGAATTGGCGCTTTTGAAGGTCGAAGGCACCGGCGACAAACGGGTGGAGGCGCTGCGTTTGGCGGATATCTTCCGCACCAATGTGGTGGACAGCACGCTCGACAGTTTCGTGTTTGAAATCACCGGCCCGCCGGAGAAGATTGATGCCTTTGCGGACCTCATGCGCCCTCTCGGCTTGACCGAGATCGCCCGCACCGGTGTCGCCGCTCTCCTGCGCGGTGCATAACAGAGCGGCTTCGCAAGGCCCCGGCGTGGCGATGTGACTTCAGTACGATGCGCTTTATCGTCCAACCCCGCTGAACTGATCAAAGGCAGGCTGCAATTGCCATGTCGCCAGGCCCTGGGTGGGGCCTTGCGAAGGCGCGGCGGGCTAAAGCCCTTGAGTCCGCGCCGGGAACAACGAAAAACCGCGCCTCATCTGAGACGCGGTTTTCTGGTCTTCTAGGGACAATCTCAGCCCTTGTTGCGCAGCCCGTTCCAAACCGCGGCAAAGACCACCGCGAAGAGAACATGCCCCACAAGCGCCACCCAAGTGATGCCGGTAAAGCCCAGGAACGGCGCGTTGCCCGCCACCAGATGGGCCATGAAATAAAGCGCGAAGATCCACAGCCCCACACCGTAAATCGCCGCCGCGGCCAAGGACGGCACAAAGGGCGTCACCTTGGCGCGAATGGGCTCGGCGATCATGAGCCACCCCAGCGGATAGGCAATCAGCCCGGCGATAAAGTGCAGCGCCTCGGCGCCTGGGCGATACCCCGATCCAAACACCGCGCTGATCGTCGCATTGGCCAGCCCCACCGGCGCCAAGGTCGCAAAGCCCAGCATCGGGGACAGCACCTGCCCGAACAGATCAAAGGCGATGAATGCCGCAGCACCTGCCGTGAAAAAAGCCATCAACTGCGCTTTGATAAGAGATGTTTCAGAGCTGATGCCGGGGGTCATTGTCGTGTAAGCCATGGGTCATTCCCTCGTTTGGGTCCGCTCTTGCGGTGTTGAACATGACCAAGAGATCGTGACGATTGAGGCTGACGTCCATCCTTCACACGTCAGCGTGATGGAACGGCACCGAAGCGACGGTATACCATTGTATATTTCGCCAAATTGAAACAATTCCCCAGCGTCACACCGGGCAGCACGGCACCAAATGTTTCAAATCTCATGCGGTGGGCGCGCGGGGCTTAGCCGTATTTGCGGTCCGACCGTTTCGGCAAGGTTGCGACATCGCCCCCCATGCGCGACCGGCCCGGAAAGGGCAGCACGCGCGATGTGTCCTCACGGGCCATGGGCAAACTGGTCTCAACCCGCGCCGGATCTGTGTTGGGCGGAACCGAGCGAGCAACCTCCGGGGCCACCGACCGCAACAGTTCATCACTCAAAAGCGAATGATGACGCTCCGCCACGACCACAGGGGCCAGCGCCAGGCGCAAATCATTTTCTTCCCGGATTTCGAATTCCACCAAATCGCCGACCCCAAACAGCATATCCGCCGCAGAAGGGCTTGGATTTTGAGAAAAATAGGCGAGTTTCCGGTGATCCTCGCACCAAATCACGGCACAATTTTTCACACGATCACTCCACAGTACAACACCGTACATAGCTTCCCCAATTTGTTTTTTGTTTTTCGCGTCCTACTAAATCTATAGGAGCGTTAACGGATTTTCCTTTTGCATTTTGTGACAAATTCCGCCTAAACTGACGCTAATTAGCGTCAGTTTTTAAGAGTATTAGCAACCATGAGGAGAGAGCGTGAGGAAAAGAAAACAATGGGTTGTATTTATTGAGATTTTTCAACCTACAGAGTAGTTTGAGAAAACGCAAATAACTTCATCGGCATGTCACAAATCCAACCGAATCCTGCAGAAGTTCGCCTGGTTTTCGGCGACAATCTGCGCCGTCTGACCAGCCAATTCAAATCTGTGTCCGGCGTCTGCAGGGAGCTGGGCATCAACCGCACCCAATTCAACCGGTATCTCACCGGCGAAAGCTTTCCCCGCCCCGATGTGCTCAGCAGAATTTGCACCTTTTTTGATGTGGACGCCCGCGTTCTTCTCGAACCTATCGACGACATCCAACTGGGCTACGGCGATCTGATCAACCATCCGATGCTCGAAGGTTTTTTCGGGCGCGCAACGGTGGATGTGCCCGACGATGTCTTTCCCAGCGGGTTCTACCGCTTCGCCCGTCAAAGCTTTCTTGATGTCAGCCAATTCGTGATGGGGCTGGTCATGATCAAACGCGCCGATGGCTACACGTTTCTGCGCGGCTTTGAACCGCGCAGCGCCCTTCGGGCCAAGGGCCTGTCGACACAAACCTACACCGCCGAATTTCGCGGCCTCGTCATGCGCCAGGAAGAGGGCGTGATGGCCGTTGTGACCCACCGCGATTCCATGTCGTGCTCGTTCAACTTTTTGGCCCAGGACACCTCCTTTCAATCCAATATCTGGGAGGGCTACGCCTCCCGCACCGTGCGCGAAAAGGTCAGTGGCCGCCGCGCCATGCGCATGGTCTACGAACATCTGGGCCCTGATTGCGGACGCGTCCTCGAAGTGGCGCGTCAAACCGGGGTGGTCAGCATCGACAAGGTGCCCGCCTATTACCTCCACCTGCTGCGCCCGTCCGAGGAATTCCGCTGAGCGCCACGCTTGTTTGCGGCCTGCGCCCTTGCCATACTCCCTCATGTCCGGTTAATTAAACGGGTGTTCAATTCATCGGCTTGGGAGGGACAATCCACAATGGATTTCGGCTTGAACGACGAACAACAGGCGATCTTCGACATGGCCCACGGGTTCGGTCAGGACCACATCGCGCCCTTCGCCCGCACGTGGGAAACCGACGGTACAATCCCCAAGGATCTGTGGCCCAAAATTGGCGAGCTGGGCTTTGGCGCGCTTTATGTCGGCGAGGATCAAGGCGGCTCTGGCCTTTCGCGGCTTGAGGGCACGTTGGTCTTTGAGGCGCTGTCGATGGCCTGCCCCTCTGTCTCGGCCTTCCTGTCGATCCACAATATGTGCGCCAAAATGCTCGATACCTTTGCCAGTGACGAGATGAAGGCCCGCGTCCTGCCCGATGTGCTCTCGCTCAAGACCGTTCTCAGCTATTGCCTGACGGAACCCGGCTCCGGCTCCGATGCCGCCGCCCTCAAAACCCGGGCCGAGCGCGACAATGAAGGCTACGTGCTCAACGGGACCAAGGCGTTCATCTCCGGCGGCGGCTATTCAGACGCCTATGTCGTGATGGTCCGCACCGGCGGTGACGGGCCCAAAGGCATCTCCACCGTCTATGTCGAAGACGGCGCGCCGGGGCTCTCCTTTGGCGCGCTTGAGGACAAGATGGGCTGGCGTTCTCAACCCACGCGGCAGGTGCAGTTCGATGATTGCAAGATCGCCGCCCACAACCTCGTGGGAGAAGAGGGGCGCGGGTTTTCCTATGCCATGGCCGGGCTCGATGGCGGGCGGCTCAACATCGCGGCCTGCTCCATCGGGGCCGCGCAATCCGCCCTCGATGCCACCCGCAGCTACATGGCCGAACGCAAGGCCTTTGGCCAAAGCATCGATCAGTTCCAGGCCCTGCAATTCCGCCTCGCCGACATGGAGATTGAACTCCAAGCCGCCCGCACCTTCCTGCGCCAGGCCGCGTGGAAACTTGACCAAGGCGCGCCCGATGCCACGAAATTCTGCGCCATGGCCAAGAAATTCGTGACAGAAGCGGGAAGCCGCATCTGCAACCAATGTCTGCAACTGCATGGCGGCTACGGCTATCTGGCCGATTACGGCATCGAAAAACTGGTCCGCGACGTGCGCGTGCATGAAATCCTCGAAGGCACCAATGAGATCATGCGCATGATCGTCGCCCGCAGCCTGTTGGCCGAGGTTTAACACCCATGGCGCGGAATAAAGGGCGAAGCCCGCCGCGCCTTCGTCAGGCCCCACCCAGGGCCTGGCGAATTTGCCATGACAATGCGTCGCTCAAATGGAGTCCGAAACAACGTGGATAAAGCACGGTAGAACATAGATCGGGATCGCCAACCCGGGGCCTGACGAACGCGCTGTGTTGCGCAAAGAATAAAGACTTTCTAGGAATACCCCACCATGCCTGACATCCACATCCGCCAAACGGGCCACGCCGGCCGCATCACGCTCACCCGCCCCCACGCGCTCAACGCGATGAGTTATGACATGTGCCTGGCGATTGAGGCCGCGCTCGATGAGTGGGCCAATGATGACAGTGTGGCGCTCGTGATCATCGATGCCGAAGGCGACAAGGCGTTCTGCGCAGGCGGCGACATTCAAGAGCTTTACGACACCGGCACCAAGGGCGATTTCGCCTATGGGCAACGGTTTTGGCGCGATGAATATCGCCTCAACGCCAAGATCGCCGAATATCCCAAACCCTACATCGCCTTCATGCAGGGCTTCACCATGGGCGGCGGCGTGGGCATTTCCTGTCACGGGTCGCACCGCGTAGTCTGCGAAAGCTCTCAGATCGCAATGCCCGAATGCGGGATCGGGCTGGTGCCGGATGTGGGCGGCTCTCTCTTGCTGGCCCGCGCGCCGGGGCGGATGGGCGAATATCTGGGCCTCACCACCGCCCGCATGGGTCCCTCTGATGCAATTTACGCCGGTTTCGCAGATACATACATCCCAAAGCTCAAGTGGGAACAGACCCTCAAAACGCTCGAAGACACCGGCGATCTCGCAGCCCTTGAGGCCGCCTCTGAGGATGCCCCCACCGGCACCCTCCCCAGCCGTCAGGCCGATATTGACGCCAATTTCGGCGGCGAAACCCTGCGCGATATCACCAATGCGCTCACAGCCGATGGCGGGGATTTCGCCACCGACGCGCTCAAACGCCTGTCGCGCAACTCGCCGCTGTCCATGGCCGCGGGGGTTGAGATTATCCACCGTCTGCGCGGGCCGGGCGCCGATATCCGCCGCGCAGTGGAACTGGAATACCGCTTCACCCACCGCGCGATGGAGCATGGCGATTTCCTAGAAGGGGTGCGCGCCGCCGTCATCGACAAGGATCGCAGCCCCAAATGGCAGCATGATCTGACCACACCTATTTCGCTGGCCGTGACCCGCATGCTGATGCCGCTCGGGGCCGATAAACTGACATTCGACTGAGGAGAGACGCCATGAAAATAGGGTTCATTGGCCTGGGCAATATGGGCGCACCGATGGCGGCAAACCTGGCCGCTGAGGGCCATGAGGTCACCGGGTTCGACACCGTTGAGGTGGCGATTGAGGGCGTCCCCCTCGCCGCGTCAGCGGCTCGGGCGGCGGGCGGCGCGGATGTCGTCATCACGATGCTGCCCAATGGCGCGATCCTCAGCGCTGTCGCCGCCGAAGTGATCCCGGCCATGCGCGCCGGGGCTGTGCTGCTCGATTGCTCCACCGTGGATGTGGACACCGCCCGCAAGGTCGCGGGTGATGCGCAGGCCGCGGGCGTTCTGGCCCTGGATGCCCCGGTCTCTGGCGGCATCACAGGGGCGGCGGGCGGCACGCTCACCTTCATGGTGGGCGGCCCCGAGGACGGCTTCAAGATCGCCGCAGAGCTCTTTGATATCATGGGGCAAAAGGCGGTCCATTGCGGCCCGTCCGGCAATGGTCAAGCCGCCAAAATCTGCAACAACATGATCTTGGGCGCGACGATGATCGTGACCTGTGAGGCCTTCGCGCTGGCCGACAAACTGGGCCTCTCGCGGGAGGCGATGTTTGATGTGGTCTCCACCTCGTCGGGTTACAGCTGGACCATGAACGCCTATTGCCCCGCGCCCGGCATCGGGCCGCAATCGCCCGCCGACAATGGCTACCGCCCGGGCTTTGCCGCAGAGCTGATGCTCAAAGATCTGCGCCTGGCCATGGAGGCCGCCGCCTCCGCCGATGCGGACACGCCCCTGGGCCGCGCCGCGCAAGAGCTTTATGCCCAATTCGTGGAAAACGAAGACGGTCTGGGCCAGGATTTCTCCGCCATGCTGCCGCGCTTTGAAAAACGCGGTCACAGCGGCTCCTAAGGTGAACACCGCCGCGCAAGACCCTGACATACCTTAAAAATACGGGCGCGCTTAGCCTTCAAGACAGGTCTCTCGCCCCGCCTCCAACACGTAAACACAGCCCTGCTTGTTGGAGAGCCCGTCCATCTCGTCCCGGCTCAACCCGCAGACCAACCCGCGCAGCACCTTGCCCAAAAGCCCGTGGGACACGATCACCGTCTCCCCGGTCAGGTCGTCCAAAACGGCCCGCACCCGCGCCTCAAGCGCGTCAAACCCCTCACCCCCCGGGGCAGAGGTATAAAGATACAGATCATTGCGCCCGCCGGTGGGCAAATCGGCCCGCAACTGGCCTTCCCACTCCCCGGTGGCCACCTCAGAGAGCCGCGCATCGGTGTCAAAGGCACGCCCCTCAAGGGCGATCTCAGCGGTGTGCACGGCCCGGCCCAAAGGTGAGACGCGGCACGCAATATCGGGGGATGCGGCCAACACGGGGCGCATGATCGCGGCCTGTGCTGCGGCCTGCGACAGCCCCAACTCGGTCAGGGGCGAATCCAGATGCCCCTGCAAGCGCCGTTCCAGGTTCCACTGGGTCTGCCCATGCCGCAAAAACCAGATCTTCGGGACATCCGCCATGGCACGTCACTCAAACAGGAAAATGGTGGGTGATAAGAGATTCGAACTCCTGACATCTTCGATGTGAACGAAGCGCTCTACCACTGAGCTAATCACCCGCTGGGCGGTCTGTTACCGCTATTCAGCCGCCTTCGCAACCGCCTGATTTTGCGCATGCGCCGCGGCCGCCTCAGCTGCCCGTTCCTTGGATTGGCGAATGCGCGCGATGACTACGCGATTTTTGCCCGCATCCTTGGTCCGCTTGGGCATCACACGGCCCATCGGTTGCAGGTTCAGCGCGCGCTCCTCGGCGATCGCCTCGCCCAGAACTTCCAGCAGCGCCTCCACCACCGGCTTTGCGAATTTCTTTTTCACATCTGAGCGTTGCACCACCAAATCGACCAGCTCGCGCTTTTTCAATTCCGCCCCCACAGGCGTTGATTGCGCATCCGTGACCACCGAGACTTTGGGCGCTGCAGCACTTGCACTCTTGGCCGAGGCCGCCGACGGGGCCCCCGCTTTGGACGCAGCACTAGTCTTGCGCGCGGCGGTTGGTGTGGACGCGGCTTTGGAAGACGTTTTAGTCGTAGATTTCGTCTTTGCTTTGCTCGCGGGTTTTGTCGCCGTTTTGGACGCCGTTTTCGTCACCATGACTGCTCCTTTGGCTGGCCTCTTAGGTGTGCTACTTTTGTTGCACTTCCGTGGCCAATATACCCATTTCCCTTCTATATGACCACCGTTCAGTTGACGTCTGGTAGATGGCCCCGTTATCTGAGGCTACATATAGTTATTGGGGGCTGCTCGTGAAGAAATTGCTTACTGCTGCTGCGTTCCTCGCCGTGATGGTTGGAACCGCTCATGCATCTGGTGTCACCGAACCGTTCATGGAACCGGAAGTGATCGCCGCTGACACATCTATCAATGCAAATCAGCTGATGATCGTGGCCGCTTTGGCTGTGATCGTGATCATCCTTGGGGCCGCTGGCGCCTTCGGCTGATCCATCGGGCAAAACGGGCGTCTGCACACCTGCGCAAAACAGGCTTTGCGCGGTCAAACTGACACCTCATATGACCCGGACAAGACCATAAAAAAGCGCCCCACGTGAGGGCGCTTTTTCTTTGTCAAACGGGCAATGACCCTAATGCGTGACCGCGCTGGACCCATCCGGGCCAGAGGCGCGCGCCGCCTCCGCCGCTGCGGCCTCTTCTGCGGCTTCATCCCATTCCACCGGCTCGGGCGTGTCCACCAGCGCCAGCTTCAGCACATCGGTCACGTGATCTACGGGGATGATATCCAGCCCCTCTTTCACATTGTCCGGGATCTCGGCGAGGTCCTTTTCATTCTCGCGCGGGATCAGCACGGTCTTGATGCCCCCCCGCAAGGCCGCCAACAGCTTTTCCTTCAGCCCACCAATGGCCAAGGCATTGCCGCGCAGCGTCACCTCACCGGTCATCGCGATGTCCTTGCGCACCGGAATGCCGGTGAGCACCGACACGATGGACGTCACCATGGCCAGGCCCGCACTCGGCCCATCCTTGGGCGTCGCCCCCTCAGGCACGTGCACATGGATGTCCCACTTTTCAAATTTGGGCGGCTTCACCCCGATCTCGGGCGCGATGGACCGCACGTATGAACTGGCCGCATCGATGCTCTCTTTCATCACATCGCCCAGTTTCCCGGTGGTCTTCATCCGGCCTTTCCCCGGCAGGCGCAGCGCCTCAATATTCAGAAGCTCGCCCCCGACAGAGGTATAGGCCAGCCCGGTCACAACGCCCACCTGATCGGCCTCTTCGGCCAGACCAAAGCGGTGTTTGCGCACGCCCAGGAAATCATCGAGGTTTTCGGCAGTGACAGACACCGCATCAACCTCCTTCTTGATGATCTTGGTCACGGATTTCCGCGCCACCTTGGCGATCTCCCGCTCCAGGTTCCGCACCCCGGCCTCGCGCGTGTAATAGCGCACGATATCGGTCAGCGCGCCATCGGACAGCTCGAATTCCCGTGGTTTCAGTCCATGGTTCTTGATCTGCTTGGGGATCAGGTGCTGCTTGGCGATCTCACGCTTTTCATCCTCGGTGTAGCCCGCCAGCGGAATGATCTCCATCCGATCCAAGAGCGGCCCGGGCATGTTATAGCTGTTCGACGTGGTCAAAAACATCACGTTCGAGAGGTCATATTCCACCTCCAGATAGTGGTCCGTGAACGTGCCGTTTTGCTCTGGATCAAGCACCTCAAGCATCGCCGACGCCGGATCGCCTCGGAAATCCTGCCCCATCTTGTCGATCTCATCCAAGAGGATCAGCGGGTTCGTCGTCTTCGCCTTTTTCAGCGCCTGAATGATCTTGCCGGGCATCGACCCAATATAGGTCCGCCGGTGACCGCGAATTTCGCTTTCATCGCGCACACCGCCCAACGAGATGCGGATAAACTCCCGCCCCGTCGCACGGGCCACGGATTTGCCGAGCGAGGTTTTCCCCACACCCGGAGGTCCCACAAGGCACATGATCGGGCCTTTGAGCTTCTTGGAGCGTTGTTGCACCGCCAGATACTCCACGATCCGCTCCTTGACCTTCTCCAGGCCAAAGTGATCGGCATCCAGAATATCCTGCGCCTTGTTGAGGTCCTTCTTCACCCGGCTTTTGGTGCCCCACGGAATGGACAGCATCCAATCGAGGTAATTGCGCACCACAGTCGCTTCCGCACTCATCGGGCTCATATTCTTGAGCTTTTTCAGCTCACCTTCGGCCTTTTCGCGCGCTTCTTTGCTGAGCTTGGTCTCTTCGATCTTGGCTTCCAGCTCGGCCACTTCGCCTTCGCCTTCTTCGCCGTCGCCCAACTCCTTCTGAATGGCCTTCATTTGCTCATTCAGGTAATATTCGCGCTGCGTCCGCTCCATCTGGGTTTTGACGCGGGTTTTGATCTTTTTCTCCACCTGCAGCACGGACATCTCGCCTTGCATCAGGCCGTAAACCTTCTCCAGCCGCTCAGACACCGACAGCGTCTCAAGCAGTTCCTGTTTCTGGCCCACTTCAATGCCCAGATGGCCCGACACCAGGTCGGCCAGCTTGGCTGGTTCCTCACTTTCAGAAACGGCGGCAAGTGCCTCTTCTGGAATATTTTTCTTGACCTTGGCGTAGCGGGCAAACTCATCCGTCACGGTGCGCAAAAGCGCCTCAATCGTGGCGGCATCGCCCGGCATTTCCGCCAGGTAATCGGCGCGGGCCTCAAAGAAATCATCATTCTCAAGGTACTCGAGGATCTTCACCCGCGTCACACCTTCGACCAGCACCTTGACCGTGCCATCAGGCAGCTTCAACAGCTGTAGCACATTGGCCAAAACGCCCGTGCGATAAATACCATCCGCGGCGGGGTCATCCTCGCCCGGGTCAATCTGGCTCGACAACAGGATTTGCTTGTCATCCTGCATCACCTCTTCGAGGGCGCGCACCGATTTGTCCCGCCCCACGAAAAGCGGCACGATCATGTGGGGAAACACCACAATGTCGCGCAGCGGCAGCACAGGGTAGGATGTGTTCAGGGGGTCTTGCATGCTCTTATCCTTGTTATTGGCAAGAAAACTCTGGCCCCAATGTTAGGCAGCCTTGGTCTTCTCCATCTGTCTTTAAGAAATGGGGCGATGGCCTGTGCATTTCAACTGACTCGTTTTGCCACAGCATGACGGCGGTTAAACCGACGCTCAAGGCCTCAAAAGCCGCAAAGCCATGCAAATTGAACGCGATCCAGGGCGGCGCAATCGGATTGATTTTCAAGTCAATGATTTAGACCGCGCAGTTAATCTAAAAATGCTTTCTCGACCACGTATTCCCGCGGTTCCGAATTGGCCCCTTCGCGCAATCCATACCCTTCGAGTAAGTCCTTGATCTCTAGGTTAAATGCCAGGTTGCCACAGACCATCGCCCGATCCTGCTCTGGCGTGATCGGGTCCACGCCCAGATCCTCAAACACATCGCCAGAGCGCATCAGATCGGTGATCCGCCCCATTTTCGGGCTCTCTTCGCGCGTCGTGGTGGGATAATAGCGCAGCTTGTCGGCAAACCCCTCACCGATCAACTCGGCCAGCATCTCATCAGCGCGGATCTCTTCAATCAGCGTCGCACCATACGCCAATTCCCCCACTTCCCGGCAGGTATGGGTCACGATCACCTCATCATAATCGTGGTAAGTTTGCGGATCGCGCAGGAGCGAGGCAAAAGGCGCAAACCCTGTCCCCGTGGCAAAAAACCAAATCCGCTTGCCGGGCAACAGCGCGTCATGCACCAGCGTGCCCACGGGCTTGGGCCGCATGATCAACGCGTCCCCAGGCTGAATATGCTGCAATCTCGACGTCAGCGGCCCGTCCTGGACCTTGATCGAATAAAACTCCAATTCGTCGTCCCAGGACGGGCTTGCAATCGAATAGGCCCTGAGCAGCGGCTTTTCCCGCCCGGTCTTTTCATCCGTTTGCATCAACCCGATCATCACAAACTCACCTGATCGGAACCGCAGGCTTGCCGGTCGGGTCACACGAAACGAGAAAAGCTTGTCTGTCCAATGCGTTACAGACGTAACTTCTTGCGCATCAGACATCGCTTTCGCAGAGGTCGGTTTGGACGAAGGGTGCGGATCTGTCATGAAAACCACCAAGAATGCATGGCCCCGACGGCAAGCCGATCAGGCGTTGAGGCCATCTAGGCAGAACAGCTTTGCACTGTCCAGACGCGTTGAATGACTGGGCCGGTCGGATGGTGCGATCTGACGTTAAGCGTGCTCGGTAAGCCCTTGAACCACTTGGGGCATCTCAAGATGCGCATCACGCGGCTCCAACCCGATAAATGTCAGGGCTGCCCCGCTCAACTCCGCCTCTTCCAGATCCTGTGAGAACCGGTCAAGCCGCGTCGCCAAAACACGCTGATCCCGGCGCGTGGCGTTTTCAATGATCGTGATCGGCAGGTCGCGCGCCGCACCATACATCAAGAGCCGCCCTTGCACGAACCGGGCGGAACGTTTGCCCATATAGATCGCCGCCACAGCACCGGGCGTGGCCAACCCGCGCCAATCATGTTCGGCAAACCCCTTCATGTCGTGACCGGTCACGAATCGCACCGACGAATTGCGCCCTCTCTCCGTCAGGCTTTGACCGATGGCCGCGGCTGAGGCCGACGCGGCCGTGATCCCCGGCACAATCGTCCAACGCACACCCGCCGCCTCCAGCGCCGCGATCTCTTCATCCAGCCGGGCAAAGAGCGTCGGATCACCCCCTTTGAGGCGCACCACTTGGTCGCCCTTCAGGCTATGCTCCACGATCAGATCATTGATCTCACTCTGCGCCGTTGAGGGGCCAAACCCCTTTTTGCCCGCGTCAATCAGCACCGCCTCCCGGCGCGCCAGTTCCAGGATCTCGGGGCTTACCAGCCGGTCATGGATCACAACATCGGCCTCATCAAGCGCTTTGCGCGCCTTGAGCGTCAACAGTTCCGGATCCCCGGGACCCGCGCCGACAAAGGCCACGTGCCCGTCACGTTGATCGGCTTTTTTGTGTTTTTCCAAAAGGGCTTGCAGCGCGGCATTTATCCCGGCCTCGCCCTGCTCCTGCATCGCTCTCGGACCGGCGCTAAAATAATACTCTCGCCAGAAATCCCGGCGCGGACGGCCAAAGGGCAGCGCCTCCACCGCGTGGCGAAACGCCTTGCCGATCCGCGCCAGCGGGCCCAGCATCGGGGGCAACCGCTCTTCGATATCTGCTTTGATGGCGCGCGCCAGCACAGGCGCGGCCCCTTCGGTGCCAATCGCCACGGTCACCGGGTCGCGGTCGACAATGGCCGGCGTGATGAACTGGCTGTCGTCCAGGTTGTCGACAATATTGGCCAGCGCCCCCTCCACCTGCGCGAGGGTCGAGGTGCGCGCGTCCTCATAAGCGTTCTCATCCGCGGCATAAAACAGAACCGCCCCCACAACATCGCCCGATTGCAACGCCCGGGGCACCCAGGTCAGCCGCCCCGCATCATGCCAATCCTTGATCTCTTGCGCGGCGTCTTCTGCGAACACGGTCACGCGCGCCTCAGACTTGAGGATCAGGCGCAGTTTCGCCAGCGCCGCATCGCCCCCACCAGAGAGCACGACGCGTTTGCCCTCAAGGGCCACAAAAATGGGAAAGTGTTTCACAAGCCTCATCCATTCGCGGTTGACATAACCCGCAATATAGAAAATATTCCCGTTTCAACGCCATATACCGATTTAAATAAGAACATATGTTCTACCCTATTTGAAAATCGGGCCGTGTGTTCCAAGAACGAAGGAAATTAGGAATGTCTGTCCGTCTCGACGATCTGGACCGGAAAATTCTCAACGAATTGCAGCGCGATGGCGGGCTGTCCCTGGATGATATTGCCAAGCTCGTGGGCAGTTCCAAGACGCCTGTTTGGAATCGCATTCGCAAAATGCGCGACGGCGGTGTGATCAAACAACAGACCTATCTGCTGGATGCCGAGGCGCTTGGATTTGAGGCCTGTTTTTTCGTCCTGATCCGCACGTCAGAGCATGACGCGGCATGGCAAGCGGCCTTTCTCAAGGCGCTGCACGACCGCCCAGAGGTGCAAGAGGCGCACAGGCTGGCGGGCGATATTGATTACATCCTCAAGGTCCGCGTCGCCAATGCCCGCGCCTATGACGTGTTCTACCAGGCGCTGATCTCCGAGGTGAAGGTCTACAACGTCACCGCACTTCTCTCGATGGAAGAGATCAAATCGACGACGATGCTCCCGCTGTAGAGCGTGTCGCGCAAAAGTGGGCACCGGTTTTGCGCTTTTCGACACGCGGCATCATAGTGAACGGCCGGGATTTGAGTATTTTTGGAAAGATGAAGCCGGAGGCGGGCGCGGATTATGACGCGTCTAAGGCCTTGATAATCGGCACGAAATCCTCGGCCTTGAGGCTCGCGCCGCCCACCAGCGCGCCATCCACATTGTCTGTGGCGAAAATCTCTGCGGCGTTGGCGGGCTTGACCGAGCCGCCATAAAGCAGGCGCATCTGGGCCCCCTCCTCGCCGAAACGGTCGATCAGGCGGGCGCGAATGAAATCATGCACTTCGTCAATTTCCGCCGTGGTGGCGGTGCGCCCGGTGCCAATGGCCCAGACCGGCTCATAGGCGATGACGGTGTTGGCGGCGGTGCTGGCATCGGGCACGGAGATGGCCAATTGCCCGCCAATGATCTCCAGCGTGTTGCAGGCCAGGCGCTGATCCTCAGATTCGCCCAGGCAGATGATCGCCGTCAGACCGCTGGACAACGCCGCACGCGCCTTTTCGCGCACATCTTCGCTGTCTTCGCCGTGATCGGCGCGCCGCTCTGAATGGCCAATAATGACATGAGACGCCCCCAAATCTGCGATCATAGCGGCAGAGATATCCCCAGTATGGGCACCAGATGTTTCAAAATGACAATCTTGGGCGCCGATATACAGAGATGTCCCCTCGGCCCGGGTCATCGCCTCTGACAGGTACAGGGAGGGCGGACAAATCAGCGTATCGAGGTCACAGGCTGCACTCTCGCGCGCGATCAGGTCCAATTCGGCCAGCGCCGCGCGTGAGCCGTTCATTTTCCAGTTGCCCGCTGCCAGTTTCCGCCGCATCAGGCCACCTCTTTATCCATAAAATTGATAGTCTTAGCGCTCAAAGCTACATGTCTTTGAACTTGATCGACTCGCCACAGCCGCAGGCCTCGGTCACGTTCGGGTTCTTGAACACAAAACCCGATTCCAGCAACGAGGTCTGGTAATCAATCTCAGTGCCAAAGAGGAACATCTGCGCCATAGGCGCGATCATCACCCGCGCGCCATCCTGTTCGACCACCTCGTCCATCGGGTCGACCTCGGCCACGTAATCCATGGTGTATTCCATGCCCGCGCAGCCGCCTTTCTTGACGCCGATGCGCAGGCCCTTGGTGTCGCCCTGCACCATCAGCTTGGCAATCTGTGCCGCCGCTTTGTCGGTTATGGTCACGGCCTGTTTTCCAGGTATCGCAAACATCACATGAACCCCAGTTCAAGCTTGGCCTCGTCTGACATCATGTCCATGCCCCAGGGTGGCTCCCATGTCAGATCCACATCCACCTGCTTCACCCCCGGCAGCGGCTCCACTGCCTCGGCCACCCAGCCGGGCATCTCGCCGGCCACAGGACAGCCCGGCGCGGTCAGCGTCATGATCACCGACACGGCGTTCTCGGCATCGATCCCGATCGTGTAGATCAGGCCAAGATCATAAATATTCACCGGAATTTCAGGATCATAGACAGACCGGATCGCCTCAACCACCTGCTCATAAAGCGGGTGATCCACGTCTGAGGGCGCAATCAGAAACTCACCTTCGTCGGGGGTCACGGTGTCGGGCATCGAAAATCCATTCCTTATGGTTTTCATCATATATGAAATCGCAGGCCATGCGTCCAGTGGCCGGGATCAAGATGATTTGCGTCGTCGGATGGGCACAGGCCGCACCCGCGCCTCGATTGTCTCATAAAGCTTGCCGACGATGTTCTTGCCGGTCGAGGTTTCAATCCCCTCAAACCCGGGCGAGGAATTGACCTCCAAAACCTTGGGCCCCGCGTCTGAGCGCAAGAGATCCACCCCCGCCATATTGAGGTCAAACGCCTTGGCCGCGCGAATGGCCGTATCCCGCTCTTCCTTGGAAATGCGCACCGATTTGGCCGATCCCCCGCGATGCAGGTTCGATCGAAAATCGCCCTCCGCGCCCGTGCGCTTCATCGAGGCCACAACCTTGCCCCCGATCACCAAACAGCGGATGTCTTCCCCCGCCGCCTCCTTGACGAAATCCTGCACCAGAAAGCTCGCTTTGAGCCCGCGAAACGCATCCACGACCGACTCAGCCGCCTTTTTCGTCTCCGCCAGCACCACGCCCTTGCCTTGGGTGCTCTCAAGCAGCTTCACAATCAAAGGCGCCGTGCCCACCAGCCCGATGATATTGGCATTGTCGCGCGGAGAGGAGGCAAACGCCGTGTTCGGCATATTGATCCGCGCCCGCGCCATCAGCTGATGGGCATAAAGCTTATCCCGGCTGGCCGTGATCCCCGCCGCCCCGTTCACGCAATGGGTGCCGATGGTTTCAAACTGCCGGATGATCGCCGCCCCGTACGATGTGATCGAGGCCCCGATACGCGGGATCACCGCGTCATAGCGCGGCAGGCGCTTGCCGTCATAATGCACCTCGGGCGCCAGCGCGTTGATCGCCATGTAGCACCGCGTGGTGTTGATCACCTCCACGGTGTGGCCGCGCGCCTCGCCTTCCTCCACCAGCCGCCGGGTGGAGTAATTGTCTTCCCGGCTCAGCACGCAAATGCGCAGGTCCCGGCGGGGGGCAACCTCGCGCATCCGGGATGTGGAGTAAACATCATAGCTCAGCTCAGGCTGCTGAAATCGTTCCGTGGCCACGATGGAAATCGTGTCGCGCAGCGCCGTGCGCCCGATCAGCATCCGCGATGTCATGGTCGACCGATCCGTCAGCGTGATCTCAATGGGCCAGACCTCTCCGCCCACCTCAAGGGTCGACGCGATGACACAGCGCAGCTCCTTTTCACCGTTCGACGACACCACCTCCCGGCGGTCCACCAAAGAGGCCGAGCACGGAATGCGAAAATCCTCGCGCCCCGGGATCGGATGCACGTTGAACCGCACCTTGGGCTTGGCCTGAGAGCCGAACACTTCGATATCCGAGGCGTGCAGCGCCGAGGTGCGCGCCCCGGTGTCCACCTTGGCCTTGAGCGCGGGCACCCCAAGATCAGGCAGGCCAATCCACTCCTCCCAACCGAATTGCATTTGTGGGATCTGGTCATCGGCCATGGCGGGGTCCTGCTCTTGTCTTAGGGCAGGTCCATGATGACGTGCGCCCGGATGATTGCAACCTCATCCGGGCAAACGCCCAATCAGCCACTCAAAAGGCGCGTCTACTTGTTAATGTCCTCGTGGATCACGCGGGTCTGATCATCGTCGGGTTTGAACAGGCGTCTCAGCGCGATCCAACTGATCAAAGAGGCGCCCGCGAAAATCGCAAGCGACGGCGTCAGCCCCAGATCCCCGGCCAAGGCCACCAGCACCGCCATCACCGCAGCCCCCAGCGCGATGCCCAGAAAAATGAACCCGGGCACCAGCGTCTCCAGGATGGCAAGGCCAAGGGCCGCGCAGGCCCAGACCCACCACAGTGTCCAAAGCTCGGTCATGACGGTTTTCCTTTCAACATACTAAAGGCATTGCCAAACGCCTCCAGCGCATTCGCGGGCACCACGATCGTGTTCGAGGACGGCCCCGCCCCCAGCGCGGTGAGGGATTCCACCTGCTTGAGCGCCACTTGATATTGTGCCGCCTCCAGCCCGTTGGCCGCAATGGCCTGCGCCACAACGCCCGTGGCATAGGCTTCTGCATCGGCCTCAACCCGGCGCGCCTCGGCCGCTTTCTGGGCGGCATAAAGCTCCGCATCGGCGGCCAGTTCCACGGCCCGGCGCTGACCCTCGGCCTCGGTCACTTGCGCGCGGCGGGCACGTTCGGCGTTGAGCTGTTGCAGCATCGCGTCGCGCGTCGCCTGGTCCAGATTCACATCCAGAATTTCGGCGCGCGTCACTTCGATCCCCCAATCATCCACCGCCGATTCCACCGAATTTTGGATCGTGTCAATCAGGCGCGCGCGGTTGGCCTGCACGTCATCAAGGTCCATCTTACCGATCTCGGCGCGCACAATCCCGGCGACAGTCGTTGCAATCGCCCCATCCACATCCCGGATCCGGTAGACCGTCTTTTCCGGCTCAATGATGCGGTAAAAGACGGATGTGTCCACCTGCACCAAAACGTTGTCCTTGGTGATCGCATCCTGGCTGGCGGTCGGCAACTGACGCTCCAGGATTGAGATCTTATGCGCCACCACATCCAGGAACGGCACGATCAGGTTGATCCCCGGCCCCAGCACCGACCGCAGGCGCCCAAAGCGTTCGACCACATGTTGCTCTGACTGAGGTACGATCCGTACACCCTTGAAAATGATCACGAAAACAAAGATCGCGATCAGGATAAACACCAAATTGCCCGATAGAAAATCTAGAAGAACGTCTTCCATTCACTTCCCTCCATTTTTGTATGCATTTGTATACATATGTGAATTGCCACACCGTTTTGCAAGTTTGACCGATCCGCATTAAGGAGAGGAAAACCTGCGATCTAGGGGTCAATCTGTGCAGTTTTCCTTTGAATTGAAGGCCCAGGATGGCGCCGCGCGCCTGGGTGTGATCCAGACGCCACGCGGCGCGATCCAGACGCCCGCCTTCATGCCCGTGGGCACCGCCGGCACGGTCAAGGCGATGCTGCCCGAAAATGTGCGCGCCACCGGGGCCGACATTGTGCTGGGCAACACCTATCACCTGATGCTGCGCCCGGGCGCAGAGCGCGTGGCGCGGCTGGGCGGGCTGCACAAATTCATGAATTGGGACAGGCCAATCCTCACCGACAGCGGCGGCTTTCAGGTCATGAGCCTCGCCGGTCTGCGCAAACTGACCGAAGAGGGTGTGACCTTCAAATCCCACATTGACGGCTCGGTCCATGAGCTCAGCCCCGAACGCTCGATGGAGATCCAGCGGCTCTTGGGCTCCGACATCGTGATGTGCTTTGACGAATGCCCCGCCCTGCCCGCCACCGACGCGGCCGTGGCCGAGAGCATGCACCTGTCGATGCGATGGGCGCAGCGCTCCAAAGATGTCTTTGGCGACCGCCCCGGGCATGCGCTCTTTGGCATTCAACAAGGCGGCGTCACGCAAGATTTGCGCGCCGAAAGCGCCGAGTTGCTGCGCAATATCGGCTTTGACGGCTACGCCATTGGCGGGCTCGCCGTGGGCGAAGGGCAAGAGGCCATGTTCGGCGTGTTGGATTACGCGCCCGACATGATGCCGGTCGACAAACCGCGCTACCTGATGGGCGTGGGCAAACCCGATGACATCGTGGGCGCCGTCAAACGCGGCGTCGACATGATGGATTGCGTGCTGCCCACCCGCTCTGGCCGGACCGGTCAGGCCTTCACCCGCCGCGGCGTCGTCAATATCAAAAACGCCCGCCACGCCGACGATCCCCGCCCCCTGGACGAAGACTGCACCTGCCCCGCCTGCCAGCAGTTTTCCCGCGCGTACCTGCACCACGTTTATCGCAGCAATGAAATGATCGCGGGCATGCTGCTCAGCTGGCACAACGTGCACTATTACCAACAAATCATGGCCGAGATGCGCGCCGCCATCGCCACCGGCAGTTTCGCGGCCTGGGAGGCAGAATTTCACGCCCTGCGCGCCGAAGGCGATATCGAGCCGCTGTAAAAGAAAAACCCGCGCTCAAAGGCGCGGGTTTCAATTCGTCAAGCGGCGTGGCTCACTCGCCATTCACACCGGTCTGGGTATCATTGCCCACATCCGGCAAGGTACTGTCACCACTGTCGAGGCCCAGCGCATCACTGACCGAGTCCACGGCGTCGCTGGCGGCATCACTGGCCGCATCGCTCACCGCTTCAACCGTGTCAGACACCGCATCCGTGGCATCGGTCGCCGCATCTGTCGCAGCATCCGTAGCGGTGTCTGTCGCCGCATCGGTGGCCGCATCCGCAGCTGCATCCGTGGCCGCATCAGCCGCTGCGTCTGTCGCCGCATCTGTGGCCGCGTCAGCCGCCGCATCGGTGGCGGCATCCGTGGCCGCGTCTGTCGCCGCATCGGTGGCTGCATCTGTGGCTGCGTCAGCTGCCGCATCCGCTGCACTATCCGACGTGCCCAACAGATCACCCACCGTGTCGCTCACCGCATCATTGACGGCATCCACCGCATCACTGGCCGCCTCTGTCGCGGCCTCTGTGGCCTCTTCTACCACCTCTTCTACCGCCGTCTGGGCGTCTTCAACGGCCCCTTCGACCGCCTCAGTGGCTTGATCCACGGCTTCTTCAACCGTGTTCTGCACATCCTCGACCGAGCCCTCTACGGCCTCTTCCGCCTCTGTCGCTTGCTCTTCCACCGCTTCCACGGCCTCTTCGGCCTGCTGTTCGGTCTCTTCCACGGCGTCCTCAACCACAGGAGCCGCCTCGTCCTGTTGGCCAGTGAACAGCATGTAGCCGCCCCCAAGCACAACAACCGCAATCACGATCCAAAGTAGGTTCTTCATGGTCACCCTCTCACTTTCCTGGGTTTTGCTGCACTGCAGCGCTTGCATATCTATAACTGCCAAATGGTCAAACTGAGCGAAAGCCACAAGGGGGAAAAGACGCTCAATCGGCTCATAAACGCTGATATTGTCGCTTGAAGAACCCCCACGCCGCGTTTAGGTTCCCGAGCCTATAGACAACTGCACGTAGGAGACACAGCCATAGCCCGCAGACCACACAACGCGCCGCCGCAAAGAGACACGGGACCGCGCGTAAATGACCGCATTCGCGGCTCAGACATCCGCCTCATCGGCGCAGAAGGCGAAAATATCGGCGTTGTCACGCCCGAACGGGCGATGGAACTGGCCGAAGCCGCGGAACTGGACCTGGTGGAAATCTCCCCCAATGCCTCCCCGCCCGTCTGCAAGATCATGGACTATGGCAAGTTCAAATACGAACAGCAAAAGCGCGAATCCGAGGCGCGCAAAAAGCAGAAAATCATCGAGGTAAAAGAGGTGAAGTTCCGGCCCAATACGGACACCCATGACTACGATGTGAAAATGCGCAACGTGACGCGGTTTTTGGAAAACGGTGACAAGGTCAAGGTGACGCTCAGGTTCCGCGGCCGCGAAATGGCGCACCAGGATCTGGGCCGTGATCTGCTGACCCGCGTGGCCGACGATATCGAAGGTCTGGGCAAGGTGGAAAACATGCCCAAAATGGAAGGCCGCCAGATGATCATGATCATCGCACCCGCCGGCAAATAACGCATCCCCATTCAAAATGACGGCGCCGGAACCTCCTTGGGGTTTCGGCGTTTTGCGTTTTCGAGACCGATCACCTCAAACCTGCGCCTTCCCCAAGGAAACAAAGCGTTTTGTGGTGGTAAAGGCTTGCCATTGACGCCAACAGCGCCACAATCGAATTAATTAGTAGGTGTCAAAAACGACGCGTTAGGGGGATCAGCCATGAAGTTCATCAGCCTGTTGGCATGCGCGACGCTCAGCCTTGGGTTCGCAACAAGTGCGGCCGCCGAACGGGGGCGTGACGGACAGGTCAGCATCATCTATTGGCAGGCTCCGTCGATCCTCAATCCCTATTTATCCGGCGGGATCAAAGAGATGGAGGCCGCCAGCCTCGTGTTGGAGCCGCTCGCGCGCTACGACGAGACCGGCACCATCGTGCCCTGGCTTGTGGATGAGGTGCCGACGCTTGAAAATGGCGGCGTGTCTGAGGATCTGATGTCGATCACCTGGGTGCTCAGTGACGGGCTTACATGGTCCGATGGAACGCCGCTGACCTCCGCCGATGTCAAATTTTCCTGGGCCTATTGCACCGCCGAAGGCGGCGGCTGTGCCAAGCTTGAAAAATACAAAGGCATCACCGATGTCGAAACCCCCGATGACCGCACCGTCGTGGTCCGGTTTGATGGGCCCAAACCCTTTCCCTATGACGCCTTCGTCGGGGCCGGCGCGCCAATCCTTCAGGCCGCACAATTTGCGGACTGCCTTGGCCCCCGCGCCCCCGAATGCGCCGTAGAAAACTTTGCCCCCATTGGCACAGGCCCCTTCGTGGTCAGCGATTTTCGCCCCAATGACGTCGCCGTGTTTGAGGCCAATCCGAACTACCGCGACCCCGACAAACCGGCCTTCTCGCGCGTGGTCCTCAAGGGTGGCGGGGATGCTGCGGCCGCCGGGCGCGCGGTGTTGGAAACGGGGGAATTTGACTACGCCTGGAACCTGCAATTGGCCCCCGAGACGCTCAATGCGATGGAGGCGGCGGGCAAAGGCGTGGTCGTCTCGGCCTTTGGCACGCTGGTGGAACGCCTTGTGCTCAACCTCACCGATCCGGCAAGCGATCGAGGCGAGACACGTTCCACCACCGCCAACGCCCACCCGATCCTGTCGGACCCATCCGTGCGACAGGCACTATCCATGGCCATCGATCGCGCGCTGCTCGTTGAAATTGGCTATGGCGACACCGGGCAGACCACCTGCAACATTCTCAACGCGCCCAAAATCTATGCCTCAACCACCAATGCGGGCTGCCTGACCCAGGACGTGGCCGGTGCAAAGGCCCTGCTCGACGCCGCCGGCTGGGTCGATACCAACGGCAATGGCATCCGCGACAAGGACGGGGTCGAACTTAGCCTGCTCTATCAGACCTCCACCAATGCAGTGCGCCAGGATTTTCAGGCGCTGATCAAGCAATGGTGGTCCGACATCGGCGTGGAAACCGAGCTGCGCAACATCAACGCCAGCGTCTTTTTCGGCTCTGACCCCGGCAGCCCTGACACCTATCAGAAATTCTTTGCCGATGTGCAGATGTTCGCGGCCAGCTTTGATGGCACCGACCCGGAGGCGTTTCTGGCCGGGTGGCGCTGTGACAAGATCCCCTCGCCTGACAATCAATGGCAAGGCAGCAATATCTCGCGCTACTGCTCTGAGGATTATGATCTTCTGGCCGCAGAGATGGAGCGCACAGGCCCCTTGGAAAAGCGTGCAGAACTGGCCAAGGCGATGAATGACATGCTGATCCAGAACTATATCCTGCTGCCGCTGGTGGATCGCGGCCGCGTCTCTGCCCATGCCAATTCCCTGGGCGGCGTGGTGCTCAGCACCTGGGACAGCGAATTGTGGAACATTGCCGATTGGTATCGCAGGTCAACAAACTGAGTGTGCAGCACCTGTCCCGCCCCGGACCTGATCCGGGGCCTCTCGGGCACAGGAGGAGACCCCGGATCAAGCCCGGGGTGCGTGTCGCGATGAGGCCGCTTTTATGCTGACCTATGCACTCCGGCGCTTGATCCTTGCGATCCCGACCCTGCTCTTTATCGCGCTGGTGATCTTTGCCCTGCTCGAATTCGCCCCCGGCGATCCCACCGCGCAGATCCCGCTGACCGTCCCGCCCGAGGTCAAGGCGCAAATGCGCGAGGCACTGGGCTTGGGCGAGCCCTCCCACATCCGCTTCGGCCTCTGGCTCTGGCAGTTTTTCATCATTGAACCGCTCGTCTGGATCGACCACGCGCTCGGCTCCACCTGGGCCGAAGGTGAGGCGCGCGTGATCTCCTGGCAAACCCGCGCGCCGGTCATGGACACGGTGGTCGAGCGGCTGCCGCAAACGCTCTGGGTGGTGGGCATGGCCTATGTGGTGGGCGTGCTGATCGCGCTTCCCATCGGCATCTATTCGGCCTACCGCCAATACTCGGTGTTCGATCAGATGGGCACCTTCATCACCATGGTGGGCTACTCCGTGCCGCCGTTTTTCTCCGGCGTGGTGGTGATCATGATCTTCGCCGTGCAGCTCGAACTTCTGCCCTCGATCTATGACACCACCCATGTCGTGACCGACTGGAACAGCCTCAAGGTGCAATTCCAACAGATGATCATGCCGGTCATGGTGTTGGCCTTGCAAACCACCGCGATGATCAGCCGCTTCATGCGCTCTGCTATGCTGGAGGCGCTGAGCCAGGACTACGTACGCACCGCCCGCGCCAAAGGGCTGTCGGAATGGTCCGTGGTCATGATCCACGGGTTGCGCAACTCCATGATCCCTGTCGTCACCGTCATCGCCCTTGGCCTGCCGCAGGTCTTTGGCGGCGCGATCATCACCGAGCAGATCTTCGGCGTGAACGGGCTGGGCCAGCTTCTGATCAGCTCCATCGCCGCCAATGACCTGCCCATGGTGCAAACCGTCACCTTCATGCTGGCCGTGCTGATCGTGCTCTTTAACATCATCGCCGATCTGCTCTACGGCGCGCTCGACCCAAGGATCCGCTATGACTGAGCGCGCGCTGCCCCCACCGCGTTCGCCCTGGCGCGACCTGTGGCAGGATTTTACCCGCCACCGTGGCGCGCTCTTGGGCGCGGTCGTGTTCACGCTGATCACGCTGGCCGTGTTTCTGGGGCCCTTTATCTGGCCCATCGACGCAGGCTTCATCGACCCGCGCATCCGCAACCAAGGGCCCAGCTGGGCGCATCCTTTCGGCACCGACCAACTGGGTCGCGACACGCTGGCCCGCGTTCTGTCCGGCGGGCGCATCTCGATCACCGTGGGCCTGACCGCCATGGCGCTGAGCCTTGGCCTTGGCACGCTCATCGGCGTGCTGGCCGGGGTCATCCGCTGGCTCGACGGCCCGCTCATGCGCCTCACCGACCTCTTCTTGTCCTTGCCGCTTTTGCCGCTGCTCTTGGTCATGGTCATGCTTTTCCGCGAGGCGCTGTCCGCCGCCTTTGGACCAGAGGCGGGTATCTTTTTGCTCATCGTGGCGGCCATCGGGCTGACCAGCTGGATGGCCACCGCCCGCGTGGTCCGCGCCGAAGTGCTCGCCCTCAAGGAGCGTGATTTCATCCTCGCCGCGCGCTCCATCGGCACGCCCAACACCGCACTTGTCACGCGCCACATCCTGCCCAACGTGCTCTCGCCCATTCTGGTCTCGGCCACGCTGGGCATCGCCAACGCGATCATCACCGAAAGCGCGCTGTCCTTTCTGGGCCTTGGCTTTCCGCCCGATTTCCCCACCTGGGGGCGGCTCCTGAACGATGCCACCATCTATATCTCGGATTACCCCGAACGGGTGATCTGGCCCGGGGTGGCGATCTCGCTGACTGTGCTCAGCGTCAATTACATGGGCGACGGGCTGCGCGACGCGCTCGATCCGCGTGGCCGCAGATAGGCAGATTTCCCGCATGGCGAAACTTCTGATTGGGTCTTGCGCCAAAACCCGTTAAGCTCTGCCAGATTTCCTAATCGACAGGCCCGAAATGCGCTACGAATACAAAGTTGTCCCGGCCCCCGCCAAACCCCGCAAGGGCCCGCGCATCAAAGGTGCGGAGGCGAAATTCGCCTATAGCCTGGAGACGGTGATGAACGAATATGCCGCCGACGGTTGGGAATACCAGCGCGCCGATATCCTGCCCAGCGAAGAACGCCGCGGGCTGCGCTCCTCCCAGACCGTCTATCGCACGGTGCTGGTGTTTCGCCGCGCCTTGGCTGGCGTGCAGCCCGCCACCGACAGTGCTGAACTGATGGCCGTCCCCGATCCGGAGCCCCCGGCCCCCAGCGCGCCTCAGTATACCCCAGCCCCGGAACCCGCTGCTGAACATATCGATGCCGAACATATCAGTGAGCCTGAGCGCCGCGCGCGGTTTTCGCTTGTCGGCCCGGCGCGGCGCGGCGATGGGGCGGGCGCGCCCCCTCTGACGGCCCCTCATGTGGCGGATCCTGCTGCCTCAGAAACCGACCCATCGGGGGAGCGGCGCTGATCCGCTGACCCTGCGTCAAAATAATCGACCCGCGGCGGCACTTTCTCCGCATGAAGCCCTTCTCATCGGCGCTGAGTGATCTACACTCCATGCTCCGACTCGCAAAGGTATAGGCATGGCAAAGGAAGATCCCTTCGGTTTCGATATCTCCGTCGGCGCCTCCAAAAAGAAAAATCCGCGCGGCCGGCGCGGCATGTCGGGTGCGTCTGAGACCTCCACGCGCATCTGCGATCACCCCGGCTGCAACGAGGCCGGAAAATACCGCGCGCCCAAAGCGCCCGATGTGCTGGATGACTTTTATTGGTTTTGCAAAGAACACGCGCGGGAATACAATCTCAAATGGAATTTCTTTGACGGCACGACCGAGGCGGAACTGAACGCGCAAATGTCCAAGGACAAAGTGTGGGAACGTCAGACCAAAGCCTTCACCGATCCCGAAACCCGCGCCTGGGCACGCCTGGGGATCGAAGACGCCCACCAGGTGCTGGGCGGCAACGCCACGCAAAACCCCGGCAAAGGCCGGTCCGGCCTTCGCAAATTGCCGCCGACCGAACGCCGCGCGATTGAGATCCTTGAGGCCGAAGACACTTGGACCAAGCAGGAGCTGCGCAAGGCTTACAAGGCGCTCATCAAAGTGCTGCACCCTGACATCAATGGCGGGGACCGCAGCCAGGAAGAGCAGCTGCAACAGGTCGTCTGGGCCTGGGACCAGATCAAGGAAAGCCGCAACTTCAAGTGAAAGATTTCATGCCTCCGGCGGAGGTATTTTGAACAAGAAAGAAGCCGGATCCACCGCTGCTTCTTTCTTGTCGCAAATACCTCGGGGGGTTTGGGGGGCTGGCCCCCCATCCGTTCAGTGTGGGGTTTGGGGGGCTGGCCCCCCATATTTTCAGTGCGGGGTTTGGGGGGCTGGGCCCCTATCCGTTGAGTGAGGCTCACACCGCGCCTGTATATTCCCCCCGCGCCGGGTATTCATTGGCAATCGCGAAATCGAGCGCGCCCACCAGTTCGGAAAAATGCGGCCGCACAAAGGGCATGGTCTGCACAGAGCCATAATAAAGCGTCTGCTGCGGCGTCACCATGAACAGCCCCGGCTCAGAGAAAAGCGCAGGCTCTTCAATGCCAATCGACGTCTTGCCGCGCGAGGTGGAGATATAGAGCCCCCACGCCTTGGCCACCGTGAGCGGCAGATCATAGCCAAAGCGCAGCTTTGTGGCGGAGATTTTCTCTGCCATGGCGCGCGTGCGCTCCTCGCCGTCGGAACTCACGGCAATGGTGGCCACGCCGCGCTCTGCAAAATCATCCACGCGCTTTTCCAGCTCGGTCAGGTAATTGGCGCAGATCGGGCAGTGCAACCCGCGATAAAAGCAAATGACCGTGCCGCGCTCGGCGGTCTCAGCGCTCAACTCAAAGGCCCCGTGATCCAGCGTGGGCAGGCTCAACTGAGGGGTTTTCTGGCGGGGGATCAGCATGGGATGTATCCTTTCTGGATGGTGACATGAAACGTCGACATGCGGCGTTGACAATGGGCGGTGTAAATGAAAAATGGATCATGAAATCATCAAAAACATGACTTAAATCACTGAATGTCGCGCCCAGATCGTCTTTCTACCTTGATGGCCCGTTTTGAACTTACGGTCACCTCGTGTGCGCGCGCAGAGGCCAATTTCTGGATTTTCGGAACCGGGAACGCCCCCGACAGCCTCTGCCTCACCGCCGCGCCCTGCCCGGTGGCCCAAACCCGAAACGCACTCGCGTTTGCGCATGTCGCGTGGGGCGGACGCGACAACCCATTGCTGGCGGCCCTGCCCCAAGAGGT
Organism: Pseudomonadota bacterium; assembly: GCA_039030635.1. GTDB lineage: Bacteria > Pseudomonadota > Alphaproteobacteria > Rhodobacterales > Rhodobacteraceae > Roseovarius. The sequence goes on from JBCCDT010000016.1 coordinate 38,876, forward strand.
GCGCCACCCCCTGTCAGAGGATCCCGAAATGCAGGCCCTGACCAAGCTTTTCATCGCGGAAATGCAGGCCGCGCGCTGCGGGGTGGCCTCTGTGCTCAACCGACTGGGCGAGGTGCTGGTCGTCCGGCTGATGCGGGCGCAGATCGAGGCGGGCAGCCTGCAACCGGGTGTGCTGGCCGCGCTGTCCGATCCCCGTCTCAGCCGCGCCGTGGTGGCCATCCATGACCGACCGGGGCATCCTTGGCGGCTGGATGACCTGGCGCAAGAGGCCGGCCTGTCGCCCAGCCGCTTTTCCAACCTGTTCCGCACCCGCGTGGGCCAGACCCCGCTGGCCTATCTGCGCCAATGGCGGCTCATCCTGGCCAAACAGGATATCGAACGCGGCGACCGCATGGCCCGGGTCGCAGCGCGCTACGCCTATGGCTCACCCGAGGCGCTTAGCCGCGCCTTTTCCGCCCAATTTGGCCGCGCGCCCAGATCCGTCCGGGGCCAAACCGCGCCCACTTGACCAAACACGCCTGCACTTCCTTGAATTCTGGCCCTACCCCTTGCCCTTCTCCGCGTTATGTTGCACGACGTGGCGCAACAACGCCCACCCGAAATCGAAGGACCCAAGCCCATGGCGGACGGAATGAGCGACGCACACGTCAAACCCACCGAAGAGATCTCCGTCCGCGATGTATTTGGCATCGACACGGACATGGTGGTGAAGGGCTTTGCCGAGGCCACTGACCGCGTGCCAGAGGTCGACAACACCTACAAATTCGACCCCGACACCACGCTGGCGATCCTGGCCGGTTTTTCGTCGAACCGCCGGGTGATGATCCAGGGCTATCACGGCACCGGCAAATCCACCCATATTGAACAGGTGGCCGCGCGCCTGAACTGGCCGGCCGTGCGTGTGAACCTCGACAGCCATATCAGCCGGATCGACCTCATCGGCAAAGACGCGATCAAACTGCGCGACGGCATGCAGGTCACCGAATTCCACGAAGGCATCTTGCCTTGGGCGCTGCGCAACCCCGTCGCGATCGTGTTCGATGAATACGATGCGGGCCGCGCCGACGTGATGTTCGTCATTCAGCGTGTCCTCGAACATGACGGCAAGCTGACGCTGCTTGACCAGAATGAGATCATCACGCCCCACCCATGCTTCCGCCTCTTTGCCACGTCGAACACCGTGGGCTTGGGCGACACGACCGGGCTGTACCACGGCACGCAACAGATCAACCAGGCGCAGATGGACCGCTGGTCGATGGTTGCCACGCTGAACTATCTCAGCCATGACGCGGAAACCGCCATTGTCATCGCCAAGAACCCGCTCTTTAACACCGACAAGGGGCGTCAGCAGATCTCCCAAATGGTGACCGTGGCCGATCTCACCCGCACGGCCTTCATGAACGGCGATCTGTCGACGGTGATGAGCCCGCGGACCGTGATCAACTGGGCGCAAAACACGCATATCTTCCGCGATGTGGGCTACGCGTTCCGCCTCAGCTTCCTCAACAAATGCGACGAATTGGAACGTCAGACCGTGGCGGAATTCTACCAGCGCTGCTTTGACGAAGAACTGCCCGAAAGCGCAGCCAGCACCAGCCTCGGTTAAGACGCCGCGCGTTTGTCAGGCCGTGGCGTGGCGATCCCGAACTCTTTTCGATGCACTTTATGGCTCAGTACCGCACGACATCCGCAAAACGCGCTGCAGTTGCAATTCGCCAGGCCCCGGGACGGCCTGACGAACGCGCGGCGGGCTGACGCCCTTGATTCCGCGCGAGGGCTGCTTGGCACTGGTCAACCTGCCGATGTCCCACTAGTTAGATTATAGAAACCGAAAGCCGCGAAAGCCCTGACCATGGCACAATCCGACAACCCAGCTGAACCATTCAAAAAGGCGCTCGCCGAGGCCACGAAGGTCATGGCCGACGACCCGGACCTGTCGGTCAGCTACTCGGTGGACCCCGCGGGCGTCAGCGGTGATGCCATGCGCCTGCCTCAGGTCAGCCGCCGCATGACCCGCGATGAGGTGCTGCAAGCCCGCGGCACGGCGGACGCGCTCGCGCTCAAGCACAAGTTCCATGACACCGGCCTCAACAGCAAATTCACCCCCCAAGGGGACATGGCGCGCGAAATTTACGACGCCATGGAAACCGCCCGTTGTGAGGCGATGGGCGCGCGGGAAATGCCCGGCACAGCGAGCAATATTGATGCCAAGATCGGGGCCGATGCGCTCAGGCGCGGCTATGACACGATCAACAATTCCGCTGACGCGCCACTGCCTGTTGCGGCGGGATATCTTGTGCGCCATCTGGCCACCGGGCGCGCGTTGCCCAAAGGGGCGCAAAACGTGATGGATCTGTGGTCCGGCTTTATCGAAGATCACGCCGGGGGCACGCTGGAGGATCTGCAGGAAAAGCTCTCCGATCAGGCCGAATTCGCGCGCTTTGCCCGTCAGATCATCACCGATCTGGGCTATGGCGACCAACTGGGCGATGACCCCGACGCCATTGATGAGGATGACGCGCCCGACGCCGAACAGGACACGCCCGACGAAGAGCAGCCCGACAGCACCGGTCAGGATGACAGCGCCGAGTCTGAAATGGAGGCCGACGCCGAGCAATCCCAAGACCAACAAATGGATGATGCCCAGGCCCAAGTCAGCGTCGATGACATGGCCGAAGAAGAGCTCTCCGACGACATGGAGATGCCCGAGGGTGAGGCCCCCTATGAGCCCCCGCCCCCCGCGCCGTTTTCCGAGGCCGATCCCGATTACAACGTCTATGACACCAAGTTTGACGAAGAAATCTCTGCCGAAGAGCTGGCCGAACCCGTCGAGCTTGAACGCCTGCGCGCCTATCTCGATCAACAATTGGAGCCGCTCAAAGGCGCGGTCTCGCGGCTGGCCAACAAACTGCAACGCCGCCTGCAGGCGCAACAAAACCGCTCTTGGGAATTTGACCGCGAAGAAGGGATACTCGACGCAGGGCGTCTCGCCCGTGTTGTGGCCAACCCCACGACGCCGCTCAGCTTCAAGGTCGAAAAAGACACCGAATTCCGCGACACCGTGGTGACGCTGCTCCTCGACAATTCCGGTTCCATGCGCGGGCGGCCCATCTCGATTGCCGCGATCTGCGCGGATGTCCTGTCGAAAACGCTGGAACGCTGCCAAGTGAAAGTTGAGGTTCTGGGCTTCACCACCCGCGCCTGGAAAGGCGGGCAGAGCCGCGAAACCTGGCTCAATGATGGGCGTCCGCAACTCCCCGGACGTCTGAATGACCTGCGCCACATCATCTACAAATCCGCCGATGCGCCCATGCGCCGGACCCGCAACAATCTCGGATTGATGATGAAAGAGGGGCTGCTCAAGGAAAATATCGACGGCGAGGCGCTGGAATGGGCGCATAAGCGCATCACCGCCCGGCGCGAGGCGCGCAAGATCCTGATGGTCATCTCAGATGGCGCGCCTGTCGATGACAGCACGCTCAGCGTGAACCCCGCGAACTATCTGGAAAAGCACCTGCGCGATGTGATCGCCATGGTCGAAAAGCGCCGCCAGGTCGAACTCCTCGCCATTGGTATCGGCCATGACGTGACGCGGTACTATGAACGCGCGGTGACGATCACCGATGCCGATCAGCTCGCCGGGGCCATGACCGAACAGCTCGCCGCGCTCTTTGACAGTGATCCCCGCGCCCGCGCCCGCGTGATGGGAATGCGCAAGGCCGGCTGACAGGTGGAAGGCGCGCTCCGCTGATGCCCTCCGCATCCCAACCGCACCGTCTCACCCGCGATGATCCGCGCCTCTCCGAGGTGCTCACGCTCATTCGCGGCAGCTTTACCTTCATGGATGGCCGCATTGATCCACCCTCCTCCATGCACAGGCTGACCGAAACGGCCATCCAAGACCACTGCGACACCGGTGAGGTCTGGACCGTCGGTCGCCCGGTCACTGCGTGTATTTTCCTCATGCCTCAGCCGGACAGCCTTTATATCGGCAAACTGGCCGTGGCAGAGACACATCGGGGCCAAGGCCTCGCCCACCAGCTTGTCACCCATGCGGAAACCCGCGCCCGCGCGCGCGGGTTGACCACGCTCATGTTGGAAACCCGCATTGAACTGGTGGAAAATCACGCCGCCTTCGCGCGATTGGGCTTCTCCATCATGGCCAAAGCCGCCCATCCCGGTTACGCCCGCCCCACATTCGTGGTCATGCACAAAGCGCTTTGATCGGCCCAGACCGAAAAACACGATTGCGCCCGACCGCATTCTTTGATCACCATGGCACTGAAACCGCTCAAGAGTGTCTGAAAACGCCCGTGTTCCAATCCTTCTCAGAAACCGCCCGCCCAGATCAAGGCCC
>JBCCDT010000017.1:0-41195 GCA_039030635.1 Pseudomonadota bacterium
GCCCGGTTGGAGCGGCAATTGAGCGATGCACAGCGCGCCCGTATGCGCGAAGCATACCGCACCGCAGGACCCGACGCAGTGGCGGGTTTCCGCACAGTGCTTGAAGCTATGATGGAGCATGAGCTACGCCGGAAATATCATGCCATCGGAGAACAAGACCCATGATCGACCCCGACCCGCATCTTTTGATCGTCGATGATGACGAACGCATCCGGGAACTTTTGAAAAAGTTTCTGATGCGGCATGGGTTTTTGGTGTCGATCGCCCGCGACGCGACCCATGCACGCAAGATCCTGTCCGGGCTGGAATTTGACCTCATCGTGCTGGATGTGATGATGCCGGGTGAGGATGGGATCGCACTCACCGCCGCACTGCGCGAGGATATCACAACGCCGATCCTGTTGCTGACGGCCAAGAGTGAGACAGAGGATCGGATCAAAGGGCTGGAGGCCGGTGCGGATGATTACCTCGCCAAACCGTTTGAGCCTAAAGAGCTTTTGCTGCGGATCAACGCGATCCTACGCCGTATGCCCGCAACAGAGATGGAGGCCGTGGCACCCAAGGTTCTACAGATGGGGCAGGTCCGGTTCGACATTGAACGCTCTGAACTGATGAACGCCGAGGATCCGGTCCGCCTGACCGCAACAGAGGTGCAACTGATGCGCATCTTCGCGGAGCACCTGCGCGAACCGGTCAGCCGTGCCAAGCTGGTCGAAGAACTCGGCCGCGACAAAGGTCAGGCACAGGAGCGGGCGGTAGACGTGCAGATCACGCGCCTGCGCCGCAAACTGGAGGCCGACCCCAAACAGCCGCGCTACCTGCAGACGGTGCGCGGTGAAGGGTATATGCTGGCGCCTGACTGATCCGTCGGGTTTTGAGTATTTTTGGAAAGATCAAACCGGGAGCATCGCATGCCGGAGTATGACGTAGTGGTGTACGGCGCTTCGGGCTTTACCGGGCGACTGGTGGCGGAGTATCTGCACGCCACCCATCCAGGACGGCCTTGGGCGATGGCCGGGCGGAGCCTTGAGAAACTGGCCATCGTGCGCAATGAGATGGGCCTGCCCGATGATATCCCGCTGATCCGGGCGGATGTGGCGGATCCGGCATCGTTGCAGGATATGGTGTCGCGCACCAAGGTCGTGATTACGACGGTCGGGCCGTATCAAAAATACGGTGAGCCTTTGGTGGCGGCCTGTGCAGACGCGGGCGTCGATTACGTTGACCTGTGCGGCGAGCCGCCGTTTATGTGGCAGATGATCGATCGTTATGACGCCGTCGCGAAGGCGTCTGGCGCGCGGATTGTCCATTCCTGCGGATATGACAGCATTCCGTTCGATATGGGCGTCTACATGTTGCAGCAGGAAGCGACGGCGCGGTTCGGGCGGCCATTGCGGGATGTCAAAGGGCGGGTGCGCGCCATGAAAGGGGAGTTTTCCGGTGGCACCGCTCTTTCTGGGGCGGAAACGACCAGACGCGCGAAGTCGGATCCGGCGGTGATGCAGCGCTTGTTGTCGCCCTTTGCGCTGACGCCGGGGTTTGAGGGACCCACCCAGCCCGCCAGTCACAAGCCGGTGCTTGACGATGACCTTGGCACCTGGGCAGCCCCGTTTTACATGGCCGTCATCAACACCAAAAATGTGCACCGATCCAACATGCTGATGGGGCATGCTTATGGGACGGATTTCACCTATTCGGAAATGATCACCACGGGCCCGGGTGATCTGGGCAAGGCGGGCGCTAAGGCAATCGCCGGCGCGGATGTGGATGCACAGACCAAGGCTCTCAAGGCTGGAGACGGCCCAGACAAGGCAGCGCGCGAGGCAGGTCACTATGATCTGATGTTCACTGGCCTTGCGGACACAGGCGAGCGGCTCAGCGTCAAAGTCAGTGACGATCGCGATCCGGGCTATGGCTCCACCTGCAAGATGCTCACCGAGGCCGCGCTTTGTCTAATCGATGATGTGGCGGATGCGCCGGGTGGCGTGTTGACGCCGGCGCCGGTGTATGGCCAAGCCATCATCGAAAGACTGCGCACCCATGCTGGCATGGTCTTTGAACTCGAGACCTGAGGCCTTACCTCAACGCTAGACATTCTGGTGCCGAAATGCTTTGGCATCCGCAGCTGTAATATAGGGAGGCGACCCATGCTCGACGTGACGACAAACCTGAAATCTCTGCTCAAAGACCCGAGCCTGTTGGTCGAGCAATCCTATGTCGATGGGGCGCTGATCGATGGCGACAATGGCACGTTCGACGTGGTGAACCCGGCACGGGGCGACGTGATTGCCCAAGTGGCCGACATGAGCCGGGCGCAGGTGGCCAAAGCCATCGCCGCAGCAGAAGTGGCGCAGAAGGAATGGGCGACCTGGACAGGCAAGGAACGCTCAATTGTGTTGCGCAAATGGTTCGACCTGATGATTGAGAATGCCGATGATCTGGCAACCATCCTGACCGCAGAGCAAGGCAAGCCGCTGGCCGAAGCCAAAGGCGAGATCACCTATGGCGCCTCGTTCATCGAATTTTTCGCGGAAGAGGCCAAGCGCATCTATGGTGAGACGATCCCCGGCCACCAACGTGACAAGCGGATTACGGTGATCAAGCAGCCCATTGGGGTGGTCGCCTCAATCACACCGTGGAATTTCCCCAATGCCATGATCACGCGCAAAGCCGCGCCGGCGCTTGCGGCGGGATGCACCTTTGTTGGCAAACCCGCAGGCGAAACGCCGCTATCGGCCACGGTTTTGGCCGTGTTGGCCGAACGGGCGGGCATCCCCAAAGGCGTTTTGAACATCGTGACATCGACATCAGAATCCGAAGTGGGCAAGGAATTCTGCGAAAACCCCGCGATCCGCAAGATCACCTTCACCGGGTCGACAGCGGTGGGCCGTATCTTGCTGCGGCAAGCGGCGGACCAGGTGCTGAAATGCGCGATGGAGCTTGGCGGCAATGCGCCCTTCATCGTGTTCGATGACGCAGATATTGATGCCGCGGTTGAAGGCGCCATCATGTGCAAGTTCCGCAACAACGGCCAGACCTGTGTCTGCGCCAACCGCATATACGTGCAGGCCGGCGTCTATGATGAGTTCGCCCAAAAGCTGCAGGTGGCCGTGTCCAACCTCAAGATTGGCGACGGTCTAGAAGAGGGTACGACACTGGGCCCGCTGATCAATTCCGCAGCCATCGATAAGGTGCAGGAGCATGTGACTGATGCGACCTCCAAAGGCGCCAAGGTGATGATGGGCGGGGGAGAGGCCATGGACGGCACTGGGTATTTCCTACCGCCGACGATCCTGACCGACGTGACCCAAGAGATGATGGTCAGCCATGATGAGACGTTTGGCCCGCTGGCCCCGCTGTTCAAGTTTGAGGATGAGGACGCGGTGATTGAGATGGCCAATGACACGATCTTTGGTCTGGCGAGCTATTTCTATGCCAAGGACCTCAGCCGGGTCTACAAGGTGGCCGAGGCGCTTGAATACGGGATCGTGGGTGTGAACACGGGTATCATCTCGACCGAGGTGGCGCCGTTTGGCGGGGTAAAGCAATCCGGCCTCGGGCGCGAGGGCAGCCACCACGGGATCGAAGAATTCCTCGAGATGAAATACATCTGCATGTCGGTGTGACCGTGGTGGTGGGGTAAAACCCCACCCTACATCTTCGCCGAAAAATCTCGCATGACGCCCAAGGATTGACCTCTGGCGCGCGTCCTATCACCGTGATGCGTATGGAACCTTCCAATGAAAGCCTTGCTCGCGCGGCGGCGGGCGGTGACGGGGCGGCCTTTGCTCTGCTCCTTGAGCGGCAATATGACGGCATCTTTCGCCTGGCCTTCCGCCTGACCGGGAGCCGCGCCGATGCAGAGGATTTGACGCAGGATTTCTGCGCTGCTTTGCCAGCCAAGCTGCAAGGGTTTCGCGGGGAGGCACGGCTGACCACATGGCTGTGGCGCGTGGTGGTCAATGCCGCCCATGATCGCCGCCGCCGGGCCGCCACGCGGGCCAAACACACCGAAGGCTGGGGGGATTGGGAGGTGAATCGCAGGGCGAGCGAGGCGGAAACCGCCGAGCGGGCCGATTGGCTCACCGAAGCGATGCGCGCCTTGCCGGACGACCTGCGCGATACGTTGGCGCTTGTCCTCGACGACGTGACCCATGACGAGGCAGGCGAGATCCTGGGCGTGTCCCCGGGCACAATCAGCTGGCGGGTCTCTGAGGCGAAAAAACATCTGCGCGCTCTGCGCGAAAGAGAGGATCAGGTATGAGCGACGAGTTTGACGACCTGAAAAAGGCAATGGACGCGGCCATGCCCGCGCCCGATGCAGCGCGCAAAGCGGAGAATTTCGCCATAGCGCAAAAAAATTTCGAAACCCTCCAAGGATCGCTGGATGAGGCGCGTCTTACCTCTGATCGCCCAAAAAAGGGCTTTATCAGAGGAGTTCGAGAAATGTTGAATGCAATGAGCACGCGTGGCGCCCTGACCGCCAGCACCGCCCTTGTGGCACTTGGTTTGGTCGTGGTGGTGCCGGATTGGCAGCAAGGGCCGGTTCTGTTTGATGCCGGGTATCAGGTTGAGGAAAGCCAGCCTTTGCCGGAGAAGCGGGAACGCGCTGAGGTCGGTGATGGGCTACAATCCATCGGGCAAAGCAATGACGCGGAGATCTTGGCAGAAGACGCTCCCATGATCGCCACTGAGCCCATGGTGCAAGGCGCACCGGCCCTGTCCAGCGCGGAATTTGATGCCTATTCCCGGATTGCGCCAGCGCCCGTAGAGGGCATGATCTGGCAACCCGAAAGCACGACAGAAGCGTTCCCAGATGCCGATCAAAACCCGCTGAAGGTCACAGCGGAGGAACCAGTTTCCACATTTTCAATCGATGTCGACACGGCCTCCTATTCTGTGGTCCGGTCCTCGCTGACGAACGGCCAGTTGCCCCCGGCCGGTGCCGTGCGGATTGAGGAGATGATCAATTATTTCCCCTATGCCTATCCCGCGCCCGAGGGCGAGGCCCCGTTCCGCCCGACCATCACAGTCGCGGACACCCCGTGGAACGCAGACACCCAGCTTTTGCACATCGCGATCCAGGGTGCGCAGCCTGCGATTGAAGATCGTCCCCCGCTCAACCTTGTGTTCCTGATCGACACCTCCGGCTCTATGGCCGCGCCCAACAAGTTGCCGCTTCTGAGGCAGAGCTTCGCGCTGATGCTGCCGGAACTGACGGCGCAGGATCAGGTCGCCATTGTCACCTATGCAGGCAGCGCCGGTCAGGTGTTGGAGGCCACACCGGCCACGGATCGGGCAGCCATCATGGCAGCCCTTGATAACCTTTCCGCGGGTGGATCGACTGCGGGGGAGGCCGGGTTGCAGCAGGCATATTCGGTGGCCGAAAGCATGGCGGAAGAGGGTGAGGTCACCCGCGTGATCCTGGCCACCGATGGGGATTTCAACGTCGGCCTCAGCGATCCGCAAGCGCTTGAGGATTTCATCGCAGACAAGCGCGACAGCGGCACCTACCTGTCGGTCATGGGCTTTGGCCGGGGCAATCTGGATGATGCCACGATGCAGGCGTTGGCCCAAAACGGCAACGGGCAGGCAGCTTACATCGACACGCTGAGCGAGGCACAAAAGGTGCTGGTCGATCAGTTTACCGGCGCACTTTTCCCGATTGCCAATGACGTGAAGATCCAGGTGGAGTTCAACCCCGCCCAGATCGCTGAATACCGTCTGATCGGTTATGAAACCCGCGCGCTCAATCGTGAGGATTTCAACAACGACAAGGTGGATGCGGGCGATATCGGTGCGGGCCATTCGGTCACGGCCCTCTATGAGATCACGCCGGTGGGATCCCCTGCCGTTCTCAATGATCCGCTGCGGTACGGAGAGGCCTCGGCCACCGAAAGCAGTGAAGAACTGGGCTTTTTCAAGCTGCGCTACAAGGCGCCGGGTGAGGATGTGAGCCAGCTCATTGAAACCCCCATCGCTCTTGGCGGTGAGGTGTCCACCGATATGCGTTTTGCCATGGCCATCGCAGGCTTTGGGCAGCTTTTGACCGACAGCCCATACCTCGGTGACTGGGGATACGCGCAAGCCATCGAGTTGGCCAACGCGGCCAAGGGCGACGATGCGTTCGGCTACCGCGCAGAAGCGGTGCGCCTAATGCGTCTGGCAGAGAGCCTCGAGCAGTAGAGGCCCCTTGCGCCCCGCAGGGCCTCAGGCTTTGCGGGGCGGACTGAGCCAAGGCACCGCGATCATCACCCAACCCAGCACCCCCTGACCATGGGCCGACAAAGACGGCGGCCCCGAAAAGGTAAGAAGGGTCAATGCGTCAAGGGGATTGGGCGGTGGAAAGATCACCCACTGATCGGGCAGAAACTCAAAGAGCAGATGGAAGTATTGATAGTACACCTGCGGTGAGATCCAGACGAACCCGTAAAACAGGATCAAAGCGCCCAAGGGCCGGAGCCAAACCGGGCGGGCCCGCAAAAGTCGCCACGCGGCATAGGTCATGGCGGCAAACAGAACAGCACTCAGGCAGGCCAAACCCAATTGACCCAGCGGCGTAAGATCGAAAAATGAGTCCTGATCATACATGAGGTCGCTCCGCCAAAAGGCCGCCGATCATGGCGGCCTTTCTGCACGGTCCTGAAGGCGATTTACGTCAGCGGCGCGACGGCCAGAATGACCGAGAACCGCTCACAATAAATGTAAAGCTCATCGTATTTGTCCGTGTCGATCCCTGCGGGCACCGTGAACGACGCAGCGCCGGATTTCACCGTCAACTTGTCATGTATTTTGGTGCCCTTGGCGTATTTCTCACCACTGCCAAACCCGATCTTGATGTCTGGCGGGTTCTTGGACGGGTCAAAAACATAGTTGCTGGCAAGGGTAACGGTGGTCTTTCCACCATCGGTTTTCACCTGCACCGTGCCTTTGACATTGTATCCTTGACGGCCAGAAAGCTCCCCCTGACGGGTGTCCCCGGCAAAGGACGGTTTGGCGAGGACGAGCGTGGCAGCGGAGGCCAGGGTGAGGCCTGCGAATTGACGGCGGGAGAGGGTCATTTGTGTATTCCTTCGTATGCAATGCGTGTGAGCCGAATATAAGCGCGCCACGCGGCATTGAAGGGCAAATCAGGTTACATCGGGTCACTTCACCTTGACGTCGTTCGTGATCACGTCAGGCGAAATGCAGGCGGTGACGGGTGAGAAATTCAACCATTTCAACGCGATGTGCAAATGTTACAGAAATCAAAAAACCCCGGAGCGACACGCGCGCCCCGGGGCTTCTTCATTCAGGTTTCAGGGTCGATTAGTTGACGGCTTTCGCGTCAACCACGTCTTTTTCAACCGCATTGCCGCTGAGGATCTCAATGCGGCGAGGCTTCAGCGCCTCAGGCACTTCGCGCACCAGATCAATGTGCAGCATGCCGTCAGCATGGCTCGCACCGGTCACGCGGACATGGTCGGCCAACTGAAACTTGCGTTCAAACGCGCGGGTCGCGATCCCGCGATGCAGGTATGTGCGGTTCTGGTCTTCATCGGCCTTGCGGGCTGAGACAACCAGCGCGTTTTCCTTCACGTCCACCGACAGATCGGCGTCAGCAAAGCCTGCGACGGCAATCGAGATGCGATAAGCGTCATCCGCGGTTTTCTCAATGTTATAAGGGGGATAGGTCGGCTGATTGAGGTCCGTTGCAAGGACACGATCCATCATGTCCGCAATCTGATCAAAGCCAATGGTGGCACGGTAAAGCGGTGCCAAATCAAAGTTTCGCATGGGTTATCCTCCGTTGAGCGACAACTATACTTGCCTTCCCACATGGGACAGGCGGTTCTTCAAATCGACCCGCTCTGCGGCGCCGATGACCCAAATGTGGGGAGCAGTTTTAGGCGTTTCAAGACCCGCCGACGGTGGAAAATTTCGCCCCGCCGCTGCGGTTGCCGGCGTTGCCGCCGCGTAGGCCGCCGACGGATTCAAAGCGTGCGCCGGAGGCGGCGGGTTTGGGCAAGGCGCGCAGGTCGCGTTTCAACTGGTCTACGAGGGAAGGCAGCTCCATCCCCCAAGCGGTCGTGAATTCTCCGTTTTGCACGCGACCGCCGCTGACCAAGGACAGGATACGGGCCCGGCGACCATCACGGTAGAACACGGGCGCGCCAGAGGTGCCAAAGGTGATGGAACAGTCAAAGGCAAGGATGCCCTGGTTCTGCCAAAGCACACCGCAATCGCGCTGCCAGGACAGGGCGGCATCGCGGCCGCGACCGTAAGACACCACGCTCACCCGGTCACCTGCTCGGCCTGTCGCGTGGATGAGAAAAGGCGCGGCGGTGGTGGATAGGATCGGTTCACTCAGCTCAAGCAAAGCGGCGTCATTGCGCACGTTGGACGCGGTCATGCCGCCCTTTGGGTCATAGCCTTGGGCGGCGACAACGCGAGCGCCTTGGCGTTCGGCGATGGACACGCCATCACGAAGGCCCGCGCGAAACTCAATGGACTGGGCGTCGATCAATTGGCCTTGGGTGTCATAGACACAGTGGGCCGCCGTCAAAACCAGATCGGGGGCAATCAGAACACCGGTGCAAAAGCCCTGCCCGCCCAGATCAACGCGGCCCACGGCCTCCCATCCGAAGAGGTCATCGCGGTCGGTCAGTCGGACGAAGTCACTGGCCGTGGCCAGAGTGGGCCCGGCGGCGAGGCCAAGGGCGAGCACCACGCGGCACAGAAGTAACCCCATGATTTTCATTGTGTTTTTACGAATTTTGCCCCGGTATCACGGCGTTCACCAGCGGTGGACATGGACGGGGCCGAGCTTTGAAAGACGCCTTGACCGGCCTCCAGGGCCCGCATCAAATCGTTCAGAGGCTCTTGCAATTGCGTACCGAGAGAGACCTTGCGACCTTCGACCTCGGCCATGGCGGAGACCACGGACACAACGCGCGGCGCGCCGGACTCAAAGGAGAAAATCGGCGCACCGGACGAGCCGAAATTGACGTCACAGGACATGATCAGCACGCCCTGCTGACGGGCCATGACATCGCAGACCTCTTGCAATGACGGCGCATCCGCGCGGTCACGGCCATAGCTGACAACGCCGATTTCCTGGCCTTTGTGCGGGCGCTGATCGGTCTCAAAAGGCGTCACCTGCGTGTTCTGGATCGGGTGGTGCAATTCCAGCAAAGCCAGGTCATTGCGCACGCGATCAGAGGTGACATTTCCATTGTAATCATAGTCTTGGTGGATCACGGCGCGGCGTATATCGCGATAGGCCAAGGCGCGGCCATTGCGGAAACCTGCGAGGAATTCGATCTTACCATGGTCGATCCGCTGACCCGTGGTTTTGTCATAGAGGCAGTGGGCCGCTGTCAGCACCAGATCAGGCGCAATGAGCGCGCCGGTGCAGAACCCGCGCCCGTCAAGATTGAGCTTGCCCACCGCCTCCCAGCCGCGGCTGTCATCGCCTGTGTCCAGACGTTTCAAGGCCGTGTCAGACGTGGCGGACGTGGCCAGCATCAGGGTGCAGACCAGGGTTGCGAGGGTGCGGAACATGAGCTCTCCAAAACCGGTTTTTTGAGGAGTACCCCCATTTTGGGGCTAAATTTAGGCGGCCAAAACCCAATTTGGGGTCACTTGGATTTTGGCAAAAGGTTACGCGTTTCTTACAAAGAAGTGAGTGTGTGAGGGATCAATTCCGACTATATTGAGATCATGAAACGGATCCTCCCCTTGGTCTTTGCCGGTCTGATGACCACCTCAGTGGCCGCCCATGACGCGGCGGTTCTTGAGGTGCGGATGCAGCAGGTTGGCATGCTGTGGAACATTCACGTGACGGTGGAGCACCCCGATACCGGATGGGATCACTATGCGGACGGATGGGAGGTGCAGGATGCCCAAGGCAACGTGCTGGCCTTTCGGGAATTGATGCACCCGCATGTCAATGAGCAGCCTTTCACACGCTCCATCAGTGGCGTTGTGATCCCCGACGGCACGAAAGAGGTTTTTGTGCGCGGGCGTTGCTCTGTCCACGGCTGGTCAGATCAGCTGTTTCGGATTGAGGTCAAACGGTAGAGAACGGCCGTCAGAAAATTCCCATTTTCTGCGCATTTTCTTCGAAGAAAATGCTGCGCTTTACCGCCGGCCTTCGCGGAGCCAACCGGCAAGCACCAAACCGGCGCTGAGCAGCAAGACCAACCATGCGGGCAAAAGCGGCAGTTGCATCACCGCCCGGGTTTCATAGGCGCCCCGCGGGGTGATGCCGATCCAACCGCGCCCGATCGCAGGCCGCCCAGGCCGAACAGAGCGCAAACGCGGCACCCCGTCTTCGAGGGCCAAAGCCCCACCGCCCGTTGCGGTCATCAGATCTTCAAGCGGGTCTGCACTTGCGATGGTGTCTTCGAATTCCACGGGCGAGGACGGACCAAGACCGATCACCGCGCTGAGATCGCCGTTTTCGATGCGGTAGAGGCCGAGTTCTGCCCCGGTATAAGTGGTTTCAAACCGGCCTGGCGTGGTCTCTTCCAACTCCATTTCGAAACTCTCACCCGACGGGGTTGCGACGACGACAGGGCCGATGGTTTCGGTGAGGGACCGGCGGATGATCCGCATCTCCTGACCCGTGGCCTCCGCCCACAGCGCCTCTTCCTCAAGCTCGGGTTCTTTCATCATCCAATGGGCCAGACGGCGCAGCAATTCAAGCTGTGGGCCACCGCCCTCATACCCCCGATTCCAAAGCCATGCGTGATCGGACGCCAAAAGCGCCACGCGCCCCTCCCCCACCCGATCAAGGATCAAAAGCGGGTTGTCTTCGGCCCCGGTCATGACCACGTCACCGGTGACATCGGCCACCTCAATGTGGCGGTGCCAACGGCCCCAGGTTTCCGTTTCATCGGGTGAGAGACCAGAGGTGACAGGATGCCGTTCGCCCAGATCGGTTACGCTGGGCAAGTAGCGGTTTTCGATCACCCGCGCGGTCGGGCGGGCGGGAATGATGGATTCCAGCGGCGTGCGATAGAGGCTTTCGGCGCTGGCGAAATCGGGGCCCGCGGCGATCAGAACCGCGCCGCCGTTTTCGACATAGTTGCGCACATTGTCGAGATAGACCGACGGCAGGATGCCACGGCGCTTGTAGCGATCAAAGATGATCAGATCGAAATCCTCGATCTTTTCCAAGAAGAGCTCACGCGTGGGGAAGGCGATCAGCGAAAGCTCCCGCACAGGCACGCCGTCTTGTTTCTCAGGCGGTCGCAGGATGGTGAAATGCACCAGATCCACCGAGCTGTCGGATTTCAGCAAGTTGCGCCACGTACGCCCGCCGGGATGCGGCTCACCGGACACGAGGAGCACCGAGAGACGGTCGCGCACGCCGTTGATTTGCACAATGGCGGTGTTGTTGCGGTCGGTCAGTTCGCCCTCGGCCACAGGCGTGGAAAATTGCAGCACGTTGCGCCCGCCATGAGGCAGGACCACCGGCAGTTCGATGCCTTGGTCCAGCGGCACCTGAAAGCGTTGCGGCGTGTCGCCATCGATCGAGATGTCCACGGGCACGGTTGTGACACCTTCGGGCGCATTACCCACATCGGTGATGCGCAGGGTCATGGATATTTCTTCGTCAAGAATGCCAAAGGCGGGGGCGTTTTCCACCACCAGGCGGCGATCCCAATCGGTGTCGCGGCCCGTGTGCAAAAGGTGCAGCGGCGCGGGCATATCGGGGGCGCGTTCAATGTCATGGAGACGCCCGTCAGACAGGACGATGGCCCCGGCGATCCGCGCGCTCGGCTCTTCGGCCAGGGCCTCAGAGAGGGCGGTCATCAATTGGGTGCCGGTGTTGTCGAGGCCATCAGAGACGCGCACGCGGCGCAGCTCCGTGTTGTCGCGCGCCTCGATCCGGGCGGCGAGATCCTCGGCGGCTTGGGCGGTCATCGCGGCGCGGTCGCCCAGGGTTTGACTGGCGCTTTCATCCTCGATCATCACAACGATATCGGTGAGCGGTTCACGCTCTTCTTGTTGGTAGACAGGGCTGGTCAAAGCGGCGAGGATCACGAGCCCCGCCAGCCCGCGATAGGCCCAACCGGACAGACCGCGCATCACCGCGAGGGCGATGCCGATGATCAACACCCCGCCCAGAAGGCCGATCACCCACCAGGGCAGGAGCGGATCAAAGAGGATCGTCGTGCTCATTGGCCCAACCTATCGAGAAGCGCGGGCACATGGACCTGATCGGATTTGTAATTGCCGGTCAGCACATGCATCACCAGGTTGACGCCAAAGCGGTAGGCGATCTCGCGCTGGCGCTCTCCGGCAAAGCCGCGGCCCACGGGGAAAAGCGGATTGCCGGTCTCGTCCGTGGCCCAGGCGGCGGCCCAATCGTTGCCGCCGATGACCACCGGCGTCACGTTGTCGTTGAGATTGCGGAAGGGCATACCATCGACCTGTTCGGCATCGGCAGGCGCGGCCTCAACCCAGACCTGGCGGCCGGAGAAGCGACCGGGGAAATCCTGGAGCAGGTAAAAGGTGCGGGTGAGGACATGATCCTCGGGGATCGGCTCCAACGGAGGGATGTCGAGGGCGCGGGCCAGCCGCTGCAGTTTTTGACCATTGGGCGAGGACGCGCCGAAGCCTGCGACATTGGCGTCGCGGGTGTCAAAAAGGATCATCCCGCCGGTGCGCAGGTAGGCGTTGAGCTTGGAATACGCCTCCGCCGAGGGTGTGGGCTGTTCGGGGGTGACGGGCCAGTAAAGGAACGGATAGACCGACAGATCATCGGTTTCGAGATTGACGCCGATGGGCTCTGACGGCTCCACGGACGTGCGGAAAAACAGCGTTTGACCCAGGCCGCGCATGCCGGCCGCAGCGGTGTTGTCGATGGCGTCGACGCCGGTCAGGACGTGGGCGAGGACCACCTCAGCCGTGGCAAGTGCGGGTTTGTCCTGGGCGTCGGCGGGGTGCGAGATCATGAGACCCGCCAGCAGCACCGCCGCCGCGCGCATAGGCATCAGGCGACCAGAGAGGGCGAGCGAGGCGATGATATCCGTCAGCAAGAGAAGCAAAGCGCCGGCCAAAAGCCAACCGCCCAGCGGGGCCTCATTGGGGCGGGCAAGGCCCAGGACAGGTACACCGGCAGGCCAGGTGGCCGGCTCAATCACGGTGTCTGCGGTCACGACATTGAGAGCGAGCCGGCGGTCTGGCCCTTCATACAAGCCGGGGCGCAACTCCGGGCCGATGGGATCGGTGATGAGCCGTTCTCCGGGCACACCGGCGAGCGTGCCTGCCTCGTCCAGCCGGCCAAACCCGTCGAGCACCTGCACCGGTTGCCAGGTGGTGCCTTGCATCTCACTGAGATCCGGCAGGGCCACGGCGGAGGAGACAGCGAGCCGTTCCAGCATTTGCACGAAAAGGCCCGACAGCGGCAGGGTGGACCATTCGGCATTGGCGGTGACATGAAACAGCACGACCTGACCCGACCCGATGCGTTTGCGCGTGACCAAAGGCGTGCCATCGGCCAGTTGCGCGATCACGCGGGAGGCGAGCGTGGGATCAGGTTGGGCCATAACCTGCGCGGAAATGGTCACCTCGTCAGGTGTCATCAGGCCGAAAAACGGGCTGTCCTCAGAAAAGGGCGCGAGTGTTTTGGGCTCTCCCCAGCTCATGGCGCCGCCGACCGTGCGGCCACCTGCGCGCAGGCGCACGGGCATCAGCGGGTCTTCTTCGCTGCGCGAGAGATCACTGGCGGCGATGCGCGGCCCGGCAAAGCGCAAAAGCAGCCCGCCGCCTTCGACCCAGTCTTGCATCAAGGCCTCTTCGGCCTCTGACAGCGTGGCCACATCCGCCAAAACAATCACATCCGGGTTGGCGGGCAGAACATCCGACAGCGCCCCATCCAGCAGGTCCGCGGAGGGTATGAGCGCCTGTTCGAGATAGTGCAGCGGCGAGAGAAGTTGCAGACCTTCGCGATCCTGACGCCCGCCGATCAGGGCGACCTCACGGCGGCGCAGACTGTCATCGGTGAGGGTCACAGCGCCCGCGTGGCGTTGGCCGCCAATCTCAAACCGGGTGAGGCGGGCGCGGAGTTCGGCGGGCAAAGCAAGCTCGCCGCTTGTCTCGGTTGCGCCCTCATCGAATTGCAAGGGCAGCGTGGCCAGCAAACGTTCGGCGCCGGAGGGATCGCGGCCATGGGCCTCAACCGTGATCTCACGCGCGGTGCCGGGAGTGGCGCGGGCGGCTGTCAGGGTCAGGATGCCATCGCTGACCGTGGCAGGCGAGAGGGCGATGATGGGCACGGGGCTTTCGTAGACGGTGACTTGACCGCGATCCTGCAGCGCGCTCAGCAGCGCCTCACGGCCCGGGCGGGCCAGACCATCGGAGAACCAGCGGGTTTCAAACGCCTCGTCCCCGAGGGTCTCGGCCACGCCCGCCAGGTCGACCGGTTTGGGCGACCAGGGCTCCGGCGCCAGCCCGGTGAGACGGGTGCGCCAGGCCTCCGCCGATTGAAAGACCGGCGCTTCAGGATCGCTTAGCCGCAAGAGCGCGACAGGGCGGGCCTCTCGCCCAGCCTCGGCCAGCATGGTGTCGATGAGATCGGTCTTGGAGGGCCAATCACGGGCGCTGGCCCAGGTGGCATCCATGACAATGAGAAGCGGCCCGGTGCGCCGTTCGCTGGGATCTGCTTGGGGGTTCAGCACGGGGCCCGCGAGGCCGATGATCAGCGCGGCCACCGCCAACATGCGCAACAGCAAGAGCCACCAGGGCGTGCGATCCGTGACCGTGTCATCGTCACTCAGCCCCAAGAGCAACGCCACGCCCGGAAAGCGCCGACGGATGGGCGCAGGCGGCACGGCGCGCAAAATGATCCAGAGGATCGGCAACACGGCAAGTGCGATCAAAAGCCAGGGTGCGGCGAAGCCTATGGGACCGATCATCATTGCTGTGGCCCCCCGTCAAAGGCACGATAAAGCCACAACAGCGTGGATTGCGCGCTGTCAGACGTGTGGCTGAGCCCGTATTGCCAGCCGGTGGCCGCACAAAGGCGGCGCAGCTCATCCTTGCGCGCGGCAAGGCGATCGAGGTAGCGATCGCGCAGGTCCGAGGCCTTGAGCGTTTCATGGGCGATGGTGCCGCCCACACTTTCGAAAATGGTGCGCCCGCGATAGGGAAACGCCTCTTCCGCCGGGTCGAGCAGGTGCAACAGCACGCCTTGGATGCCGCGATCTGCGGCCTCGGTCAGGGCGGTTTTGGCGGCATCGATATTGCCCATGAAATCGGACACAAAAAGCGCGCGACCATGGGCCATCATGCCGGTCGTCTCAGGCTGGCCGTAATCGCGATCTTCTTCTTGGCTGAACGCCTCCGCGAGGCGCATCAACTGCCCTTCGCCGCGTTTGGGCGGCAGCGTGGTGCCCGCCAGCCCCACCCGTTCGCCCGCGCGGTTGAGCAGGATGGCCACGGCCAGCGCCAGAAGGCGCGCGCGGTCGGATTTCTCAGGCAGATCGTCTTGTGAGGTGAAGCGCATGGAGGCCGCGTTATCCACCCAGATGGCCACGGTTTGGGCAATCTGCCACTCCCGCTGGCGCACGAATTGCGCGTCAGACCGGGCCGAGCGGCGCCAATCAATAAAGCGGCGTTCATCGCCGGGCTGCACCGGGCGGTATTGCCAGAAATCATCGCCGAGACCCGGCCTGCGCCGTCCGTGTTCGCCAAGGAGGACCGTGCCGGCCAAATGCTCTGCGCGCGCCAAAAGAGGCGGCAGGCGGGCGGCCTGTGCCTCTGACCTTGCGCGCAGAGATGCAGCTTGGCTCACGCGGCGGCCTCAACCTTGGTGATGCTGGTGACCGTCTGGGCGATCAGCGTATCCAAATCCTGACCACTGGCGCGGGCGGCAAAATTGAGCGCCATGCGGTGGCGCAGGACGGGACCGGCCATGGCGGCGACATCATCGGCATCGGGTGCGAGACGGCCCTGCAACATGGCGCGCGCACGGACGGTCAGCATCAGCGCCTGGGCAGCACGCGGTCCCGGGCCCCAGGCCACGTTTTCGCGCACCTCTTGGCTGGCGGAACCATCACGCGGGCGGAAGGCGCGGACGAGATCGAGGATCTGATCCATGATCGCCTCCCCCACGGGCATCCGCCGCAGAAGGGTTTGCGCCTCAATGAGGTCTTCGGCGCTAAAGACCTGATGGGCCTCTTCTTCGCTCACGCCGGTTGTGGCGAGCAGGATGTCGCGTTCGGTGTCGCGATCAGGGTATGGCACATCGATCTGCACCAAGAAGCGGTCAAGCTGCGCCTCGGGCAGGGGGTATGTGCCTTCTTGTTCAATCGGGTTCTGCGTGGCGAGCACGTGGAAGGGCGGATCGAGGTGGCGATCCTGGCCCGCGACGGTCACGCGGCGTTCCTGCATGGCCTGGAGCAGGGCGGATTGGGTACGGGGGCTGGCGCGGTTGATCTCATCGGCCATGAGAAGCTGACAAAAGATCGGGCCGTCGATGAATTTGAATTCGCGCGAGCCATCTTCACCCGTTTCAAGGATTTCAGAGCCGAGAATGTCGGCGGGCATCAGATCGGGGGTGAACTGAATGCGGTTGGAATTGAGGCCCATCACCGTGGCCAACGTTTCCACCAGGCGGGTCTTGCCCAGACCCGGAAGACCAATGAGCAGGGCATGACCGCCGCACAGCATGGCCGACAGCGACAGATCCACCACCTGCGGCTGTCCGATGAAGCGTTTGGTGATCGACGCCCGCGCCAAAGCCAGCTTTTCTTCTAGCGCTTCGATCCCTTTCAAAAGATCAGCATCATCGGCCATGGCAAACCCTCCATACGGTCTATATTCATAGTGAACTATCCTTAGACATAAGTGGCAATGGCAATGGGCAAAGCACAAATCACGACACCGTCAGCAGAAAGTCTCGCAACGGCGGCAAAATCTGCCCAAGGAAGGGGCCTTCCTCCGGTGCATTTGTGGAATCCGGATTTTTGCGGTGACATCGATATGCGCATCGCGCGGGATGGCACGTGGTTCTATGAAGGCACGCCGATTGGGCGGCCGGGGTTGGTGCGGCTGTTCTCAACGATCCTGAAGATCGAGGACGGCAAGTATTTCCTTGTCACGCCGGTGGAGAAGGTGGGCATCACGGTCGATGATGCGCCGTTTGTGGCCATTGATGTGAATTGGGAGGGGACGGGCGAGGCGCAGGTCCTGACCTTTGAGACCAATGTGGATGACACGGTGGTGGCCGGAGCGGACAATCCGATCCGCGTGGTGCGCGACCCCGAAACGGGGGAGCCGTCACCTTATGTGATGGTGCGCGCGGGGCTTGAGGCGCTGATTGATCGCAAAAGCTTTTACCGGTTGGTGGAGATTGGCGCGCACAAGGATGGCTGGTTCGGGCTGTGGTCCGGCGGGCAGTTTTTTGAGGTGATCCCCTCGGACGAGATGATGGTGGATTGAGATGACGCCACTGGCCGTCATTGTGGGCGTGGGATCGGGGCTGTCGGCCTCTTTGGCGCGGCTTTTGGCGGATGAGGGGTATGACCTTGTTCTGGCCGCGCGGGACACCGCGAAATTCACCGCACTGACCGAGGAGACGGGCGCACAGGCGGTGGCGTTGGATGGGTCTGATCCAGCGGCGGTTGCGGCGCTTTTTAAAGGGTTGGAGCGCGCGCCGGATGTGGTGGTCTACAATCCGTCGGCGCGGGTCCGTGGCCCGATTGCAGAGCTTGACCCGGAGGCGGTGCGCCGCGCGGTGGAGATCACGGGGTTTGGGGCCTTTTTGACAGGTCAGGCGGCGGCGAAACGGATGTTGGCCAGCGCGCCAAAGCACGGTGTGCGCGGGACGATCCTGTTCACGGGCGCGTCAGCCGGGGTCAAGGGCTTTGCGCAATCCGCGCCGTTTGCCATGGGCAAGTTTGCGCAGCGGGGTCTGGCCGAAAGCATGGCGCGGGAGCTGCACCCACAGGGTATTCACGTGGCCTGGATCAATATTGATGGCGGCATTCGCAACCCTGACCGGCCGGAGCGTGTGGACGCTGCAGACAACCCGGACAGTATGCTGGACCCGGATGCCATCGCGCGGGCCTATCTGGGGCTGATCCGGCAAGAGCGCACGGCGTGGTCCAATGAATTGACGCTCAGGCCCTGGGTCGAGCGGTTTTAATCCGCGCGGGCCGGGCTGAGCACGCCGTCAAAGCCACCCTCGGTCATGGCGCGGAGCAGGGTATCATCGCCCATAGCGCCGCTCAGCTGAACATGGGCTGTGCGGGGGCCATACCTTTGCCAGGTGGCGCAGGGGTTCGGTTCAGCGCGGGTGTTGAGAGACAGCATCAGGTTGGGCGCGCCGATCCAGTCGATCAGATCCAGCGCGTAGGACAGGCTATCGACGGCATAGCCCGGCCAGGCGACAGGATCCTGCGGCCCCAAGGTGAGAATATGCCCCGGCGCGGTGTAGGCCGCCCAAGCCAGATTGCGCTTGAGCATCTTGTCACTGCGCGGACGCTCCGCAATGCCAGCCATGAGGTGAATGACCTCCACCTCCAGCGCCTCGGCATACTCAACGGCCTTGAGAAAGCCCTTGCGAAAATCGGCAATGCGGCGCGGCACGCCCATAAACCCGCATTCGCCCAACGCCGCATTGCCCATGGGCGTCGCGATGCCGGACAGCAGCAGGTCGTGGCGCCGCAGGGTGTGATCAAGTTCAGGAATGGACATGGCATAGGGGCTTGGCACCTCCACCCGGTCAAAACCCGCCTCCCGCGCCGCGGCGAAGCGTGCGGGCATTGGCATCTGGGAAAACAGGAGATCAAGATTTGCGGACGATCGGACCATGTTGGGATTTAGACGCAAGTTCGGCCCTGTGTATAGAACAGAGCCGGGATGCGCCCGGGCTGGTATGCGCCGGCCAAGCTTTGTATCCTGCAGCAGAATTTACAAAGGGCGATGGTTTCATGGCGTCTACACCCCCTGCCCCGTTTGAATTGGCAACGGCTGCGACACTTTACAGCGTGCACCCTTTGGTGGGGTGCATCGACGGGTTTGTAGACGATGACGCCCTGGACGAGATCGAAGCCGCACTTGCCCATAGAACGCTTGAACCTGCCCGTGTGGCCCGTCTGGACGGCCATGCGGTGGACGAAAAACGGGTCGCCACGCAATCAAAGATCCCCCATGACAGCCTGCCGCCGATTGACGCTGTGACCGAAAAGGTGGGGGCGCTGTTTCGTCTCAAACCATCGCTTTGCGAATACCCGGAGTTCATTCGCTATGAGCAAGGTGGGGAGTACAAACTGCATTTTGATTCCGCGCTTGGCGGCACCATGACCGGCCAAGGATCGGACCCGGCCATCCACAGTCAGCGTATCCTGACCGCCATCTTGTATCTCAATGATGATTTTGAGGGCGGCGCGACGAGCTTCCCCCGGCTGGATGTGAACCTAACGCCCAAACGCGGCACGCTGGCCTTTTGGCAAAACACCAAACATGGCAGCGCGAAAGTGCATCATCTGAGCATGCATCAGGGCTGTCCGGTGACGAAAGGTGTGAAACGCATCGTCAGCTTTTGGTTCCGCGACAGGCCCTGGACCGCGCAGAGCGATCTGTGAGTTACGCCCCGGTGCTGAGCTTGGTGGCGAGCTCTTGGGTCAGATCCTCAACCGTGGGGAAATAGATGATCACGGACGGGTGCACCTCTTGCCCCAGCTTTTCTTCGAGCAGGGCGCAGAAGGTCACGACCGACAAACTGTCACCGCCGAGATCGAAAAAATCGCTGTCCGTGTCGATGGTGTCATCGGGAAAAATGTGACGATACACATCCATCACATGGGCTTGGATGATGTCGGGCGTAGGATGGGTCATGGGGGATGTTTTGCAGCCCTTGCGCCGCCGCTCAAGCGGTTTCTTGTCCGGGGCTTTGTTCGTCTCGACCCGGGCGGCGCGCTGCGCTAGCCTGCGGGGCACCAAAAACCGGGAGGGATCAGGGTGAATTCAGAGCTTCGAATGCAGTTACAGATCGCGCGGACGGGCCAATATGGCGATGTGATGCGCACCACGTTTTACGGATTGGCGGCGACGGCTGCGATCATCGGGTTCGGGGCTGAGGGTGTGGCCGTGCCCATGACCCTGTTGATTGTGACGATCACGCTTTTTGGGGCGCTTGGCGGGGCGACCGCGCTGGAAGATGTGTCCGTTCTGCGCGATGACATGGATGAGGCGACCGGCACGTCGCACTACGGCAAGGTGGTCAAGGCGCGCAATCTGGGCCTTTTGCGGATGCTGACGATGGTCCTGGTGGGGGCGACGGGCGTCGCGCAGATCGTGATCCTCTGGACCGTATAGCGCTTGATCCTAACCGCAGTCCGCATCGCGGTAGACAACCCAGCCGTCATTTTCGAACGTGACCGTTTGGGCGGCGAGGTCATCCGCATAGGTTTGTGTCACAAAGTCAGTGGCCGCAGACCAGAGCGGCACCTTGGGCACCATCACGACCGCCGCCTGCCCTGTCATCTTTTCAAACGGGGTTGGCTGGTCGCGCGACACGGTCAACCCGTCATGGATCCAGAGCGTGTCCGTGCTGGCCCCCGGGCGGGCCAAAAGCGCGCTGAACGGGTTGACCAGATCGGCCACCATGTAGCCGCGCGTGACACAGGCCTCTGACAGGGTTTGATCGAGATGCGCAAACGCGGCCTCGGCCGTGCGCATGTAGCTGACAAGGCCGGGCTGCATATCAATGCGAAACCGGTTGTATGTGACCGTATCGGACGCATCGGCCAGCGCATGGTTCTGCTGCAGGGCTGTGGCCTTGGTATAGGCGTCTTGGGCCAGGGCCGTGGGCAATATGATCAGCGCCAGCAAGGCCAAGGGCCATTCCGGGCGGTGCAACGCCACATAGGTCAGCCCGATCACCAGGCCAAGAACCGGCGCCGATTTGGTGGGGCCCGCATCGAAATAATCGACAAAGAGCGTGATGAACCCGCAGGCGATGACAAACGTCATCAGCACGCGCGCCCGGCCAGGATCCGCCCGCAGCACCATAAAGCCCAGCGCAAAGAGCGCGGCGAGGGGCAGCGCATATTTCTGGGCGAGCCATTGCAGCTCAGACAGAAGCTGACCCGGATCGTTCTGAGAGATCGACGCGGAGAAGGCGAGATCGGCGATGTAGGAAATCGTGACCGCCGGAAACAGGACGGTGGTGAAGAGAAACGGCGTGACACAGACTGCGAGGGTGCGGGCAATGTCGCGCCCCAAAGGCCGCAGCGCACAGGCCAACAGCGCAAGCGCCGCGATGAAATAGGTGATCTTGAGCATCATGAGCAAGAACAGCGCGAGGCCCAAAGGGATCGCACCGGCCCATGACAGCGGCGCGCGGTCGGTCAAGAGGCGCAGGCTGATCCACGCGGTGAGCAGCATCAAAACGGTGTTGGCAATGTTGGAATAGATGCGGTGCCACAGCAGGATATCGGGCGCATCGCCAAAGCGTGAGGGCGCGTTGATCGCCATGGCGCAAAACAGTGTGACCGCCAGAAAGGCCAGCCCTTGCGCGAGGTTGCCCGGCCGCAAGAGCGCGGTGGCCAGGCACGTCACGAGCGCGGTCGCCGTGATCAGCAGCACCGGCACGGTGAGCCAGAGCTGTGTTTCAGAGAGGAACAGGTTGGGGAGGACCCACATGGCCGGGCCAAGCTGGCTTGCGAAATCATGGTTGGGCAAATCGCCCTGCATGACCCGCGACGTGCCCTCCAGAAAGATCAGCGTGTCGCGGCCCAGAATGACAAACTGCCCGGGGTCGGTGTGATAGAGATAGGCCAGGGTGGTGAGGCCAGCCGCGACCGCAATGAGCCCCAGCGACAAGAGCCGGTTTGGGGCGGAGATGGGCTCTGCTTGGGACATAGGGGCGGCCTTCCGGGTGGTGGTTCCGGGGGTTTTAGGCCGAGACATGCCCGTCTGTATAGCGTCGGCGATGCGCGGGCCTCACGACGGTGCCGGTGCGAGGCGGATGGGTGACGGTTTGGTGAGGGGGTGGGGGTAGGTTGGGGGGTGTCGTAGGAGCGGATCAACCGGCTGCTGTCGACATGGGTGAACATGAAGATCGCCGGAGTGTTGGACCTGGATCGCGTGCGGAACGAGCGGACCGGGATTGACGCGTGTATTGAGCGGTAAGTAGAACGGCAGTTGGTGGTAGAGAGAAATTAAGAGGAGCGAGTTGTGGTGAAACCTCTAAGTAAAGGCTGAGCCGTTGCTGCCAGTCACTGGGTCAAATACTTCCTGTGTTCGCAAGGCCGGTGAACCAGCCCTGCGAAGAATTACTGAGGCGTTACAAGACCTTATAGTAGCTGGCTGCCTGCTTGTGACTCGAAAGGTTTTTGGCAAGTTTTTGAGGATCCCATGAGTATGCGTCAAGCTGTCCATCAAAAAGCGGTGCAGCTTTTTCAAGTTTCGACAGCAAAATCATGTCGATGTCTTCTACTGCCCAAACTATTTCTCCATTCTCAACGGTCATTAGTGCAGACAAACCTGTAACAAAAGGAATGATCAACCCTTCTGGATACTTATACTTTAATTCCGCCGAAGACCTTTGGAAAAACGGGGTGACTGGCCTGATTGCAGTGTATCCAGAAACATCTTTTTGGGCTGCCTTTAGTTCCTTTATCCTGTCCGGGTCAAAGATTTTCACAATCGTGCGTGACCCGAAGCGGTTGGCTCCACCGTCATTGTAAAAAGATGGAAATTTTTCGTAGATGAGATCAAACAGCCTCGGCAAGTCGGCAGTGATCCGTAGGCATGATTCCACAGCCTTGTGCTTTAATTGACGGGCTTGCCCTGCTTTCCCGCCGATCGGCTCGGTAACAGCATCAAGTTTCATCAAAGCATTAAATTTGTCGGAACATTCGCCTTTCCTACTGTAAATATTCTGAGGACTTACGCTTATGTTGGTAGGCAATAGCTTATGTTCGTTTGCTAAGTTCAGCGGAATCCATGCTAAAGCGACAATGTCTCGAACAGAAATCGGCTTAGCATCTGAAGCTTCTACCACTCCAGGTTTCCACTCTACTCGTCGCCCTAGTTCCTCAGGCAAAGCTTCCTTTAGAACATCATAGAAGCCGAGTTTGTTTTGAAACGCTTCTGTTTTGACCTGAGTATTTGCGTTTCGCGCTTGCGAAATATCAAAGGCAATTTGGTCAAAAGCATCCAAGCTTTCGTCATTAGGCTTAGGTGGAAATATCAATTCAACCGCAACCAAGTCCTCGGTATCAAACTCTAATTCTTGTATCGCGTCTCTATACTCCGACCATATTTCATCGAGATCATCCCATGTCCTAACTCGTTGCAGCTCTTTTTCAGGCGCAACTTGCGAAAGAACGAATATTCCAATTGCGAAGAGGTTGTGCCCGCCGTCAAGGACACCATCCACGAAGTCTTTATTGAACTCTAAACGAAAACGGTTGCGTTCTAATTCCTCCACTTTGTGCGACGAAATAAGAAGGCCTTTCGACTTAAAACGGAAAAGCTCAGGATCGCTGTTGAGCGTGCCGAGAATTCCCTCAATGATCGCATTTTTTTTGGCGCTTCTTGGATTTGGGGCAAGCGATCTGCTATCCAGCAAAGGAAGCAGTTCCTTTATATTTACAAATCCAATTGCTCGTTTCACCACAACACCTGTTGGATCGCTGGGCTGAACGGATACTTCTTTAAATTTAAGGATGAATTTAGACATTCAGTTTTCCTTCCATTTAGGAAGGAACAAGATTCGCTCGAATCTAATTCGCCAGAATTTAGGCGTATTCCAATTTTCGACCGAAACCTGTTCCAGGTTTCAAATAGGGCCTTCCAGGCCCAAAGCCGTCGTTTATCCAAACGACTTCTACAACATGGGAATGTCAAACGGATATGTCAACCGATGCGGAGCACCAAAAAACACATCACACTGCCGACAAACCAAATTCACCCAAGTAGCACAGGCCACTTTTTCAACCTTCACTACTACTTGAGCCGGATGACAGTGCGGAGTCCATCTCGCACGGAATCAAGGGCGTTAGCTCGCCGCGCGTTCGTCGGGCCGTACCCGGGCGTGGCGAAATGCCAATTGCAGGGCGTTGCTCGGAGGGTCGGCGGGGGTGAGGGATAAAGGGCGGCTGATAAGAGGGTTGGGTCGCCATGCCACGGCCTGACGGACGCGCTTTGTTGCTCTGTTGGTGGCGGGGTGAACCCCGCCTTACGGAAGGAAGGGAGGCCCCGGATCAGGTCCGGGGCGGGTTGGATTGGTGGGTGCGGTTGGGTGTTAGTGCGCCTCGGCCCAGTTGGCGCCTTGGCCGGCGTCTACCACCAGGGGCACGTCGATGTGGACGGCGGGTTTGGCGGCGTTTTCCATGACTTGGCGGGCGGCTTCGGTGACCTCTCCGGCGGCGCTTTCCTCGACCTCGAAGAGCAACTCATCATGGACTTGCAGGAGCATCTTGGCGGGGAGGCCCTCGATAGCCTCGGGCATGCGGATCATGGCGCGGCGGATGATGTCGGCGGCCGTTCCTTGGATCGGTGCGTTGATGGCGGCGCGGCGGGCGAAGCCGGCGCGGGGGCCGCTGGCGGCGATCTCGGGCGTGTGGATTTTGCGGCCGAAGAGGGTTTGGACGAACCCGTGTTCCTTGGCGAAGGCCACGGTGTCATCCATGTAGGTGCGGATGCCGGGGAAGCGTTCAAAGTAGCGGTCGATGAAGGCCTGCGCCTCCCCCCTCGGGATGCGGAGGTTGCGCGCGAGACCGAAGCCCGAGATGCCGTAGATCACGCCGAAATTGATGGCCTTGGCGCGGCGGCGGATGTCGGGGGTCATGGCGTCTAGCGGCACATCGAACATCTCTGAAGCGGTCATGGCGTGGATATCCTGGCCCTCGCGGAAGGCCTCTTTGAGGGCGTCGATCTGGGCGATATGAGCGAGGATGCGCAGCTCAATCTGGGAATAGTCGAGCGAGAGGAGCGTGTTGCCGGGGGCGGCGACGAAAGCCTCGCGGATGCGGCGGCCCTCTTCGGTGCGGATGGGGATGTTTTGCAGGTTGGGATCGGTGGAGGCGAGCCGCCCGGTGGAGGCACCGGTCTGGACGTAGGAGGTGTGGACGCGGCCGGTATCCGGGTCGATGTGATCCTGTAGCGCGTCGGTATAGGTGGATTTGAGTTTGGAAAGCTGCCGCCAATCGAGGACGCGGGCGGGAAGCTCATGCTCAGTCGCGAGGTCTTCGAGCACGTCGGCACCGGTGGCGTAGGCGCCTGTCTTGCCGCGCTTGCCGCCTTCGATCCCCATTTTGTCAAAGAGGATTTCGCCCAGTTGCTTGGGGGAGCCGACATTGAAGGTCTCGCCCGCAAGCTCGTGAATCTCCGCCTCCAGCCCGGCCATTTTCTGGGCGAAGACGTTGGATTTTGTGGAGAGCGTGTCACGGTCGACGAGGATGCCGTAACGCTCCATGCGTGCGAGGACGGGGACGAGAGGACGCTCAAGGGTTTCATAGACGGTGGTGACCTGCTCGGCATGCAGGCGGGGTTTGAAGAGGTGCCAGAGGCGGAGCGTGATATCGGCATCCTCGGCGGCGTATTTGACGGCCTCATCGACGGGGACCTTATCGAAGGTGATGGCGGATTTGCCGGTGCCCAGCAGGGTTTTGATCGGGATGGGGGTATGGGAGAGATACCGCTCTGACAGAGCGTCCATGCCGTGATTGTGGATGCCTGCGTTGAGGGCGTAGGACATGAGCATGGTGTCGTCGATGGGGGCGATGCGCAGCCCGTAATTGGCGAAGATCTTCGCGTCATATTTCATGTTCTGGCCGATTTTGAGGATGGCGTCGTCCTCAAGGATGGGCTTGAGGGCATCAAGCACCTCTTGGCGGTCCAGTTGGCCGGGGGCGCGTTTGCCGGACGCGAAAAGATCATCATCGCCTTCGGTGTGGGCGACGGGGATGTAGCAGGCCTCCCCCGGTTCCGTGGCGAGGCAAATGCCGACGAGGTCGGCCTGCATTTCATTGAGCGAGGTGGTTTCCGTGTCGATGACGACGTATCCGCGGTGGCGGATCTTGGCGATCCAGGTGTTCAGCGTCTCCATGTCCGCGACTTTGGTGTAGGCGTCGGGGGTTATGGCGGGCCATTCGGGAGCGGCCTCGTCCGCGCCTTGCGGCTCAGTCTCGGCGATCACGGGGGCCTCAACCTCAAGGGTTTCGGCGATGCGTTTGGTCAGGGTGCGGAACTCCATCTCAGCCAGGAAGGTCAGGAGTTTTTCCGGCTCTGGATCGAGCACTTCGAGATCGTCGAGGGTGAAATCGATGGGGGTGGCCGTGTCGAGGATGACCAGTTTTTTGGAGAGCTCAATCTGGGCGCGGTTGTCGATGAGGGTTTCGCGGCGCTTGGGCTGTTTGATTTCTCCCGCGCGGTCGAGCAGGGTTTCGAGATCGCCGTATTCGTTGATCAGGAGGGCGGCGGTTTTGATGCCGATGCCGGGCGCGCCGGGGACATTGTCGACGCTGTCGCCCGCCAGCGCCTGCACGTCGACCACGCGGTCAGGGCGGACGCCGAATTTTTCCTCAACCCCCTCCACGTCAATGCGGCGGTTTTTCATGGCATCCAGCATTTCGACGCCGCCGCCGACAAGCTGCATCAGGTCTTTGTCGGACGAGATGATGGTGACGCGACCGCCGGCGTCGCGCGCCTGCACGGCGAGGGTGGCGATGATGTCATCGGCCTCATAGCCCTCAAGCTCTTTGCAGGCGATGTTGAACGCCTCGGTCGCGGCCCGGGTCAGGGGGATTTGTGGGCGCAGGTCCTCGGGCATCGCGTCGCGATTGGCCTTGTATTCGGAATAGAGATCATTGCGGAACGTGTGGCTGCCTTTGTCGAAGATGACGGCCACATGGGTGGGGGCATCGGAGCCATGATCATCGGTGACGTAGCGGTGGAGCATGTTGCAAAAGCCCGAGACCGCGCCGATGGGCAGGCCGTCGGATTTGCGGGTGAGCGGCGGCAGGGCGTGATAGGCGCGAAAGATGAAGGCAGAGCCGTCGATGAGGTGCAGGTGGCAGCCTTTTCCGAATGTCATGGGGGACCCTCCATCTTGTCTGTGACTGATATGGCACGAGGAGGGGGGAGCGGCCAGTGGGCAATGTTGGATGGGTGACAGGTTTTGGGAGTTGATCGCGCCAGAGCGGGTTCGCAAGGCCCCGGTCTGGCGATCCTGACCTGGGTCAGAGGCACTTTATCGTTCAGTACCGCACGAAAGCTGGTCTGTGGGCTGCGATTGCGATTTCGCCAGGCCCTGGGAGGGGCCTTGCGAAGGCGCGGCGGCCCAAGGGCCTTGATTCCGCGCCAGGCGCTGTAATTAGGGTGCCTCGCTTTACGTGGTGAGGGCTTGCCAGATGGCCGCGAGCCAGAGGATGCCGGCCAGAAGCATGGCCATCAAGACGGCAAGTGAGCCCATATCCTTGGCCTTGCGAGACAGCTCATGCCGTTCCGGGCCGATGCGGTCCACGACGCTTTCTATGGCGCTGTTGAGGATCTCTACAATCAAAAGCAACACCATTGATACGATGAGAAGGGCGGTTTGGAAGACCGTTGCGCCGATGAGGAACGCCGCAGGGATACTCAGGAGGAACAGGATGACTTCCTGTCGAAAGGCCTCCTCGCCCTGCCAGGCGTCGCGAAAGCCCGCGCGGGAGTTGCGCCAGGCGGCGGCAAGGCGTGCCATGCCTTTGAGGGGTTGGTTGGCCATGTCTGCTCATCTGTGTTGTTTGACGGTGAGTTTAGCGGGTTTCGGGGCACAAAAGAATCCCGGAAATACGGGTGGTCTCTGCGGTGTGGTTTGTTACATCTGCGCCCATGCAAGAGACGGCGATTGATATCAAAGGACTGACCAAACTGTACCGGGGGCGCGGAGGTGAGAAACACGCGCTGAAGGGGATTGATCTGGATATTCCGGCGGGCTGTGTGTTTGGCCTGCTTGGGCCCAATGGGGCGGGGAAATCGACGCTGATCAACATTCTGGCGGGGCTGGTGCGCAAGACAACCGGGCAGGTCACGATCTGGGGCTTTGACCAGGATGTGAACCCGCGCCAATCCCGCGCGGCCATTGGGGTGATGCCGCAAGAGCTGAACCTTGATCCGTTTTTCAATCCGCGCGATGCGTTGGAGATGCAGGCGGGGCTTTATGGTGTGCCGAAATCGCAGCGGCGCAGTGATGAGATTTTGCAGCTTGTGGGGTTGGAGGATAAGGCACGTGCCTATGCGCGCACCCTGTCAGGGGGCATGCGGCGGCGGCTTCTCTTGGCCAAGGCGCTGGTGCATCATCCGCATATTCTGGTGCTGGATGAGCCGACGGCGGGCGTCGATATCGAGCTGCGCCAGATGCTGTGGGAGAATGTGAAGCGGTTGAATGCCCAAGGCATGACGATCGTTCTGACCACCCATTACCTGGAGGAGGCCGAGGAGATGTGCGACGAGATCGCGATCATCAACCATGGCGAACTGGTGGTGCGGGACAAGACCAGCGCGCTTTTGGGGCAGTTGGACACGCGGCGGATCGTGGTGCGACCCGAGGGCGTGGTGGATGCACTGCCGCAGGCCAAGGGGCTGCAGGCAGCACGACGGGAAGACGGCATGATTGAGCTATCTTATCATGCGCGAGAGATGACGGCGGAGGCAGTGTTGGAGCGGGTGCGCAACGCTGGCATCACGATCGCGGATATGCGCACGGAACAGGCGGATCTAGAGGATGTGTTTCTGAAGTTGACCAGTTCCCGGTAGCACCCGAGCTGCTTTGACGACTTTCCCGTCCCGGACGTGATCCGGGACCTCTGGCACCCCTTCGCATGAGGCCCCGGATCAAGCCCGGGGCGCGTTGTCTGACTTAGCGCTTTTTATCCAGATCGTGGAGCTTGGCCTCGATATCCTTGAGGCGGGTGAGCACCTCGTCGCGGTAATCATCGGTGCGGGCGTTGTCCTCGACCGCGTGGGCGTCTTGCATGGAATTGACCACCAGACCCACGACCAGGTTCACCACGGCGAAGGTCGTGACCAGAATGAAAGGCACGAAAAACATCCACGCATAGGGGTATTCGACCATCACAGGGCGGACGATGCCCATGGACCAGCTTTCCAGTGTCATGATCTGAAACAGCGAATAGGCCGAGCGCCCGATGGTGCCGAACCATTCATCAAAATCCGCGCCAAAGAGCTTGGTCGCCATGACCGCGCCGATGTAGAAAATGAGCCCCATGAGCATGAAGACGGAGGCCATGCCGGGCATCGCGTTCATCAGCCCCTCGACCACGCGGCGCAGCGAGGGCACGACCGAGACCACGCGTAAGAGCCGCAAAATGCGCAGTGCGCGAAGGACAGAGAGACCTTGTGCGTTGGGCACGAGCGAGATCGCCACAATGGTGAAATCGAAAATGTTCCACCCGGTGCGGAAAAAACCCAAGCCGCGGGCGAAGAGTTTGAGCAAGATCTCAACAATGAAAATGCCAAGGCAGATTTTGTCGAGCGTGAGGATCAGCGGCCCGGCGGCGGCCATCGCGGTTTTGGAGGTCTCTAGCCCGAGGATACCCGCATTGAAGAGGATCACACCGAGGATGAAGTTTTGCACCAAAGGGCCATCCATGATGCGGCCCACGCGGGCGCGCATACCGAGGGGGGCGGAGGGGGCTGTTGGATCCATGACGCTGCATATCGGGGTTTTTGCGGCGGCGCTCAAGGGTTTGGTGATGATCTTTTTGAACCTGCGGGATTTGCGCCGGTTTTGTGGACACGAGATGCAGCGTGGTGGGGTGGAATCCCACCCTACGGCGTGGGGCAAGGTTTCGTGAAGGCGCGAGGCATTGACCCTTTGATCGGGCGAGGGTTAGGTGCGGGCAAAAGCCCAATCCAGAAAGGCCCCCGTGATGCGATCGTTCAAATCCAATTTCGACTACCCGTTCCTGCGCAAGTATCAGGACGGGGTCATGGCCTATCAGTACAAGGGCATCGAATGTCTGCGCAGTCCGATTGATGCCGCCATTCAGGCGCGCGCGATCTGGGATCTGGAGCCGGCGACGATCATCGAGATTGGCAGCCATCATGGGGCGAGTGCCATTTGGATGGCGGATACGGTGAACAACTATGGCCGCCAGACGCCGATCTTTTCGATTGATGTGAAGAAACCGCAAGTGAGCGACCCGCGCGTCACCTATATTGAGGGCGATGTGATGGATCTGGGCGCCAGCTTTGACGCGTTTGATATCTGGTCCGCGCCGCGCCCGTGGTTCGTGCTGGAAGACAGCGCGCATACCTACGCGTGCTGCATGGCCGCGCTGGAATTCCTGGGCCAGCACATGCAGGCGGGTGAGATGCTGTGCATGGAGGATGGCATCATGACTGAACTCAAAGGTGTGGCGGAGAATTACGGGGGCGGGCCCAGCAAGGCGATTGAGGATTACGACGCCGCCCATCCCGGCATGTTCGAGGTGGATGAATTTTACTGCGACATGTTTGGGCCCAATGCCACCTATGCGCCCAACGGGTATTTGCGGAAGACCTGACTTTAGGGCGTCAGCGCATCGCCTTGCGGGTCCGCGAAGGCGATGCCGTTTGGCCCAAGGGTCATTTCGAAACCAGCGTCAACCTCTTCCTTGCAGGCCGTGAGGATTTCAAACTGGCATTCCTCGGCGCCGTTTTTCCACGCAGGGGGGTAAATCGCCGTCAGCCGGGTGCGGATCAGATCCTTTGAGAGGGATTTGAACCCGTTAGACAGCTCTTTGCGCTTGACTTTTTGTGCCTTGGTCAGGCCGCGGGCGGATCCGATGGCGGACCACCACGCCATTGTGCTGATCAGGTGGGACACCACAGCCGGGTCATTGCCGCGCAGCGTCAAAAAGTCATGCGCCCCTTGCGCAAACCGGTCCATGTTCATCGCCAGGACATGCGGATCCCAATCATCGAGGACGGTGCGATACATGGTAAAGTAAGCCGCATCACCGGTCAGCATATGCGTCGCGGCGGCGGCCTCTGCTGCGGCGTTTTCAAGATCGGTTTGCGATCCGAACCAGCGCGGCAGCATCATCATTGCGTGGCGGCGATGCGGGGTCTGATTTTTGGGATCCAGCGCCGTCCATTCACGGTAGAATCGCTGCACATGGGAGTGGGCATTGGGCATGAAGGCCAAGAGTTTGTGGCGCGCGGCGGCGATCATGGGGGCATTCATCTCAACAGGGTCAACATCGCGTAAGAGCATCTGGGCCTGGCCAAACAAAGAGCCCATGCCATGCCACCCGTCATCAGAGACATAGGCCGCGTAATCCGCGCCGCGATATGTCCAGCCTTGATAGCAGCGTATGTGCGCGGCGATCACACGCAGCGGGTAATGCTGCGGGTGCTGCAATGACAGGCTTTCAAGCTTTTCAGCGGTTTCAATGTCGAAATGCAGGATCGGATCGGGATGGCACGCATGCCCTTCGAAAATGTCGATCGACAAGGTCTCAAGCGTGTCTTCCAGGACCGTATCGGAAAGCGATAGATTGGCCTCGCACACAGTGCGCTGTTGATCGAGGTCGGTCATCCAATCGGCCAGCGTCACCCAGTCTTCGCGTTCGATCAAAGCGCGGGCGCGGGCCTTGTATTTTGCGTGTTGATCCAGTGAAGGGGTGGTGTCGACAATTTCTGCCGTGATCCGTTCAAAATGCGCGTCGGCCTCAGCCATCATGTCAGCGTCTTCGAAAAACTGGCTGAATTTCTCGCCCTTGGTGAAGAGTTTGATCACGTACATCACGATCACAAAGGGCACCATGATGGGCACCAAAATAGCGGTCAGGGATTTTTCGACGACTGTGGCCATGTTTACGTTCACCTCGGGTTTTGTGTCCAAAGGTTAACGGCGCAACACGTCAATAATGGGGCAACTTGCGGGCAGGTGCTGGGATGGCTGCGTTATGGATTTTCGACCATGGGTCCCATCACGCGGCCGCCCAATACATGCAGGTGGTAATGGGGCACGTCTTGCACGCCGTGGGGCCCGCAATTGGAGATAACGCGATAGCCTTTTCCGCCTGCGGCGAGGCTCACCTCCGTCATGCGGCAGACCTCAGCGGTGGCGCGCATGAAATCGATGATCTCAGCCTCGGAGGCGTCCGCGGCGAAGTGATCATGGCTGACGTAAGGGCCCTTGGGGATCACCAGCACATGGACCGGGGCCTGCGGCGCGATATCGTTGAAGGCGAGGGTATGATCGGTTTCATAGACCGTGCTGTTGGGGATCTCGCCGCGCAGGATCTTGGCGAAAATATTCTGATCGTCATAGCTGTGCGACATGGGAGGTCCTTAATCGGCGAAGAGATGCGGCGTGCCTGCGATGTCTAGCGCCTTGTCCATGGGGATATCAAGGAACTGGGCGATCTGGCCTGCATTGTCTTCGACCCCGACGCCTTGGTCGACGGCAAAGAGGTTTTCGAAATCGGCGTCGCGGATGCGATCACTTTCGAACACCATGTCGCCGCGGATCGTGGGCATCAGGCGTTCGAGCGTGTCCTGAGAGGTTTCTTCGCCCGCCAGACCCACGCGTTTGGCATGGCCGATCAGATAGTCATCAGTGAATTCGCATTTGATTTCGAGGATCTTGGTGGTGGAGCGGTCAGAGGCGAAATCATGCAAAAGATCGAGGTTGGAGGGATCAAGGCAGATGATCATCCGATCGGTTTTGAAGTAATCAAAGAGCACGCGCATGAGCGCCCGGCGGTGGCGCGTGCGTTTGCCAAGCGTGGCCTGAATGCCGCCCAGATCGGGCAGGGCTGTGTGTTCTTCGTTGAAGAGGTATTCGATGGCCGGCACATTCGTGGCCTGGCGGATTTGTTCGAGCACGCGTTTGGCCACGTGCCATTTCTTGCAGACCAC
Organism: Pseudomonadota bacterium; assembly: GCA_039030635.1. GTDB lineage: Bacteria > Pseudomonadota > Alphaproteobacteria > Rhodobacterales > Rhodobacteraceae > Roseovarius. The sequence goes on from JBCCDT010000017.1 coordinate 32,863, forward strand.
GATCATCAACTCACGGTGACGGCCGAGCGTGCTTTCGGTTTCCCAGAAGCGGCTGGCGAAACGGCGGCCGATGCGGCCCCGACCGGAGAGGAATTTGTAGAGGTTCTGCCCTTCGTTGGAGATCTGGAACTGCGCCTCATCATCGGCGTAAAGCGCGCCGAGATTGCGCTTAAGCTCCATCGCTTCGGGGCTGATCTTGCGGGCAAACAGGCTGTCTTGGGATTTCAGCAGGTCGAAGTGATCGTTGTAGAAAGTGACCGGGATGCCGTAATCGGTGAACATCAAAAACGTCAGCGTGCGGGTGCGAATTTCCTGCTCTGGCACGACATGGCGCACGAGCGTTTGAAAGAAGGTCTCATCCGGGATCCAGGTGGTGCGGAAAAAGCGCATCACGTCGCGGCGTTTGCGTGTGAAATCGAGGATCCATTCGATGGTGCGGCGGCGCAGGCACCACCATTGGCTGCCGATCATGATCTGGATGTCGGCGGGGATGTCGCGGCCTAGCCCCAGCCGGCGCTGCATCCGAAACGACGCGTAAAACAGCGCCTTGTTTTTGCGTTCATTGAAGAAATGGCGATAGACCAGACGCTCTTCCTTGATGCCGGTCTTGATCCAATCGCTTTCGAAGAAATCGAAGCTCTCGATGTAATCCACATCGTCATTGTCCAGAAAGTCATGGGCATAATGCGCGGATTTGATGGGCTGGCAATCGCCCGAGAGCATGTAGAAATGGGTGGCGCGGGGGAATGCCTCTACCGCGGCCTCAACCGCATAAAGCGTGGCCTGCACGAGCGACCACTCCCCCCAGCCGCATTTGCAGCGTTTGCGCGCGAAGGCCACATTGGGATCATCGCCCAGCGCATCGCGGATTTTGCGGTAATGTTCCGGTTTGGCGCGAGCATCGAAATGGATCGCCATGTAGTCGCCCACAGCCGTCAGGCGCCGGGCCTGCTGAATGATCGCATCCGGATCCTTGTGGCACAGCAAAATATACGCAATTTTTGCCATTTTCGAAACAAACTACCCGTGACTGCTCGCTTTGTTTATAGTGATAACTCTGAAGGGACCCTGAATAAACTCCCTTTCAAGTGTTTTTTAAGGCCGCTAAGGTCATGAGCAGAAAACGGGCAAGGTACGGTTTGGAGGCAAGGTGATGGGTTTTCCAGGAACATGGATGACCGAAAGCGAAAGCGTGGTCTACCGCGTGGTGCCCAAATGCGCGTGTTCGACCATCGGGCAGATCATGTATTATTCCGACCATGGCAGTTTCTTTGACGGCGATATTCATGACGCTGAAAAGGGCCTGCACAAATGGGCCCGCGAAGACAGCCAGGAGGCGATTGCCGCCAATGTCGTGGCGCATAAATCCTATGCGTTCACCTGTGTGCGGAACCCCTATACGCGCATCCTGTCGAGTTTCTTTGACAAGATTTGCGGCATTCAGCGCAATGGTGTGCGCTATCGTGGCAAGCTGGTGCCGCTGCTCATTCAGAAATACGGGATCGAAGTGGGCGGCGATGACGGCAAGGACGAGTTTGACCAGATCGCGAGCTTTCGCCGGTTTCTGCTCTTTGCCCGGGACACGATCCGCTGGCGCCGCCCGATGGAGCCGGACATTCATTGGTCGGCGATGTCGGGGCATGTGTCGACCTTTATCGTCAATGGCGGGCGCTATGACCGGATTTTCTGGACCGAGACGTTCAATGACGGGATGGCGGACGTGCTGAAAGGCATCAAAACGCCCAAGAAAGTCGACCTTAAAAAGATCCCGCGCTTTAACGAAAGTGAAGGGCACGGGCCAAAACGCGCCCATCCGGTGGAAGATTATTTCGACGATCTGTCGATGCATCTGGTCTATGAGATCTATAAGCGGGATTTCGAGCTCTTTAAGTATGACTTTGAAAATCCAGCAAATAAAATGCCCATCGGGGAAATTGACCTCGATGAGGTGCACGCGAAACTGGGCGAATAAGCCATCGCGCCGGTGCAACGCTGGTATTCCCAAAGAGCGCTTGAGATAACGCAAAGAGAGGCAAAAGTTGTGTCTTGTGTCCTATGGGAGGTCACAAGATGCTTCGCTTTACGCAAACAGGTTCTGACACGAGCCGCCCTTATATCCTCTATCTCCATGGTCTTGGGATTGCCGGTTGGTGCTGGCAGCCGGTGGTGGATCAAATGCACGCGCATGACGCCCTGATCCCGGATTTGCCCGGCCACGGGGGCAGCGCCACGATTGCGTGGCATTCCCTCAAAGACAGTGCTGAACAGGTGGCGCGCGTGGTGGACACGGTGCCACGAGAGCGCGCGATCTATGTCACCGGGCATTCGCTGGGGGCCTATGTGGGGTCGATCCTGTTGACCTTGCGGCCGGACCGGTTTGCCGGTGCGATGCTGTCGGGGTTTCATGTGGGTCGGCTCAAGGCGCCGATGCTGTGGAACGCGGCCTATGCGATCAATGGGGCGCTGATGCGTCTGCCCTTTGTGGCGCGGCGGATGGCGGGGATGTTTGGCAGCCCGGAGATGGCGGAGCAATATGTGGCGGGGATGCGCCTGATCTCTGCGCGGACGATCCGGCGGGGTGGGCGGGATGTAGTCGCCTTCCGGCCCCCGGCGCTGGATGACATTGCCTGCCGGGTATTGGCTGTTGCCGCCGATGGGGAGCCAGACGCCATCCGCCGCATGCCAGAGGCGCTGGCGGGCCGCTATGGCGCAGTGACCGCGCGGATGTTGGACGGGCGCGATCATCTGTGGCCTCTGCGGGAACCGGAGCTCTATGCCGAAATTTTGCAGGATTGGTTTGCCGTGACGGATCTCGCAGTTGCCCGGACCTGTCGAGCGTCCTAGCTTTGACGTGGTGCCACAAAGCGATGGAGCGCGGCGCATGCTACAGGACAAACGCAAGGATCTGGACGGGGAACGGCAAAAGCGGCTGTTGCAAAAGCTGGTGTCGGACCTGAGCCACGAGAACCCCAATGTGTATTACATGCCCACGGCGGGGATTGCGGCGCTGTTGCATGAGACGATCAAAACCGGCGGGCGGTTGGCGGCCGAGGATCGTGAGCTGTTGCAGCGGCTGACATCGCGTGACATCGAGGTGCTCTTGAGCCTGCACTGACCGCGGGCTTTGCTTAGGATTGCCCATCCCCGCATTCTGCGAGACAACAGGCGCAGTCAGATTTTGACGCGGCGTTGAAAGTGGTCATGGATCGCAAATCTCTTTTCCCGGCGGTTTCGATGGGGCTCTTGGCGGCCTTTGTGGGCTATGCGGCGTCCTTTGCGATTGTGCTGGCGGGCATGACGGCGATGGGGGCGACCGCCACGCAGGCCGCGACGGGGCTGTTCTTTGCGACCTTGGGGATGGGGCTTGCCAGTATCTGGTTGCCGCTGATGACGCGCATCCCGGCGGCGGTGGCATGGTCGACGCCGGGGGCCGCGTTTTTGGCCGCCAGCGCGGCCTTGCCCGGGGGCTTTGGCGAGGCGGTGGGCGCATTGATCGGGTGTGCGGGGCTCATCGTGCTGACCGGGTTGGTGCCTGCGCTGGGCCGCGTGGTGGCGGCGATCCCCAAACCCATCGGCAACGCGTTGCTGGCCGGGGTTTTGTTGGAGCTGTGCCTGGCCCCGGCGCTTGCCCTCGGCGCCGTGCCGGGGTTGATGGCGCCGGTGATCCTGGCCTGGCTCATTGGGCTGAGGTGGAACCGGCTGGCGGCGATGCCCTTTGCCGTGATCGCGTTTCTGATCGTGCTGTATTTTGCCGTAGATCCGTCAGAGGCAGCCATGCCCAGCGGGCGCGATATGTTGCCTCAGATCGTGCCGGTGACGCCGGTCTTTTCGCTGCAGGCGTTCATTTCCTTTTCTGTCCCGCTCTACCTGGTGACGATGGCGGGGCAGAATATCCCCGGTTTTGCGGTGCTGGAGCTGAATGGCTACGCCGTGACGCGCCAACCGATGATCCGCATGACGGGGCTGATGAGCGTTGTGACCTCTGTCTTTGGGGCGGTGCCGCTGAATATGTCGGCGATCACGGCGGCGATGATGGCGGGCGAGGATGCGGGGCCGGATCCCGCCAAGCGCTATTTCGCCGCGATCACGAGCGGGGTGGCTTATGTCGCGCTGGCCTTTGCGGCGGCGGTGGTCACGTCGCTCTTTGGTCTTGCGCCGCTGGTGTTGATCACAGGCGTGGCCGGGCTGGCCCTGATCCCCGCGCTGGTGGGGTCGTTGTCGGCCGCCTTTGGGGAGCCCGCGCAATTGGAGGCCCCTGCCCTGACATTCCTGATCGCGGCCAGCGGTATGACCCTCTTTGGTGTAAGCGGCGCCTTTTGGGGTGTCGTGGTTGGCGCGCTGGTCTGGTTTTCCAAATCAAAGGCGCGATGAGCCTCATCACACCAGCCTGACACACGTGTGATTGGCAGAGCTGTGAGCCGGTGTGATCCGAGTTTATTGGCCTTTGGTGCGACAAACGGGCACGTCTGGGGCGCGGTGGTTCAGCACCGCAATACGGAAACGTATGGATCAATCCAACAGGAGACCCCAGATGATTTTGAAATCCCTTCGCACCGGTGCTGCCATTGCAACCCTCGCTACATTCGCATCGCTGAGCACGGCGCAGGCGGCGGATGAGTTTTTCCTTGCCAACCCGGAAAAGAACATCGCGATCAGTGGCTATGATGCTGTGGCCTATCACACGGTGGGCGCGCCGACCAAAGGTTCGGCGGATTACAAGTATGAGCATGCTGGCGTGACGTGGAAATTCGCGAGCGCAGAGAACATGGAGAAGTTCAAAGCCGATCCGGCGAAGTTTGCCCCGGCCTATGGCGGATGGTGTGCTGTGGGCACGGGCAAAGCCAAGAAAATCCCGACGCAGCCGCATCTGTTCAAGATCGTCGATGGTCAGCTTTATCTGAATTCGTCGGATGGGGCGCAGAACCTGTTCGTGCAGGAAACAACGAACCGCATCACCCTGGCCGAGGGCAACTGGCCGGAGATTGAAAGCAAAGCCGCGGGCGACCTCTGACGAACGAGGGCAAATGACAAATGGGGGCGCGGCAAGAGCTGCGCCCTTTTCGGTTTCTGAAGATGGTATGCGTGACGATGGGAGGGTGCCGGATTTTGCACTGTTCTTTGGTGGCGCATTTGATGCGGTCACTTCATTGGGTGTCTATGACGTCACTGCAACAGGCGAGATTGTCGATGACGTTGAGGTCAATCACACGCTTGGGTTCTTTGTCGTCCCGGACGGAAATGACTTTGTGAGCAGTCTGAGCCCGAGTGCGGCGCGTCGGGGTCGTACGCCCCACCCCCAAGGAAAGGCCAGGCATCTGCGCAGGGCAGTATGCCTTATTGATGGCCTATGACGCGGTCCTCAGGCCGGAAATCGTTGCGCGAAGATGATCTGCGAACGCGGTCACGCGGCGCGGTTGCGCTCTACTGGGTGGGAACATCATCTGGAGGGGTTTGGCAGGTGGCAAATGGTCTTTCAGCAAGGACACCAACGCACCAGAGCGGACGTCCTCGGCGACATCCAGCTCGGACTTGAGGACGATCCCATGCCCGGCGAGCGCCCAGGATCGGATGAGCCACCCGTCGTTGACAACCTTGTTGCCCCGAACCGTGACCTGGTGATGTTTGGGGCCTGTGCCGAACTCCCAAACGTTGTCCAGCGTGTCCCCGAACCGCATCACGAGGCAATTGTGACGTGACAGGTCGTCAGGCGTTGTGGGCGCGCCGTGTTTTTCCAGATACGCAGGGGCCGCGCAAACGAGCCGCTGGTAGGCCCCGAGGTTTCGCACTCTCAGAGAGGAGTCCGACACATTGCCGAAGCGCACCGCCAAATCAAATCCCTGGCCGACCAAATCGACGTAGCCGTCAGACAAGGACAGTTCGGTCGAAATCGCCGGGTTCTCTGCTGTGAAGGTCGATATGGCTTGCGATATGATGGAGCGGCCCAGATCAATGGGGGCCGAGATGCGGATTGGCCCCGAGAGTGTCTCTGCCCCGTGGCGAACGCGTGTGTCGAGGTCGGCCACCTCACTCAGGACGGATTTGGCCCCTTCCAGAAGTGTCCGACCTTCGTCTGTCAAGCTCAGCGACCGTGTTGTCCGGTTGAACAAGACGACGTCGTAATGGCCCTCAAGAGCGGCCAAGCGTTCCGAGATTGTCGTGGTGGCCATGCCCGTTTCGCGGGCCGCCGCAACGAGGCTGCCCTTTTCAGAAATGATCGTGAAGACGCGGAGGTTATCAAGCAGCATTGGCCGTTTTATCCGGATTATCATTTCGGTTCGTGTCTGTTTATCCCGAATGGGCGGCCACGTAAATTCACATCACACGGACAAACAAAGGATGATACCCATGGCCAAGCTGACCATCGTCGCCAACATCAAAGCCAACCCCGATAAGATCGACCTCGTGAAGGCAGAGCTTCTCAAGCTCATTGACATCACGCGGGCCGAAGACGGCTGCATCAACTACGATCTGCATCAGGACAACGACAACCCGGCGCATTTCCTGTTCTTTGAGAATTGGGAAAGCCGCGCATTGTGGCAGACGCATATGGGAGCCCCGCACCTTGCGGCATACATAAAGGCGACAGACGGGGCCGTCGAAGAATTCACGCTCAATGAGATGAGCGTCATCGCCTGAACACCCAACCCAAGGAGCACGCTATGAAAGCTGTTGGATACACTGCGACAGGCCCGATTGATCGACCGGATGCGTTGATTGATTTTGAGGCCGATCAGCCATCTGCGACCGGCCACGATCTGTTGGTGAAGGTCGATGCGATTTCGGTCAACCCGGTGGACACCAAGATCAGGCAGCGGCGTGCTCCGACACATGGGACGCCTGATGTCTTGGGGTGGGATGCGGCTGGTGAGGTCGTTGGCTGCGGTGAGGCGGTCACCGATTTCTCCGTCGGAGATCGCGTGTACTATGCTGGTGCGGTGAACCGGCCTGGCACCAACTCAGAATTTCATCTTGTGGACGCAAGGATCGTCGGAAAAGCGCCAGGTTCCATTTCGACCTCAGCCGCGGCTGCGATGCCACTGACGGCGTTGACCGCCTATGAGATGCTGTTTGATCGCTTGCGGATCAATCACCCTGTGCCCGGTGGAAAGAAGACGCTGTTGGTGATCGGCGGTGCGGGTGGCGTTGGGTCCATCACCATCCAACTTGCCCGCGCCTTGTCAGACGTGACCATCATTGCGACCGCATCACGGCCCGAAACCAAAGCATGGGTTGAGGCACTCGGCGCGCATCACGTCATCAGCCACGCAGACCCGCTTGGCCCACAGATAACGGCACTCGGCGTCGGGAGTGTCGATTTCGTGACCTCAACGACCCATTCGCATCTGTATTCCGAAGAGGTCGCCGGGATCATGACGCCCCAAGGTCGGTATGGGTTGATCGACGACCCGGAGACATTCGACATCATACCTTTCAAACCCAAAGCCATCTCGGTCCATTGGGAGTTTATGTTCACACGCCCGATGTTCGAGACAGCAGATATGCAAAGACAGGGCGACATCCTCAATGAGGTCGCCGCGTTGATCGACAAAGGACAGGTGAAGTCCACCGTTGCGGAGAACTTTGGCACCATAAACGCGGCCAATCTTATCAAGGCTCATAAGCTGTTGGAGAGTGGTCGATCTAAGGGTAAGATCGTGCTGGAGGGGTTCTGAGATGCCTGTGCAGCGCCTGGATCATGTCAACGTCGTGACGGCCAATCTGGATAAGATGGTTGTGTGGTATGAAACTGTCCTTGGGTTGCGCTCAGGGTCACGGCCCGATTTCGGGTTCGGTGGCGCGTGGCTTTATGCAGGCGATGCCGCGGTCGTGCATCTTGTTGAGGATCCCGGACCAGAACGTACCGGGTCGGACGCCGCGCTCAAACTGGAGCATTTTGCGTTTTCCGCGACGGATGCAGCGGCTTTTGAGAGAACGCTCACGGAAAACGGCGATCGGTTCGAAAAGACCGAAGTCAGAGACGCGGGCCTCGTTCAGTTCCACGTGTCCGATCCGGATGGGAACCATGTGCACGTGGACTTTGATCTCAACGAGATAGACTAGTCTGCGTTTCGGTCCCATCGCCTGAGAACCGGCTTTCGCGTCGGTCAGTTGATTGGTGCAAAGCGTGGCATGGGTCGAAATGGGCGCTAAGCGGACAAAGCAACCGTATGCGTATCGCGCAACAGAGCCGCGCATCGTCGGGCCGCGGTATGGCGATCCGCGCTTTGAACAGCATCGCTTTATCCCAACCAAATCCGCGAACAATTTGAGCAAAGCGCTTGGCCCAACCAAATCGCCGTGCCGTGGAGGCGGCCCGACGATGCGCGGCGGCC